>JARIBO010000010.1 GCA_029257405.1 Caryophanales bacterium
TATTTTAAAAGGAGTTGATTAAGATGGAAACAATCATTGCTTATAATCGTGTTGCCAAAGAAGTCATTGAGTCATTAAAAAAAGATTACAATGTCCATTATTTTAAAGAAAATGAATCGATTGATAATCCCGTATTTTTAAAAGCATTAAAAAAAGCTGTTGGAATTATTGGTTTAGAATTTAAAGGGAAAGAAGACATATTAAAACACGCACCCCACTTAAAAATAATTGCAAATGTATCTGTTGGTTACGATAATTTAGATATTCCTGTCTTAAATAAACGTGCTATACTCGCAACAAATACACCTGATACTTTAACTGAAACAACAGCTGACGCAATATTTGGGATTATGCTTGCAACAGCTAGACGAATACCTGAACTACATAATTTTTTAATGGCCGGTAAATGGGATAATTATTTAAAACACGATCAATTTGGTGTTGATCTTCATCATAAAACAGTTGGCATTATTGGGATGGGAAATATCGGGAAAGCACTCGCGAAAAGATGTGCTTTAGGATTTGATATGAATGTCATTTATTATAACCGTTCACGCAAAGAAGACGCTGAAATATTATATAATGCTACATTTACAGAGCTAGATGAACTTTTAAAAACGTCAGACTTTATTTGTTTAATGCTTCCCGCAACACCTGAAACAAAACATATCATTGGTAAACGTGAGTTTGATCTCATGAAACAATCTGCTATATATATTAATGGATCAAGAGGAATAAATAACGATGAAACAGCACTTTATGAAGCTTTAAAAAATAATGATATTTTAGCCGCTGGCATTGATGTTTATGAAAAAGAACCTGTTGATAAAAACAGTCCTCTTTTAACATTAGATAATCTCGTCGCCCTACCTCATATTGGACCTGCAACTATTGAAAATGAATTAAGCATGTCAAAACGAGCGGAACAAAATTTAAGAGCTAGTTTAAATAATAAAACACCAATTGATTTAATTAACCCTGAAGTCTTAGATTAAATGCTGATTTAATTGTATACTAAGAGTGTTCTGTTTTTATATTAAAGGAGATGAAATAAATGAAGTATTTTGCAGTATTATTAAAAATGAAAGATGAAGCTAAGAGTAAAGAACACAGGCAAGCTCATCTAGATTTTGTTGAAGATATGGTAAATCAAGACCGCTTATTTTCATATGGTAGATTAACCGACGGTACAGGTGGTTTACTTATTTATCAAGCAGAATCACTCGAACAAGCAACTGATCTTGCTAATTTAGATCCTTACATCGAACTTGGTGCAAGAGAACTATCCATCCATGAATGGGAAATGCAATCACCTTATACATTTACTAAGTAACCCAAATAAAATACCTCTCCAATCAAGTTTGATTGGAGAGGTATTTTTCAATTTTTATTTTTTCTTACTTTTTTCACGTTCGTTTTGGTTTAAAATCTTTTTACGTAAACGAATCGAGTTAGGTGTTACTTCACAATATTCATCATCTGCTAAATATTGGATTGCTTCTTCAAGTGACATTGTACGTGCTTTACGAATAACACTTGTTTGGTCTTTATTTGCTGTACGCATGTTTGTTAAGTGTTTTTCACGTGAAATATTAACTGTTAAATCATTTTCACGGTTATGTTCCCCAACAACCATTCCTGGATAAACTTCTGTACCAGGCTCAACAAATATCGTTCCACGATCTTCTAAATGAAGGATTCCGTAAGCTGTTGCTTTACCCGCTTCTAAACTTACGAGTGCACCAGTTCTACGTCCACCAAGAAAACCTTTTACAACAGGTGCATAATGGCTAAACGAATGGTTCATAATTCCATAACCACGCGTTTGCGACATGAATTCTGTTGAATAACCAAGTAATCCACGTGACGGTACAGTAAATTCTAAACGAACTTGACCTGTTCCCGTATTTTCCATATTAAGCATTTCACCTTTACGTTCACCAATTGACTCCATAACGCCACCCGTGTACTCTTCTGGTACGTCAATTTGGACATGTTCCATTGGCTCAGATTTCACGCCATCAATTTCTTTAATGATAACTTGTGGTTTAGAAATTTGTAATTCAAAACCTTCACGTCTCATGTTTTCAATTAAAACTGATAAATGAAGTTCACCACGACCAGATACTACCCAAGCGTCTGGTGATGCTGTATCTTCAACGCGTAAACTAACGTCTGTTTCTAATTGTGTCATTAAACGTTCTTTAATTTTAGCTGAAGTAATTGAATCCCCATCTTTACCTGCAAATGGACTATTGTTAACTAAGAAAGTCATTTGTAAAGTAGGCTCATCAATACGAAGAATTGGTAAAGCTTCAGGATGACTTACCGGACAAATTGTTTCTCCAATATTAATATCGTCCATACCTGAAACAGCAACAATTTCTCCTGCTTTTGCTTCATTAATTTCAGTACGTTTTAAACCGATAAAACCAAATAATTTAGAAATTCTAAATTTCTTTTCAGTTCCGTCTGTTTTCATTACAACAACTTGGTCACCAACTTTAATTGAACCACGGAATACGCGGCCAATTCCTACACGACCAACATACTCATTATAATCAAGTAATGTAACTTGGAATTGTAAAGGTTCCTCACTGTTGTCTTCTGGTGCTGGGATATAGTCTAAAATCGTATCAAATACAGGGTCAAAAGTCTCTGTTAAATCTTCTGGACTAAATCCTGACATCCCATTAATTGCTGAAGCATAAAGTACAGGGAATTCTAACTGTTCATCATCCGCACCTAAATCGATAAATAGATCAAGTACTTCATCTACTACTTCTTCTGGACGTACGTTTGGACGGTCAATTTTATTTAATACAACTAATGGTTTTAATCCTTGTTCAAGTGCTTTTTTAAGTACAAAGCGCGTTTGCGGCATTGGTCCTTCATAAGCATCTACAACTAAAATTACACCATCAACCATTTTCATAACCCGTTCAACTTCTCCACCAAAATCAGCGTGACCTGGCGTGTCTAAGATATTGATTGTTGCATCTTTATATTTAATCGCTGTGTTTTTGGATAAAATAGTAATTCCACGCTCTTTTTCAATATCATCTGAATCCATCGCACGCGAATCCACTTGTTCATGTTCTTTAAATGTTCCTGAATATTTTAACAATTGGTCTACTAACGTCGTTTTTCCGTGGTCAACGTGAGCAATAATTGCTATATTACGAATATCATCTCTTAATTTCATGTTTTATTCAACGCTCCTTATTATTCGACTAACTTCAACTTTACTATTATACCACATTTCTAGGTTTAAAGTACGATTTATTTGAATTAAATAACAATTTAAGTCTTTCTTTTTATTCTTTTTCAAATTCTAACGTAAACTCAGCTCCAGAATCAACTCTATTTCGCACGGTAATTTGTCCATGAGCTTGTTCAATAATCGCTCTTGCAATGGCAAGGCCTAGACCCGTATCACCTGTTTTTCCTTTAACAAAGCGATGGAATAAATAAGGACGAATTTGTTCGTCAATACCAGATCCATCATCTGTAATTGTAAGCTTGATTTTCTTTTCTGTCTCTTCTACTTTTATTTCCACACGTGACTTTGCATACCTGACGCCATTCATTAAAATATTAAGTAAAGCGCGTAGTAGTTTATCTTCATCACCATTTAGACTTACATTTACGTCATTCCTATAATCAATTTCAACTGCTTGCTCGATTGCGTAAGGATAAATTCGGTCGAGTACTTTTTTAATTAATTCATCTAAATCAACTTCATCTTGTTCACTCGCATTTTTTTCACTATCTAATTTTGCAAGTAATGTCATTTCATTTATTAATGTTTTTAACCGGTTAACTTCTGACGTGATAATATTAAGTCCTTTTTCTTTATCTTCCCCCGTAAAGACGTCGTCTCTTATTCCTTCAGCGTAGCCTTGAATTGTCATAAGAGGTGTTTTTAATTCATGGGAAGCATTTTGGAAAAAGGCTTGCTGGGAGTCGATATACCTTTGTAGTTCAAGACCCATTTCATTCACACTTAAAGCAACGTCTTTTATTTCACCTGAAGCTTTTATTTCCTTTAATTCGCTAAATTTTCGGAACTCTATTTTTTTGACTTCTTCTTTTAATCTTTCAAGTGGTGTTACTAAGCGGCGCGTTACAAAATAACTTAGTAATATTGCGAGTAATGAACCAATGATAAAGACAAGCGCTATTCGGGATATAAAGCTTTGCTGGACTTCTTGTAAATCAGTTAAAGGTGTTAATAAAAAAAGATCTAATCCTGTTTGATTCGGATCAATTCTTTTTTTCGAAACAACAAACCTATTTTCAGCAAATTCCCATAAACCTGACTCTTCTTCTGTGAAGTAATCTTCGTTATAAAAACCTTCGACAATATTTAAGTTTAATGTCGACATCAAGACTTGATTATTTACTTGATCATAGACAATAAATTGAAGGTTTTGTTCATTAAGAAACTTTTCTAATTCTTCAACTGAATTATTGTAATAAGCATTTTCTTCTAAAAATTGAACTAAAAGCTCGCCCTTTTGCTCGAGTTGACTCTCTTCATTTTTAACTAGTAAATCAAGAATCAGCGAGTAAAACACAAGACTCCCGACTGCAAGAACAATTAACACAAGTGAAGTAAAGGCTAAATTAAGCCTTGTTTGTAATCTCATTCACTAATCTCTCCACTCAAACGATATCCGTGACCCCAAACTGTCTCTAAATTAATTTCTGGAATTTTTTTACGAATTCTTTTAACTAAATCATCTACTGCTCTGTCACTTCCAAAGTAGTCGTTACCCCACACATGGTTTAGTAGCTCTTCTCTAGAAAATGCACGTTCTGGATTTTTAGCGAGCATAACTAACAAATCAAATTCTTTAACGGTTACTTCAATTTGTTGATCACCCCACATAACTTTTCGAGCATCTTCATCGATAATTAATTTACCAGCTTCGATTTGTTTTCCGTTTTCAACTTTTATATTTTGGTAGGTGCGCGCAAATAAACGTCTCACGCGAGCAACTAACTCTCTTGGACTAAACGGTTTTGTTAAATAATCATCTCCACCTAATTCTAGACCAATGATTTTATCTATCTCTTCATCTTTAGCAGATATAATAATAATCGGTACGTCACTCGTTTCTCTAATTCTTTTACAAAATTCATATCCATCCATACCAGGTAGCATAATATCTAGTATCCACATATGTGGTGGGTTATCTTCCCATAAACGAAGAGCATCTTCTGCATTGTTAAATAATTCAACTTCAAATTTTTCCTTTTTTAAATATGTAGCGACAATATGCCTTATATTTTCATCATCTTCTACAACCGCAATCCGGTAATTCATTCTGCCAACCTCCTAACTATTGTATATATTAAGCTTTTTTTACTTAAAAACCTATAATACAAGGTGTTTTACATATATTTTCCACAATTATACCAATCTTTTGCGTATTAGTTTGTTTATACTAAGGGTATACCAAATGAAAGGATGATTCAGATGGAAGAGAACAATAACAGTAACTTATCATCTGAAAACAGTGAACAACATTCAGAAGAAAAACTTATTAGTTCGTATGAACAAGAAATCGCATCACTTAGAAAAAACCAAAAAAATAAACGTGGCTTATTTTTTCATATAACTACAGGCGTTGTTGGTGGGATAGTTGCAGCTTTCATTATTGTTATGTTAATTGCAAATAACTTAATTCCAATGTTTGACCTAACTAATGTAAATAATACCACATTATCTGAAAATACAGAAACGATGTCGAATGATTTAACAGAGGAATCCAATATAAAAGATACCCCAATTTCCGAAGTGTCTAAAGCGGTCGTTGGTGTAAAAAACATTACGAGTAAAGACCCATGGACAGGTTCACAAGCAAGTGGAACAGGTTCAGGGATTATCTATAAACAAGAAAATAACAAAGCTTATGTTGTAACCAATCATCATGTTATTAAAGATGCAAATGAAATTGAAATCGAACTTTCTAATGAGAAAGTAATCCAAGCTAAATTACTTGGAACTGATCCATTAACAGATTTAGCAGTTTTAGAAATGGATGACAAGCATATTGAAGCAGTTGCTGAGTTTGCTGACTCTGATAAATTAAATGTCGGTGAAACAGTCGTTGCAATTGGTAACCCATTAGGTAGTGAATTTGCTGGGTCCGTCACAAAAGGAATTATTAGCGGACTAAATCGTTCAGTTGAAGTTGATACAAACGGTGACAAACAAGCAGATTGGGTCACTGAAGTATTACAAACAGATGCAGCCATCAACCCAGGTAATAGCGGTGGTGCACTTATTAATACAAAAGGCAAAGTCATTGGAATTAATTCAATGAAAGTTGCACAAAGCGCTGTAGAAGGTATTGGACTTGCCATACCAAGTAATACAGCACAACCAATTATTAAAGATTTAGAAGAAAAAGGTGAAGTGACAAGACCTACATTAGGAATTGCAACTGCACCACTCAATCAAATACCACCTGAAGCACAACAAAAAATAGATTTACCAAAAGATGTTCGTTCAGGAATGGTTATTGCAAATGTTGATTCTAACTCACCAGCAAAAAAAGCTGGCCTAGAAGAATTCGATGTCATTACGAAGATTAATGATCAAGATATTGCTTCTATCGTTGATATTAAAGTCGCACTCTACACAGATGCTACTCCAAACGATAAAGTAACAGTCGAATTCATTCGCGATGGTAAAAAAGAAACAGTAGAATTAACTTTAACTAAGTAAATCCGATTACAGAGCAATATTGATGCTCACAGTAGGCTTTGGTACGCATACCCTTTTTAGTTTGGTTCCCCCCTGACTTAAAGATAACCACCATACTTACTGTATATACAAGCCTAACTTTACAATTATGTGAAGTTAGGCTTTTTAATGTGGTAAACTAATAGATAATTAATAGTTTTAAGAAAGGAGTCATATAAATGAAAGATAAAGTGATTGGTTTTATTGGAACAGGCGTCATGGGGCAAGGTATGGTTAGCAACTTATTAAAAGAAGGTTTCAAAGTAAATGTTCACACACGTACGAAAGTAAAAGCAACTCAATTAATTAATATGGGCGCTAACTGGATGTATTCCGTTAAACAATTAAGTGAAAAATCGGATATTATTATTTCAATGATCGGAACACCAGAAGATGTTGAAGCTGTTTATTTTGGTAATGATGGCTTAATTGAAAATTCTAAGCGAGGTACAATCTTAATTGATATGACAACATCTAAACCAAGTCTTGCAAAAAACATTTATGATGTTGCAAAAGTAAAAGGCATTAAAGCACTCGATGCACCCGTTTCAGGTGGGGATGTTGGTGCTCAAAATGGGAAATTAACGATTATGGTCGGAGGCGAAGAAACAAGTTTCAACGAAGTACTTCCATTATTTCAAGCAATGGGAGAAAATATTCGCTTACAAGGTCCTGCTGGAGCTGGCCAACATACAAAAGTCGTTAATCAAGTCTCCATTGCTCCTGCAATGATTGGAATGATTGAAGCGCTTGTCTACGCAGATAAAGCTGGTTTAGACGCTGAACTCGTTTTAAAAAGTATTGGAACAGGAGCAGCTGGTAGCTGGTCACTTGATAACTACGCTCCAAGAATTATAAAAGGTGATTTTGAACCAGGCTTTGCAATTAAACATTTTATTAAAGATATGAAAATTGCAGTCGAGTCAGCGAAAGAACTCGGTTTAACTGCCCACGGCCTAAACTTAGCACTTAGTATGTATGAAGAACTTGAAAAAGAAGGACACGGCGAAAAAGGCATTCAAGCACTGATGTACTATTATTCGCGTGTATAAAAAAACGGTACGCCTAAAAAATAGGTGTACCGTTTTATTTACGTTTATCTACAACTGCTTGTACTTCAAAAGCTAAATCACTATTACCAAAGATTTCTAAAACACTAAATACAGTAATATCATCGACTTGATCAGTCTTACCTGCTTCAGTTGCTTCTTTAAATGCTTCGACTAATAAAGCATTCGTTTGTTGTTCGGGATAAGCTCTTTTATATAACTCATTTGCATCCACTTCATTATTAACACACCACTGAGCAAATACTAAAACCATCATACGCTCATCTTTTTGATAATTTTCAATCACTTGTTCTTCCTGCGATTTCATATCCGGTTCATCAAAAGCTGAAGAAGGATCAAAATCTACAAAATCGTCATCATTAAAATCATTCACTTTTTTACTCCTTTCTTAACATAAACAATGTCATAAATGAAATTGCTTGTTTCAGTTCAGCAGATAAGTTAGCTACTTCATGCTGATTAACCTTTTCTTTATGTATCACATGGTGTTCAATTAATTTAAAACCATTTTCTTTTGCTAATTGATAAAATTCCCAAGGCATCATTGTATTCATCACGACGTCATCTTTATAAAGTCGCCTGTAACTATTTGCTCTTGGCCCTGCCGTTGCCCCGAGTATGCCTGCACAAAGTAAACCACCTTTTTTTAATACACGCTTAATTTCCATTAAAGCATCTAGTGGGCTTTCTGTCCATTCAATGACATTAATCAGTAAAGCATGATCAAACGATTCTTCTTCAAAAGGTAACTGGTCGACAGAACCCACATAAAGTGGAACACTTTCATTTAAATGAGTACGCGCAAGTTCAATCATTTTTTCTGAAAGATCTATTCCAGAAACATGATAACCTGATTTTTTTAATTTAAAAGAACCATAGCCACTTCCACAACCTATATCAATAACAGATGTATGAAGCGGAACATGCTTTTTGAAAAATGGGATAATATCTTTTCGACTACCTCTATCCCACATATTCAAACTTCTCTTGTCCCAGATTTCAGCTTGATTATTCCACTTTGTTTTTGTGTTTTTATTCCATCGCATCTCGATTGATAACACCCCTTAAAAATCAAAAAGACTTATCTCAATTAAGAGATAAGTCCTTTATATTCTATTATAGAGCAGAAACGTTAGCCGCTTGTGGACCACGTTCTCCTTCAACGATTTCAAATTCAACATCTTGACCTTCTTCAAGAGTCTTGAAACCTTCAGACTGAATAGCTGAGAAGTGTACGAAAACATCGTCACCATCTTCACGCTCGATAAAACCAAAACCTTTTTCTGCGTTAAACCATTTAACTTTACCAGTCATCATAGTGAATGACCTCCCTTACAAATATCGTGCAAAGTAATTGACATCAAATACTCATACACCTCTTTAACAAGGGATCGTAAAGTAATTCGAAGTTCAATTTCCTTTTGCTACTTACTACATTACTACGGTCTCTATAGAATTGCAAGCCTTTTTCGAGACTTTCTTTAGACTTTCCTTTTCTTTTTAGCTAAAAAAACGTTTTAAATGCTATCAAATCAACATTACACTAATATGATAAGTATTTCAATTATTTGCTCTATTTGTAAAATATTCTCTTATATTTTTTTTAAAAAACAAAAAGACTCATCTCAATTAAGAGATAAGTCTTTTTAAATTTAAAATTATAGTGCAGTAACGTTAGCCGCTTGTGGACCACGTTCTCCTTCAACAATTTCAAATTCTACGTTTTGGCCTTCTTCAATCGTTTTGAAACCTTCTGATTGAATAGCTGAGAAATGAACGAAAACATCGTCGCCTTCTTCTTGCTCGATAAAACCAAAACCTTTTTCTGCGTTAAACCATTTAACTGTACCTGTCATCATAATGAATGACCTCCCTTATAAATATTGTGAAAAGTAACTGAATCAAACACTCTCACACCTCTTTGTAAAGGAAGCTTAAAGTAATTCGAAGTTCAATTTTCTTTCTCTATCTATAACAATACTACGGACTTACTTTAATTACAAGCTTTTACTACTATCTTTATTAATATAATGTATTTTAATGTTAAAAATCTCCTATAAACCTTGTCTTACCAGGATTACTTGAAATAAATGTTTTTTTAAGTTATGCCAAGTAAATTTAAATATACCAAAACAATGACAAGTGGCATAATAATTGTCATTAAAAAACGCCAGAATAAATAAATACTTGGTGAGATGTTGCTTCCTATCATAAATTGATCTTTAACAAGTGACTTATCCATTTTATGAATGACAAACAGTGCGATCAACAAACTACCTAATGGTAATAATATATTACTTACTAAATAATCCGTTGCGTCAAATACACTTAAATTAAAGAGTGTAAAGTCAGCAAGTAAACTTGACGATAATGCAGCTGGAATTGCTACAATAAATAAAACAACGCCTAAAATTAATGATACTGCTGGACGTGACCATTTACCACTAGCTGTAAAAGCAGCGACAATTATTTCATATAAACTAAATGATGATGTTAAGGTCGCAAATAAGAATAGGATTAAAAATAAACTTAAAAACAAACTACCTAAAGGCATTTGAGCAAAAGCTTCTGGTAATACAATAAAGAGTAAACTAGGTCCTTCATCTGGTGCTAAACCAAACGCAAACACGACTGGAAAAATTGCAAGACCTGCAAGCAATGAAACAAATATGTTCATACTTACAATCCAACTCGCAGAAGTTGTTAAACTCACTTTCTTATCTAAATACGAACTATATGTAACCATGCATGAAAAACCAACCGCAAGTGAAAAGAAGGATTGACCTAAGGCATAAAGGATTGCCTCGCTATCTATACTAGAAAAGTCTGGTAGTAAAAAGAATTTTACTCCTTCCATTGCACCATCTAATGTGAGCCCACGAACGACAATAATAATTAAAAAGATAAATAATAATGGCATCATATACTTATTCATACGTTCAATTCCATTTTGAATTCCAAGCGAGATAACTAAAACATTAATTATCGTAAATAATAATAAACCAATAATTGTAATAAATGGGTCACCCACAATAGAACCAAATAATTCACCATAATTCGTAGCTTCACTTATAATCTGATTGCCGACTGACTTACCACTATAAAGTAGCACCCAACCACCAACAACACTGTAAAATGAAAGTAATAAGAATGCACCGAGTACTCCGAGGCGCCCAATCCATACCCACAAAGATTTAGGTGCAAGTTTTTTATATGCACTAACCGCTTCTTTGCCAGTCCCTCTACCAATAATTAATTCAGCGACTAACATGGGGAGACCAATTAGTAATGTAAAAATAACAAAAATTAGAAAAAATGCACCCCCACCGCTCGTTCCCGTTACATAAGGAAGTCGCCAAATAGCACCTAGACCAATTGCTGCTCCAGCAGACGATAGGATAAATCCGAGTCTAGATGTCCATCCTTGATTGTTTTGCTTCATTACAGAACCTCCTATGTATTTACTTTTAAATAAACACCATAATACTTAAACGAGACTAGTATAGCAAAAGCTTGATCATTATGTATTATGAAATTCATTAACTGATTAAAGATTACAAAAGAATATGGTAATATACAAGTAATAGTTTAATATTTATAGAGTGTTGGGTAAACTAATTTAGTTTGTACGAGAAATAAAAGGAGGTATCTTATGAATAAAAAGTCATTAGCTATTGCACTACGGGCTCTGATTGTTCTTTTAATCGTCGTTTTAAGTGTGTTTGTTATTTATTTTGCTTTTAAACTACTTTACCCTTTTATTATTGCAGCATTGCTCGTTATGTTAATTAATCCAATTATTAATTTCTTACAAACAAAAGCACGTTTCCCAAGAATTCTTGCTGTTCTAACGACGCTTCTTTTACTTTTCTCAGCATTTGCTGGTGCAATCACACTACTTATTGCAGAAATCATCTCGGGAACAGCTTACTTAGCTAATGTTGTTCCAGCTAAAGTAAATAAAATGATTAACCTTGTTCAATCATTCTTTATCGATAAAGTGATTCCCTTTTATGAAGGAATTGCTTCAAAATTTACTGCTTTAGACGCTAGCAAACAAGATACAATTACAAGTAGTATCAGAGAAGCAAGTAACAAATTATCAGCTAGTATCACTTCTTTTTTGCAAAACTTTTTAACTTCTTTACCTGGACTCGTTTCCTGGATTCCAAGTGCTGCCACTGCTATTGTCTTCATTTTACTTGCAACGTTTTTTATTAGTAAAGACTGGAATAGCATTTCTAAAAAAATCACTAAACATATACCCGCTTCAATTACAACACCGTCTGGAGATGTGATTAAAGATTTAAAAAAAGCGGGTGTTGGCTTTCTTAAAGCCCAATTAATTTTAATTACGATTACTTTTATCTTAATTTTAATCGGACTTTTAATTATGCAAGTAGATCATATCTTAACGATTGCCCTTATTATTGCGATTGTTGATTTACTTCCTTACCTTGGGACAAGTGCTGTTTTAATCCCGTGGGCAATTTATGAATTTTTTACAGGCAATTTATTTATGGGGATTGGCTTATCGATTCTTTATCTTGTTGTTACAAGTACAAGACAATTTATTGAGCCTAAAGTACTCTCGTCGAATTTAAACTTAGATCCACTTACTACTTTAATTTCTTTATTTGTTGGTTTCAAGCTCTTTGGTTTCCTCGGTTTAATCCTTGGACCAATCGGTTTAGTGTTTGGTACAGCTCTTTACCGAACTGGTGTTTTAACAACTATTTACCGCTATATTGTTGCACCTAATAAGTAAAATTCTGATAGTATTATGTTATGAAGTCACGTATAATAAGTTAAATTACATTTTAATAATTGAGGTGAATCTATGATTAGAATACTTTCTGTTTTGTTTATTATCGCAGGCCTAACAATTCTTAGTTATGGTGGATTTCAACTTTATTCTTCAAAAGCAAATGAAAGTAAACGGCTAAATGAAGCAGTTGTTTCAGATGAAGTAATTAATAAATTTGATTCAAACTCGGTTGATTATAATAAATATACTACAGGCGATACAATTGGCATTCTTTATATTCCTAAATTAAACCGGGAAATCCCTATTGTTGAAGGTACAGACGAAGAAGAACTCGCTCAGGGTGTCGGTCATTACGCTGGTACTGGTTTTCCAGGTGAGAATAAACAAATTCTTTTATCAGGTCATAGAGACACTGTTTTTAGACAATTTGGTGAGTTAGACGATGGTGATGAGTTTCATGTCAAAATGGAACATGGAACCTTTATTTATGAAATAAAAGATCATGAAATAGTCAGTGCTGATGACACAAGTGTGATTGATCCAAACCGAGAAGATGAGGTTTTAACTGTGTCAACTTGCTACCCTTTTTCTTATATTGGAAGCGCACCTGACCGTTATGTTGTTTATGCCTATCCTGTTATCAAATAAAAATAAACCAAAGAGACTTTTATCTCTTTGGTTTATTTTTTTAGTTTTATACTTGAGGTCCTTCTACTTTCTTTTTCTTTCTAAAATCAATCGGACGCTCTTTAATATCTCTACCACGTAATACTAACCATAACTGAGATGCAAGTAAGAGTGATGAGTAGAGTCCTGCTAGTAACCCAACAATTAAAGCAATTGAAAATCCAGTAATTGACTCAGCTCCAAAGAATAAGAAAATCACAACGGCTATTAATGTTGTTAGTGTCGTATTCAAGCTACGCGTAAATGACTGAACAACACTCTTATTAACTATTTCTGCTAAACGGCTATATGAAGTAACACGTTGTTCAAAGCGAATATTTTCCCTGATTCTATCAAAGATAACAATTGTGTTATTAATTGTATAACCAACAAGCGTAAGTAAGGCGGCGACAATTGTTACATCAAATTCAATTTGGAAAATACTAAAGACGACTAAAATAAAGAACACATCATGTACGATTGTAAGGATCGCGGTTAAGGCAAAGTAAAATTCAAATCGTATAGTTACGTAAATAATCATCCCGACCGCAGCAATTGCTAATGCGTAAAGCGCATTTTTAACAAGTTCCTCACCAACAATTGGTGATACAACACTTACGCTTGGCTCGACGCCGTACTTATCTTGGAATAAATTTTTAATTTCATTAATTTTTTCTTTTTCGAGTACTGTATCAAAACGGTTTACCGCAATTTCTTCATTATCGCCTGAAAGAACAATCGACTTTGCTTCTAAATCAAGCGACTGTAAATCTGACTCGATTTCTTCTTTTGATAACGATTCATCTGCAAGTATTTCGACACGCGAACCACTTGAAAAATCAATCCCTGGATTTAACTGGAAGATAAGTAATGAAGCTCCTCCAATAACTAACATACTAATTGTTAAAATAAATATTTTCTTTTGATGTTTCACAACGTTAACTTTTCTATTTAAAAACCTTGCTTCTACTTCTTCACTTTCATTAATATCTTGAATTTTTTTGGTGTTGACACCAAACCATGATTTACGTTCTTTCATGTAACCACTTTTCACCCATAAACTTAAGAAAAATCTTGTACCGTAAACTGCTGTAACAAAACTGAGCAAGATACTAATAATTAAAATTGTCGCAAAGCCTTTAATCGAACTTGTCCCGAAGATAAATAAGACAACAGCAGCAAGTAAGGTTGTAATATTTGCATCAAGAATTGTCGTTAAGGAATTTTTCAGTCCTGCTTCAAAAGCAGCTTTAACCGATTTACCTTTAATTAATTCTTCTTTAATCCGTTCAAATGTAATAACGTTCGCATCAACTGCCATTGCAACCCCTAAAATAAGCGCAGCAATTCCTGGTAAAGTTAACACACCATTCATTAACTGGAACACAAGTAAAATTAAGTAAACATAAATAGCTAAATTAATTGACGCAACAACACCTACAAAACGGTAAACAACAATCATAAATAAAAATATTAGACCAATTGCAATAAAACCTGCAAATACTGTTTGATTAAGCGCTTGTTCACCAAACTGTGCCCCTACAGATGTTGAAAATATCTCTTCCATATGCACAGGTAGTGAACCTGAATTAATAATATCAGCTAAACGTTGTGCTTCTTCGACTGAAAAGCTTCCTGAAATTTCAACGTCAGAAGTATTTAATGTTTGACTCACTTGTGGTGCAGATATAAATTTAGGTTCTGCTTTTTCTACTTCAGCTTCAAATGAATCGCCTTCTTCAAAATCCATCCAAATAACGAGTAAATTTTCTCCCCGAGGCATATCTTTTATTTCACTTGTCACTTCACCAAACTTTTTAGCATCTTTTAACGATAATGTAACGTTTGGTTGCTTTGTATCTGCATTATAATCTTGCTTTGCACTTCCTTGTTTGACATCTGCTCCGCTTAATCTTTCCTTATCATTTGTATCTCTAAATGATAACTGAGCTGATGTAGCAAGCATATCACGTGCTTCTTCTTGGTCTTCAACTCCTGCAAGTTGAACCCGAATCCGGTTTTCACCTTCGATATCAATAACTGTTTCACTAATTCCTAACCTATTTACGCGGTCATTTAAAGTTTGAACGGTTGCTTCGAGTAATGAACGATCCACTTCCTCGTTTTTATCAATCGGTTCGACTTCATATAAAACTTCAAATCCACCTTGTAAATCAAGTCCAAGATTAATTTTTTTACTTATTCCCTCTGCAGTAAACCCAATCGTACTTAAAAGCAGAACGACGATTAAAAAGAAACTTACTATGTAACTACGCTTTTTCATGCTCGACATCCTTTCAAGCTTTAAAATGAACTATATCTTAATCTATTTTAACATCATTATCTAATAAAACCATCATAATAATTCTTTCTTAAAATAAAACAACATGATAACAAGTGTCATCATGTTGTTACTTTAATTAGCCACCTAATTCGTTAATCATATCATGCACTTTTTCAACTTCTGATTCACTAACTTCTAAGTAATAAACACCATCGATCGTCGTGCCTTCACCTGTCATTTGATATTCTTCAAAGTTTTTGCGTGCGCCTTGATAATTAAGTAATAATTTCTGCATATCATCCATATCAAGATTTGTCTCCATATTATTTCCAAGTATCGAAACAAGTCCGGTAAACTTCGGCACACTTCCAACTGAGGCACCTTCAGCAATTATGCCTTCAATTACTTGGCGTTGGCGTTTATTTCGTCCAAAGTCCCCTGTTGGGTCTTGTTTTCTCATGCGAACGTAAGCCATAGTTTTATCGCCATCCATTGTGTTTTTACCAAAATTAAAATCATATTTACCTTCAGACCATTCCATATCACTATTAACTGTAATCGTACCAAGCTCGTCAACTAAATTTTCAAATCCTGACATATTCATACTCACATAATAATCAACGTCAAGATCTAAAAATGCTTCAATTGTATCAATTGACATCTCTGCCCCACCAAAGGCATAGGCATGGTTAATTTTATCTTGAATATCACGTCCCACAATTTCTGTTCGCGTATCACGAGGAATACTGATTAATTGCATCCGCTCACCATTTGGATCAATTGTTAAAATCATCATCGCATCTGAACGTCCATTTTTATCCTCTTCAGAATCAATTCCTAAAAGGAGAATATTAAGCGTTTCTTTCTTTTGCATTTTATCTTTACCAATTGATGTATCTATCGCTTCAACTGGAGAATGCATTTCACTATTAACTGTTTTTTTTGCGTGAAAATACATGGCGAGTACATAACCAAAAACTGCTAAAATAAATACGAGTGCAATAATTATTAACGTTTTTCCAATCGACCACTTCTTTTTAGCTCGTGTCATTATTTTTAACTCCATTTCTTAATTAAAATTTGTATGTATATCCAAAATATTACTTTTCATTCTTTACCTTCCTAAAGTATACTATATAATTAAAAAATGAAAAGCTATAGTGAATTAATTTTAGAGTAAATTATCATTTTTTATAAATATGACAATTTTTAAGTTTTATGACATAATTAGATACATTATATGTATGCGCTTACTAAGAGGAGGAGTTAAATGGAAACAACAACAAAACGTCGTTGGTTAAATAGATTTATTTTTATTTCTGGACTTATCTTAATTTCATTAGTCGTAATTGGTGCTTTTATTTTTAACTCTTATAGTAAAAAACAATTGCCTGAGACATCTGGAGAGTCTGTTTTAAATGTTTCAAATGAAGCGAGTATTACGACAGATAATAAAGGTGTTCCCCATGTAAAAGCAACAAATGAACGTGATTTATTTTTTGCTCAAGGCTACGCGCAAGCACGGGAACGCCTTTTTCAAATGGATTTATCGCGCAGACAAGCATCTGGTACCTTAAGTGAACTAATTGGGAGCCAAGCGATTGATAACGATAAATATTTCCGTACCCTTGGACTAAGACGGGCTGCAGTTGCTTCACTTGATATTTATCCTGATGATGCAAAAAAAGTTTTAAATGCTTTTACTGAAGGTGTCAATGCATTTATTGATGAAGCAACAGATAAAAGTAAGTTACCTTTAGAGTATGCTTTACTTGGGATGAAGCCTGATAAATGGACGCCAATTGACTCTTTAACAATCGGGAAATATATGGCGTTTGACTTAGGTGGCCACTGGGAAAGACAAGCCTTTAATTATTATTTATTACAATCGTTCGAAGAAGATAAAGCTTTAGAATTATTCCCGAGTTATCCTAAAAATGGATCGACTGTTATTCAACCTGATGAAATTGATATTGCCTCAAGTTTTGAAGATGTCATTATTCCTGATCCTTTTAACGGAAGTAATAATTGGGTCATTAGCGGAGATAAAACAGCTTCTGGTAAACCGTTACTCGCAGACGACCCGCATCTTGGACTCTCAACACCTTCCATTTGGTATGAAATGAGTTTAGAGTCAGAGAAAATAAATGTTGCTGGTGTTATTTTTGCTGGTGTACCAGGCATTATTTTAGGTCATAATGAAAACATTGCCTGGGGTGTTACAAATACAGGTCCAGATGTCCAACAGTTATTTATTGAAAAACAACATCCTGATAAAGAATATGAATTTTTATTTGATGATGAATGGGAACCTGCAAAAATTATTCCTGAACCCATTCAAGTAAAAGGTGCAGATACGGTTGATTACGAAGTCATTGAAACAAGGCATGGGCCGATTATTTCTGATTTTAGTAAAGAAACACATAGGAAAAATGCGTTTTCGCTCCAATGGACGGCACTAGAAGCGACAACTGAGCTACTCGCTATTTTAGAAATAAATAAAGCAAGTACTTGGGAGGAATTTGAAAAGGGACTTGAATATTTTTTAGCTCCTGCACAAAACTTTGTTTATATGGATGATAAAGGAACGATTGCTTATAAAGCTAATGGAAATATTCCCATTTATGAAGACGCAACAGACGCGTTACTTCCCCTTCCTGGTTGGGAGAAGAAATATAATCTAAAAGAATATATCCCATTTGATGAACTGCCTAAAGTTATTAATCCTGATAAAGGGTATATTGCTACAGCTAATAATAAAATAGCACCTGACGACTATCCCTATCACATTAGTAATGTCTGGGCACAACCTTTTCGGTTTGACCGGATTACTGAAGTACTTGAAGCAAGTGATAAGCTTACAATAGATGATATGAAAGATTTACAAATGGATACCATAGATTTACGCGCAAAAGAGTTTATTCCGTTATTAAATGAACAGATTAAAAAATCAAATCTGTCAACAAGTGCAAAGACTGCCCTTAACCATTTAAACAATTGGAATTATGATAACGATGCGACACGTCACGAACCAGTTATTTTTGCTGAGTGGATTAACACAATTGAAGATGAACTATATGATGAAATTCCAGAAGAAGTCGTTGATTTATTCACTAGCAATGCCCAAACAACAGATCACCTCTTAAGATTAGGTGATAAATCAGTTTGGATTAACGAACAAAATAAATTCGACTTATTTTTAGCAGACACATTTAATATGGCGATTGACACGCTAGAAAAAAAGTACGGTACAAATCAAACGATGTGGAACTTTGGAGAGTATCATCAAGTTGCGTTTGTTCATCCACTTGCCCAAGCTAACTTCCTTACAAAAAAACTCTTTACAAGACACCGTCCAGAACCTGTTGGAGGAAGTGGCACAACTGTCATGGCAGCAAGGGATGACGGAACGGGTCTAGTTGATCATGGTGCTTCTTGGCGTTTTGTTATTGATGGTGCTGACTTTACAACAGGTCATCATATCGTTGGTCCCGGACAATCCGGTCACTTTAGAAGTAAGTGGTACAGTGATCAATTTACTGATTGGACTAAAGGAGTTTTCCATGAAACAAATTTAAATAATGTAACAGGTGATACTTATATTCTAAAACCTGAATAAATTTAACTCATTAGCAGGTGAATGAACAAACACCTGCTAAAAATAAACTAATTGATTTATTAATAGTAACTAACGCTTTCATGATGTAAGATATACGGTAGTGATTTATTTATAAAAAAAGAGGTGTAAAGTTGATTCAAGAAAATACAGGTAGATTTTTTATTATTTTTGCTAACATTTTAATTACAATCGTTAGTTTAGGTTTTGCTTATGTCGCATTTATCCTAGCAAGAATTAACGATACAATTGGCTCAGACGAATTAATTATTATGACCGCTGCTACATTAACAATTATGATTAGTTGGTTACTTATTTTCCTGTTTTTAAAAAAAGATAAGAAAAATATACTCTTTTTCTTTTTTATTGCTGGATTAATTTGTATAACGCTCGTATTTTTCGGTCAAGGATTATCAACACTGATCCCAGGTTTACTTTATCTAATTGGTTCATTACTCATTTTCTTTTCAAAAAATGAACTAAAAGATAATCCAAAACCAGTTCAATTACATAATAATTGGAAGTTAACGTTTATTTTTATCGGTAATATTTTAAATACATTCATTTGGGTCTTCTTTTGTTATATCTTTTTATTATTAATTGGTAACCGAGATTTAATTGAAAAATTGTTAAATACTAATTTTAATGAGTCTTTTACAATATTTTTAATCATTTCAACCCTTCTCTTTATCATTTTAAACTGGATTATTTATTTCACGATTAAATTAAAAGACACACCAAAAATGTATTTTTACTTTTTAATTGTCAGTGTCTTAAATATTTCAATCGGACTTTATAATGTAGTCGTTTTAAACGGTGGGGAAGTTCCACCACCTGAAGCATTAATTGGCTTTTTAGTACAAGCACCTGTTTTCTTATTCCTCTTCCCTGGATTTTTATATATTCTTGGATTTGCAATGAGAGAAAAAGCTTTTGTTTATACTGAAGAAGCGACTAAATAATTGATCAAACTTCTTTGGAGGAATAAACGTGGCAAAACTTTTTTTTCATTATTCAACAATGTCAGCAGGTAAAAGTCTAGAAATAATTAAAGTAGCCTATAACTACGAGGTACAAGATAAGCAAGTGCTCATTCTCACTTCAGAACTTGATAATCGCTATGAAGTTGGAAAAGTATGGAGTCGTACAGGTTTTGAAAAAGAAGCAGTTACCTTTAATAAACAAACGCATTTATTAGAGCTCGTTTTACACTGTGAGAACATCCCTACTTCAATATTAATTGATGAAGCACAATTTTTAACAAAAGAACAAGTCATTCAACTAACTGAAATCGTCGATAAGCACAACATAACGGTTATGTGTTACGGTTTAAAAAATGATTCTTTTAATGAGCTTTTTGAAGGATCAAAATATTTACTTATTTATGCTGATAATATTAAAGAATTAAAAACAGAATGTTGGTATTGTCATAAAAAAGCAATTATGAATTTAAGATTCAACGAACAAGGAAAACCAATTTATTCAGGTAAGCAAGTTGATATCGGTGGTAATGAGAAGTATTTACCTGTTTGTCGTAATTGTTATAAAAATGTGACTCATTTTAAACAACCTAAGTAAATGAATCTGATTAATTAATATGAGGTGTTTTATGGATTATGTTAAACCAAGTACATTAATTATTGATGTTGCCAAGTCTGGTAAAGTTAGGTCTGAACTTTCAGCCATGCAAATTTTAATGCGGGGCTTTCTTGCTGGTGTCTTTTTAAGTTATGCGACCATTCTCGCCCTAACTGCTGCTATCCAAACAGACATTGATTTTTTCGGCGCACTTATTTTCCCAGCAGGTTTTGTTTTAGTAACTTTGCTTGGTCTTGAACTTGTCACAGGTTCATTTGCCTTAATGCCAATTGCTATCCTAGGAAAACAGACAACAAAGAAAAAAATGATCCATAATTTTTCTTGGAGTTTCATTGGTAACTTAATTGGTGGACTTTTCTTCGCTCTATTATTTACATTTTATATTGCAAATACAGATACTTTTGATAGTAATCTTTTAATCGAAAAATTAATTGCAGTTTCAGAAGGTAAAACGCTAGCCTATAAAAATGCCGGATCAACTGGCGTCGCTGTTTTACTTATCAAAGCTTTTCTATGTAACTGGATGGTAACGATGGGTGTCATTATGAGCTTTACCTCTACTTCTACTTTAGGTAAAATAGTTGCCATGTGGTTGCCAATCTTAATTTTCTTTGCTTTAGGTTTCGAACACGCAGTCGTAAATATGTTTATTATACCAGCTGGCATGTTGCTTGGTGCTGACATAACAATGACTGACTGGTGGTTATGGAATCAAATACCTGTAACGATTGGAAACTTTATTAGTGGCTTTTTCTTTACCGGATTTTTATTACACTATATGCTAAAAAAATAACCTTAACTCAAAAATGAGTTAAGGTTATTTTTTAGCTTTTTTTATTTTTATATTGACGCATATGATCTTTAATTCCTGATAAATAAATTGTAGCAGGATCTGATTCTTCGTCATACTCAATTGACGAACCATCTGTTGGTAGTTCTTTTAAGAACTCTGTTTCATATTCAGCAACAGTTACTTCTTTCCGGTTAGCAAGTAATTCTTTATGATTAGCTGTATTTAAATGCTCACGGAAACCTTCTTCTAAAATACCCGTAAAGAACTCGCCAACAGAACCTGAACCATAGCTATATAAACCAATGCGAGCACCTGCTTTTAAGTCTGTTTGATTTTCAAGTAATGAAAGTAAACTTAAATACAGTGAACCCGTATAAATATTTCCTACTAAACGATTATAAGTCGTACTAATTTTGTAATTGCTTTCTAAACGACTTGCAACATCTTCTGACATTGACTCTAAATGAGGTTTTAAAGCTTTTTCACCCATTCGCGTGTATGGTAAATGGAAACAAATTGCTTCAAAATCTGAAAAATCACGATTTGTTTTTTCTTTATATGCTGACCACACATCTGCAAAGAACTCAATATATTTATCGTTTGAATATTTACCATCTACAATAGCAACATCTGAATAGACTGGTCGCCAGAAATCCATAATATCATCTGTTTGATAGGTTGATTCTTGTTCAATCGTCATTATTTTTGGATCTTTACTTAATAGTATTGCAACTGCACCAGCACCTTGAGTTACTTCACCTGGAGTTGCTAAACCATAACGTGCAATATCTGATGCTAAAACGAGAACTTTACTATCTGGGTTAAGTGCAATATGACCTCTTCCCAGTTGAATAGCTGCTGTTGCACCATAACAAGCCTGCTTTGTTTCGATTGCTCGAACATTTTTCTTTAAACCAAGTAGACTGTTTACATAAACTGCGCCAGCTTTTGAATGATCGATTCCTGTTTCAGTTCCAAATATAACAAAATCAATTTTTTCACGATCAGTTTCATCAATTAATTGAAGCGCAGCGTTTGCTGCCATTGTGACAGTATCTTGCGTGACAGGATTGACTGCCATTTCATCTTGACCGATACCTTTTGTATATTTTAATGGATCATCACCTCTAGCTTCTGCTAAATTAACCATATCAATATACATATGTGGTGCGAAGAAACCTATTTTATCTATTCCTATTTTCAAATGTCATTCTCCTTTAATTAAAGTTCTTGTGAAACATTGAACATATGTAAACCTTTAATAGAGAGCTTAACTCTCTAAGCTCTCTATATAATCTCATATTTAAGTAGTAAAAGAAAGTTGTTTTACTTATTTATTCGAAATTGACATAAGTGTTATGCTTTATTTTCTATAACCGACTTCTTTAAGTTTTTCGCGTGTTTCTTCCGTTCCAAAATTATAAATAAATTCATATACTTCCATTAAATTATCGTCACTTTCTCTACGCATTTCGTCAACTTCACCTTCAGCAAATGGTTTAAATGGTATATTTTTTGCTGCAAAAATAAAATCTTTACTATCGTTTTCTTCAAGTAGACTTTGAAATCCAACAATTTGAGAAGGCGTTGTAATCACTTCATACTCAACTGTGTCAGGTATACTAACATCACTAATTGTGCGTTTAGCTAATGAAATAAAATACGTTTTTTTCTTTTCTTCCATCTCTATCACTCCTTAATGTTTATTATTACCCTATTATTTTGAACTTAAACAAAAAAATACAACTCAGTTGAGTTGTATTTTTATTTATTTATTTGCATATTTAACATTTTCCAGCTATCTTCGCCGAGTCTCATGGTTAAATCGATTGTATAACTCATCTCTCGATCATGATCGATTGCTGCAAAACCTACAATATGATCTTTCCCAGTTTTTTCAGTAAAACGATGTTCTAAATCTTCTTGTTTAATCCCTTTTACTAATTCTGCTTCTTGAGGATAGTCCACGTTTGTGATTTTAAGTGTGTTATTATTTTTATTTAATGTAATATTTTGACCTAAGTATCCTTCTAAAACTTTATAATCACGATTGTTTTGTGCCCAAATAATGTTTTCGGCCGCTTGTTCTATGTTTTCATCTTTTACAACAGGCTTTTTCTCAGTTTCTGTTTTTTTATTTGGTTTAACTTCTTTTTTTGGTTCTGTTTCTACTTTTGATTCTGTTTTGGGTTTATTTTCAGCTTTTGGTTTTGTTTCTGTTTCTGTTTTTTCAGCTGATTTTTTTGTACTCTCAGCAGGTTTTTCACTTTGCTTTTGTTCTGACTTTGTTTCAGTTTCAGCTTCTGCTTCTTTTGTTGGTTCTTCTGTTTTTACTGACTCATCTTTATTTTCTCCTTGTTCTTTTACTTCTTCTTCTTTAGCTTCTTCACTTTTTTCTTCATTTTCTTTCACCGCTTCATCTTTAACTCCTGAACTTTCTTCTACTTCATCTTTACTTGAACCACAAGCTGCTAATACACCCATTAATAAAACTACAATTAATAAACGCTTCATCTTTTTTAGCTCCCTTATTATGCCATATTTACATACTACCATATAAAAAAACGAAAGAAAAATAGACTACTAGAAATAGTAGCCTACGATAACAATTCATATACTTCTTCGTTCTTAATATAATCAATGTTAGGACTTAATTGATCACTTAAATAAGCATGGCGTGTGACTGTGTAAAGATTATATTTCACTTCATTTTGATTAATAAACGAATAAATTATATTGTGATCACTCGTTGCTTCAGCAACATATGCTAACTTTAATGCTGCTTTTTGAGAGCGATAATTATTTACTCTAATTTTTAAATAAACGACTTCGATATTTGTTTCATTAAAAATTTCAGTTAAAAATAATTGTTTTGCAATTTTATTATAACCTTTTCCATGATAATCTTTACCTAACCATGTTGCTAAAAAACCACCATATTCGGTTATATCATAAAGTGTTATCATCCCTATTGGTTGATTCCACTCATTAACAATCACTCTATTAATCATTTCACCGCGTTCTTCTGCGGCTAATATATGTGTGACATTAGTTAAATACTGATTAAAATCATTTACATAATTACGAACGTAAGGTGAAACGTCCGGATGGCTCATCTCGTTGAATAATACATAATGTTCTTCGACTGTTAAATTATATTTTTTTAACATAACATTACCTCCTTAGCCGTAAGCGGCAAATATATAGAAGTAATTTAGTTATGAGCCCTTAAAATTGACGACTTTTAAGAGGATGAGCTAATCTCTCACCACATTCTCTCCCTAAATTAAATTTAAATGCAATGTAGTTACTTTCCGGAATACTGTCACTAGACATGACTCATCCCCCCTTTTCTAAAATTAATTTTAGAAACAAAAATACATACCTACATGATAAATAGAGGTATGTATCAATAATTGATATAAATTACCTCTATTCGTTTGAGCTTTAGCACTGTCAGACGTAGGAAGTAATTCCAGTTACGTTAAAAATAACCTTAATTCGATTATTTTATTTAACCCATTGGCGTCTTTAGACATTTCTGGGTAGCAACATTTCTTCAAACAGTAGCCTCACCTAACGAGGTATATAGTTTTCTTACTTAAAATATAACAAAAAACGTCTAAAAAAGCAATCTTTTTTTATTCCTTTATTTACATAATTATAAACTTAAAAATATAATTTATTTCTCGATATACGTTAACGTCTTCCCTGTCACACCTAGTGCTACTGTAATAAGTGGACTTAATAAACAAAAGAAAGTAAATGGTAAATAACTGAGTGTTGATACATCTAAGACACTTGCGATAAATACACCACATACACTCCACGGGACAAGTGGATTAACAACTGTTCCTGCGTCCTCACTTACCCGGGCTAAATTAATATTTTCTAAACCAACTTTTTTATACTGCGGCGCGTATGCTTCGCCGGTAAGTAATATTGATAAATATTGTTCACCAATTAAAACGTTTATTCCAATCGCGGTTAATGCAGATGAAATAATAACTGATTTCACTGTTTTTAACATGTTTTCAATCGAAGCAAGTAATTTAGGTACAATCCCAAGTGTAAATAAAAGCCCCCCTAAACTAAGGGCTAAAATCACAATTCCAATTGTAAATAACATGCTTTCCATACCGCCACGCGTAAGTAACGTATCTATTTCTGCATTCCCTGTTTCAGAGACGTACCCGCCAAATAAGGTCTTTAAAATATTTCCAAAAGGCTGAGGATTTGTGAAGATTGAAATGATAATTGCTGTTAATGAACCGACCGTTAAAGCAAGAAAGGCAGGCACTTTTCTGATCGATAAAAATAATAACACAACAATTGGAATCACTGCTGCATACCAATTAATTAAACCTGTTTCATGTAAACTATTTTGAAACTCATTCATTTTTGTAAAATCAGCACCTGTTATATTAGGTGATAAGAGCGCAAATAAAATAAATGAAATAACAAACGCTGGTAGCGTTGTCCAACCCATGTTTTTTATATGATCAAATAAATCAACTTTTAAAATGGACGACGCCATATTTGTTGTATCAGATAAAGGGGACATTTTATCACCAAAAAAAGCACCTGAAACAATTGCGCCAGCTGTCATTGGAAGCGACACATCAAGCGCTGTTGATATCCCAATAAATGCAAGACCGACTGTTCCAACCGTTGTAAGTGAACTCCCCACACTCACGCCGATAATTGCAGTTACGACAAATATAATCGCTAAATAATATTTCGGAGTGACAAGTTCAAAGCCTCCATAAATAAGCGTTGGAATTGTTCCTGCTAACATCCAAGACGCAATTAATATCCCAATCATAAAAAATAAAAATACAGCTGCAATACCTGCTTTAGCTCCTTCAATCATGCCTGCTTCAATTTGCTGGTAACTTACTTTTTTTATTAATCCATATGTAATAAGAGCAAGCATGGCGATTAATAAAGCTATATGAGGCGGTGCTTGATAATAAATAATCGTCACACTCATCAAACTAACCATTACAAAAACCATCATAATCGCTTCAGTTAGCGTTGGCATATAGATTGCTTTAATTCTAAACATTTATACCTCTCCTGATCTTTTAATTAACTTGATTAATTTTATTACAATTATTCCAAATAGAGCACCAGTCAGATCAATTAAAACATCACGTATATCTCCGCTTCTTCCCGGAATAAATAGTTGATGTACTTCATCAGATATCGCATATAATAAACAAATCGTAAGCGTCGTAAAAATAGCACGTTTTCCTTTATATGCATAAAAAATTAGCATTGCTAAAATCGCATATGCAAAAAAGTGTGCTGATTTTCTAATCATTAAATGTAAGATTAACTGATAATTTTCTGGAATTGGAATAATTTCTAAGACAAACAAAACAAATTCGTGACTTGTTGCTGCAGAATCACTTCCAGGTTGATGAGATAAATAAAATATCATCCCCATCCAAACAATAGCTGGTAAATAACGCATCAATTTAATGATCATTTAATTTCTTTACCATAATAGGTGTTTGATGAAGATTAATCCGTTCAAACCCTAGCGCCTCGTATTGTTTGATTTTTGGAAATGCTGTCACATTTGTTCGTTTGACTTGTTTTGTTAAATCTTTTTCAACAATTAACGCAAGATAATCATAATTATTATAATGACAATAATTAATTAATTTAGTCAATACACTCATTTTATTTTCAAACGTATCGTACTGGCGAGTCCACTCAAAATCACTTACTGTCATAACTAAATGATCATTTACGAGGATTTCTTTATTTTGTTTTAACGCACTAATCATATACGCTTCTTGTTCTGATAGTTCTTCTGCTAGTATAACAAGTTCATTAATGTTATTTAATTGTGCCATATTATATAAATTAAAACTAAATTCGACCATCGTTGTTAAATCTTCCGGTCCCTCTAATAAATCACTATGTAAAACACTTACTTCCGCACTTCCGATCATGACATTTGTTTCTTCGTCTAAAAATTGTCCCACATTTAAAATTAAATTTTCTATATGCATCTTTTTACCTCTTTTATATTATCATTATTCAAATATAACACAGAATAAAAACTTGAGTGCAAATTGCACTCAAGTTTTTAATTTTTTGATACTCATTTAGCATCTCAATTGGATTTAAGTAAACCTTGTTCTTCTAAGAAGTTTAGTGCCACATCATGTGGTGACTCATCTTCCACGTTTACTAAATAATTCATCTGACGCATTTCATCATCTGTTACTTTTCCAGCTAATTTATTTAAAATATCTTCTAATTCTGGATGTTTTTCGAGTGTTTTTTCACTTAATAAAGGTGCCCCTTGATAAGGCGGGAATAAAGCTAAGTCATCATTTAATACCTTTAATTTATACGATTCAAGTTCACTATCTGTTGAATAGGCATCTAAAACATCAATATCATTATTTTCAATTGCAGTATAACGTAATTTAGGCTCCATCGTCACGACATCTTTAAAGGTAATACCATATTCTGATTGAATTCCTAAATAACCATCTTCTCGGTCTGAAAATTCTAATGTAAATCCAGCTCTTAAATCATTTTGGTAATTTTTTAAATCTGAAATATCTTCTATCTCTTTTTCTTTCGCTAATTCTTCTTTAATTGCAAGTGCATAGGTATTATTATAAGCCATTGGTGGTAGATAAACTAACCCAAACTCTTCTAACATACCGCTACGTGCTTGTTCATAAACTTCTGCGTCTTCATTTGACTCTACTTCTTCTTTTAAAAATTCATTAATTGCCGTTCCAGTAAACTCTGGATAAATATCAATATCGCCACTTCTCAGTGCGTTAAAGACAAATGATGTTTTACCAAGTCCTGGTTTTAATTCGACATTTAAATCTGTTTCATCTTCAATTAATAATTGATACATATTAATTAGTATCTCAGGCTCTGCACTTAACTTACCACCTATGACAAGCGTGTCATCTGAACTTTTTCCAAACAGCGGCGCAAGTACCATTGATAAAGCTATTAATATAATGATAATTAAAGCAATCAGTGATTTCTTGTAAGATAGTTTACTAATTTTACGTAAAACGTAATCAAAAATAAGTGCAAGTAAAGCAGCAGGTATTGCACCGAGTAAAATAAGTCCACCATTATTTCGGTCAATTCCGAGTAAAATCAAATCACCTAAACCACCCGCACCAATTAGAGCAGCAAGCGTTGTTGTTCCAACAATTAATACCATTGCCGTTCGAATACCTGCCATAATAACAGGTAGCGCAAGCGGTAGTTCAACTTTAGTTAAACGTTTTAAAGGACTCATCCCCATACCATTGGCCGCTTCAATAAGGGACGCATCAACACCTTTAATCCCTGTATATGTATTTCGCATAATCGGAAGCAAGGCATAAACGACTAATGCGACGATGGCCGGGAATTTCCCTATTCCAAATAACGGTATCATTAACCCAAGTAAAGCGAGTGAAGGGATTGTTTGCATGACAGCAGTCACGTTAATAATCGGTTCTGCTATTCTTTCATGGCGGGTTAAATAAATACTTAAAGGTAACCCAATTAATACAGCAAAAAATAGCGCAATAAATGATAGCTCAATATGTTCAATCAATGCTTGAAGTAAGTCTGATTTTCTACTTATTAAAAGTTCCAAGTTAACCACCTACACTTTCTAGTTCTTTAGCTATTTCTTGGTAAGCGTGTTTTCGTTCTAACATACCAATCACTTCATCATCTTCTATTACCTCAACAGTCTCATATTCAGATAAGACATTTAAAATCCTTTCAAGTGAATCATTACTTTGAACTTGAGCGAGGACTTCTCTTCCGTCGACTGGTTTAATAATTGTTTTTAAATTAAACACTTGATTTTTTACAAACTCAGCAACAAAATCATTTTTAGGATGATTCACAATTTCTTCTGGCGTGCCAACTTGGACAACTTCACCTTCTTTTAATAAACAAATGCGGTCAGCTAACTTTAAAGCTTCTTGGATATCATGCGTAACAAAGACAACTGTTTTTTTAATTTGTTTTTGAATGGTAATTAGTTCATCTTGAAGCTTCACACGACTAATCGGATCAAGCGCACTGAATGGTTCATCCATTAATAAAATATCTGGATCTGCAGCAAGTGCTCTAATCACTCCAATTCTTTGTTGCTGACCACCTGATAATTCTTCAGGCAAACGGTCTTTATAAGTTGCATAATCAAGCCCTGCTAGAGCCATTAGCTCTTTAATTCGCTCATTTATTCGGGACCGCTTCCATTTTTTTAACTCAGGAACAATTGCAATGTTTTCTTCGATTGTAAGGTGTGGAAATAATGCAATTTGTTGGAGTACATACCCAATATTCCAACGTAATTCATTAATATTATAATCACTAATGCGTTTCCCATTTATGTAAATTGTACCTGTTGTGAGCGGAATTAACCGGTTCATCATCTTTAACATAGTCGTTTTCCCGCAACCACTTGGACCTATTAAAACTAAAAATTCTCCTTCTTTAACTTCAAAGTCGACTTGTTTGATCGCTTCTTTTTCACCATATTTTTTAGATACCTTATCAAATAAAATCATTTCATTTCCTCCTTTTGCTATTTTAGGTAATAAAAAAAGGCGTTATCAAAACGCCTTATTCTTTAACTCTACCCACTTGACCATCTGTAAGGCGTACTTTAATGCCATGCGGATGTGTTTGTGAATTAGTTAAAATATCTTTCACAATACCTTCAGTAAGTTTATTTGATCTTTGATCTTTTTTTAATACAATTTTAACTTCTGAACCAACTTGCACATTACTTCTTTTTGTTCCATCAATTGCCATTATTATTACCACCTTATTTTAAATAACTATACATTATAGACCTAATTGATTAATTGTATATAAACTAACCGCTTCACCCTGCATATCTTCCCACGCTTCAAACTGTGTTACTTCCTGGACCCAAGCGTCCATTTCACTCATGTTCATTTCATCAAAATCTTCTTGTGTTTCAATTTCAATTGGACTCTCTGATAAAAAGGCTTCAAAACTTGTAAAATCTGTATATTTACTCATAAATTCTTCAGTAAAAATATCTTTTAAATCAAGTTCTTCACCTGCGTCAAAATAATCTTCATTCATTTTAAAACACCTCCACTTAGTACTTATCATTAAATCATACACGATAAAAATCGTTTTTTCCATCTCTATTACCAATTACGCTTTTTATTAAGCTACCTACAACCAGACCATATAACAAATGCGCGCCACCAAAACTAATAAATGCCTGCCAATCATTCCACGCTGGTTGTTCGGGAGATAATTTAGTTAAAAAGTATAAGAGCAATGAACCAATAAAAAATAGGATCACGTATGGTAAGATGTTTTTTTCGAGTTTATAAATTTTAAATATATAATAACTAACAATCACACTTCCAATACATGTAAAATAATGAAATGACATCCCCGTCCAACTTGACGTATCCGAGTACTTACCTATAAGTGGAATATAATCAAAATTAAATAATAAATTATACGCATTAATTTTAGTCGTTAAAAATAATAAACGTAAAACTTCCGCAAGTACAGCACCTGAGATTATACCTATTATCATAAGTTGGATAAACTTTTTTATAAGATTCACCCCCGCGTATCAGTGCTCTTCTTATACCCTGGGACTATTTATCTAAACATAAACTAACATATTTTGACTTATTTTTTCTGAAAACTTTCTACTAATAATGATAAAGTTTCCCAGCGTTCCATTTTTTCTTCCAACTTTTCTTCGAGCGCTTGTTGGTCTTTATATAATTCTTGAACTACGCCAATATTACTACCTTCAGCAGCAATTTGAGTTTGTAATGCGTCAATTTGTGCTTCGATTTCACCGATTTCATCTTCAATTGTTTCCCATTCTTTTTGTTCATGATAAGATAGACGCGTTTTTTCTTTCTTTTTAGCGGCTGCTTTTTCTACTTGTTTAGCTACTGGTTCTGCTAGCTTTTCAACTTTTAAGCTTGCTGCATAGTCACTATAATTACCAAAAAAGTGCTTTATCTCACCTTGACCATCAAAAACGAGTAATTCATCTACCACTTGATCTAAGAAATACCGGTCATGCGACACAGTTAACACAACACCCGGGAAATGATCGAGGTATTCTTCTAAAATACCAAGCGTTTTTATGTCTAAATCATTTGTGGGTTCATCTAACATGATGACATTGGGTTCAGTCATTAAAACTTTAAGTAAGTATAACCTCCGTCTTTCGCCACCTGACAAGCTTTTTATATAGGACCATTGTTGTTTTCTCGGGAATAAAAAGCGTTCTAACATTTGTTCAGCAGTTATATAGTTACCATCTTTAGTTTGGATGACTTCAGCGACTTCTTTAATATATTCAATAATCCGCATGTCTTCATCTAATTCTTCTTCACCTTGCGTATAATAGCCAATTTTGACTGTTTCACCGATTTTGACCTGGCCTGAGTCCGCTTCTAGGCGCTTACTTAATATATTAAGTAGTGTTGACTTACCTGAACCATTGGGCCCAATAATACCAATCCGGTCTCCGGGTCCAATCAAATAATCAAAATCCTTAAATAACACTTTATTAGCAATTCTTTTACTTAAATTTTCTACTTCAATGACTTGCTTACCTAAGCGTGTTGAACCCGTTTGGATTTCAACGTCTTTATCTTCAAGGTTAAATTTCTTTTCTTTTAGTGTATCAATCCGCTCAATACGCGCCCGTTGTTTTGTTGAACGCGCTCTTGCTCCGCGCTGCAACCAAGCAAGTTCACGCTTTAACGTATTATCATGCTTCTCTGCTAAGCTCACGTTTAATTCTTCACGTTTGGCCTTTTCTTCTAAAAATACTTCATAATTTCCTTCATAAACATATAAGGCGCCATTATCTAATTCATAAATTCGGTTTGTAATGCGGTCTAAAAAATAACGGTCATGCGTAACAAGTAATAAGGCCCCTTGGTAGCGTGTTAAATACTGCTCTAACCAAATAATCGTTTCATTATCTAAATGGTTAGTTGGCTCATCCAAAATCAACAAATTAGCTGGTTGGATGAGCGCTTTAGCAATTGCGACACGTTTCTTTTGACCACCTGAAAGATACTTTATTTCTTTTTCAAATGTCGTGACACCCATTTGAGTTAGCACTGTTTTTGCGACTGTACTCGCTTCCCATGCATCGTACTTATCCATTAGTTGCTGCTGATTAATTAGCTTATTTTGTAATAACTCATTACTTGGGTCTTTTTCAAGCTCAAATAAAGCTTGCTCATACTGACGCATTGCAATCATGACATCTGCTTCACCCGCATAAATATAATCAATTACCTTCACGTTTCCGTCCATTTCTGGATTTTGCGGGAGATATTCTATTCGGTAATCATTTGGATGGTAAATGTTACCCGCATCAGCATGCTCAAGCCCCGCTAGTATTTTTAAAAAAGTTGATTTACCCGTTCCATTAACTCCGATTAAACCAATTCGCTCTTCATTTGTAATGACCACATCTATATTATCAAATAATAATTTTTCACCGTATGATTTTTTTAATCCTTCAGCTGTTAGCATCTTGACCAATCCCCAATTCTTATTTCAGTTCCTCTATTATAACATTGTCATCGCTTAATGGAAAACGGTGAAAACTAAAGGTTAATTACTTTCGCTTAAACATTTTAAGAACTAAATTTGCGATAACAATACCTAAGATTGCAATTAACGTATAAATAAATACGTAGACTAAAAAACTCGTATTAAAGATAGTAAATGCTGCAATGAACCAAATAACAAAGTTAATGATAATAATCGCAAGTTCATTTTTAAAAATAAGTTGAGCGATAAACGATAAAACAAGTACGATAACAGGAAGCGTAAATAAGACAAGACCAGCTGGGTCAATATTACCAAAATCAATCACAAAAATCACTCCCCTCAGTAGTTGAAAAAATTAGATGTCATCAACTAAAATATACGTTGCCTTAACAGGTCCATGCACACCAACAATTAAACTCATTTCAATATCAGCACTATTACTTGGTCCTGAAATAAAACTAATGCATGAAGGAATTTGATTGCCTTTTTCTTCATATTTATGAATTTTTTCCATTGCTTGTGTAAGTCTAGGGACAAGCGTGCTTTTTGGAATAATCGCAATATAACTTTTAGGTAACAAACTAATTGTTCGACCGTTATCTGCATGATTAAACTGACAAACTGTCGCCGACTCTGCAAGTGTAATATCGCTATAGGTAATACCTACGTCAGCTTTTTCTGCGATTATTTGATTTTCTTTTCCTAATTTAGCGTCCCAATAATGAACATTTTTTCCAGCTAAATTTAATTCGTCAAAGACTTCACTTACTTTAAACGCATCATGTCTTGGATCTGTTGAGGTAATAATCTGACTTGCTTCGTGATCTAATAATACTTCTTTTAAAGTGTTATTTAATTCTTTCAAATTCGTGCGCCTTAAGCTCGTATGAATCTTTTCACACTGAAGTGCAAAGACATCGACTAACTGTTCTAGATTAAAACCTTTAAACACTTCTTTTTGCGGCTCATAATCCCAAACTGGTTTTTTTACATGAATAAGTCTCGGTGTTCTATTTAATGCACGTGTAATATGAGCTAAAAATGAATCTCGGTTGTGGATCGTCATTTACTCACGCTCCTTCGTTCGATTTTTATACCATGAACGAAAAGTTTCTTTACTTGGTGCTTTAAAATCACGTGAATGTGTCCATTTTTTTAAAGGTCCGGGTCCCTTACTTATTTGCTCATTTTTTATCCAAGGTGTAAGTGTCGTCCTTGCTAAATTAGCACTTAGTTTATAAGCACTTGGCGTTGAGGCCCATTTCGCATAACCTTTCATCGCTATTTTTTCAACCTTAGGGCTAATCCCTAGTTCAACCATTTTTTCGCGGTGCATGATTAACTGTTCATGAAGTGGTATTTTCACAGGACACGCTTCTGTACAAGCACCACATAAGGTTGACGCGTGCGGTAATTCTTGATGGTTTTCATAACCATCAAGTAAGGGTGATAAAACTGCGCCAATTGGTCCTGAATAAACCGAATTATAGGCATGTCCCCCAATATGACGGTAAACAGGACAAACATTTGAACACGCCCCGCAGCGAATACAATTAAGCGCTTCTTGAAATTCTGTACCAAGTATTTTTGAACGTCCATTATCGACAATAACTAAATGAAATTCTTCTGGACCATCAACTTCACCTTCTAGCCTGACACCTGTATTGGCAGTTAAATAAGTTGATATTTTTTGTCCGACAGCAGAACGCGTGAGTAATGTTACTAATACGTCTAACTCTTCCCACGTTGGCACAATTCGCTCCATTCCCATGACAGTAATTTGCGTTTTTGGTAACGAACTCACTAAGCGTGCATTACCTTCATTTGTTACCAGGGTTGTTGCACCTGATTCCGCAACTGCAAAATTACACCCTGTAATGCCAATGTCAGCTGATAAAAATTCTTTTCTTAATTGCTCCCGAGCAAACGCCGTTAACTCGTCAGGTGAATCACTTCCGTCATAACCACGTTCACGTATAAAGGTTTCTTTTATTTGTTCTTTATTTTTATGTAAAGCGGGTGCAACAAGGTGTGAGGGTGGATCTTCATCTAATTGTAAAATCCATTCGCCTAAATCTGTTTCTACAACGTCTAAATCAGCTTTTTCTAATACACGATTTAAGCCAAGCTCTTCAGTCATCATTGATTTTGATTTGACGACTTTTTTACCCTTACCTTCTTTAATCACGTGTAAAATATAATCGTTTGCTTCTGCTTTCGTTTCAGCGAAAAATACTGTACCGCCACGCTTTGAAACATTATCACTTAATTCTGTTAAATAATAATCAAGGTTATTGAGTGTATGATTTCTAATTTGTTCACCTAATGAGCGCCACTCTTCCCAGTCTCCAAGTATTTGCGCTTCATTTAATCTACCCGTTTGCAAGCGTTCCTGAGCAGATGACACAGCTTGTCGCATAAATTGATCAGCGATCCCCTTTTCAATGCGGTCTTTATATGCGGTATTATTTAAATTTAAACTCAACTTTATCCCTCCAATCAGGCATTTAAAATTTCTGTAATATGAACAACTTTCATATCCTTTCCTTCACGTGACATTCTGCCGCCGATATTCATTAAACAGCCCATATCGCCCCCTACTAAATAATCGGCCTTTGTTTCTGAGACATGGAATGACTTTTCAATAACCATTTCTCTAGAAATAATGTCATTTTTCACTGCAAATGTACCACCAAACCCGCAGCACATTTCTTTATTTTTAAGTTCCACTAACTCGAGCCCTTTTACTTGTTCCATCAATATACGTGGCGCTTCTTTGACACCTAATATCCGTGTCATATGACAAGATGGATGATAAGTTACCCGGCCAGTAAAGTTAGATTTCAAATCCGTCACCTGCATAACATCCACTAAAAACTGCGTGATTTCATATGCTTTATTCGCCGTCTCTACTGCGCGTTCGTGCCAGTCGTCACCTTCTTTGAATATTTTTGGATATTCTTTAATCATTCCCACACAAGAACCAGATGGTCCGACAATATATTCCGAATCCTCAAACGCTTTCATCATTTGAATCATGCCTTGTTTTGCTTCTTTAGTATAACCACTATTAAATGCTGGTTGACCACAGCATGTTTGCGCTACTGGAAAATCAACTTCACAGCCTACTTTTTCTAATAGTTCAAGTGTATCTTTTCCTACTTCAGGTGAAAACATATCGCAAACACACGTAATAAATAAAGACACTTTCATTTACTTACCTCCTTTAACTTAACTACTTCTAAAATATATTTTATTTCAAGTAAAAGATTCATATCACTTCTGTTAATTTTTATTTTAAAATTTAAAAATACGAGTAAGAGAACGACTAAATACTTTCTTTCATCAATAATGATAAATATACTCAAGATCTAGGTCTTCTAATGAGTTAATACTAGCAAAATCGTCAGAATAGTCAATAAGTATCAACAAAAAAACTAAAGCAGCTTAAAACTACTTTAGTTTAAATTATTTCATTTTTTTCGTTCGGCATAAACGAGCAAGCGTTGATAATTTTGCCGGTAAGGGTGGCACGTTAGTAAAGTTGCTAAATCTTTATCATCTTCGATTTCTAATGAATCCGTTTCATCCGGATAAATCACATTTTGATCGAAAACTTCATAAGTTAATGTTTCAGCTGGTGTATGAATATAAAACACATCTCCTGGATTTAATTCATCAACATTTCTAAACATTGCTTTTGTTCCCATACCGCGGTGTCCAGATAAAACAGTATGCGTACTATTTCCACCAACTGGTAAGGATGACCCTTCAACTTGGCCAATTCCTTTATTTAATATGTCATCTGTTGCACCTAAAAATATCGGAATAACTAACTGTAATTTTGGGATTTCAATAGCAGCAAACATTTCTTCATCATAAAGATCTAAACAAGTTTTAAACTGTTGAAGTTTGTCTGCGTTATCAGCAAAAGGATCTCTAAAACCTTCACTATCATAATAAATTTGTTCGTTGCACTGATTTGCTTTTTCCATTAATGCATCTAGTTCACTGTCTGACATTTCAACATTTTGAAAGTCCTTGACTCGGTCTTTTTGCAAATACCCATTCACCCACTGAGCAGCATGAGGATAAAGTAATATCAGCGCTCCAAGTGTAAATAAAATGATAATGGTTGATTTTTTTCTCATGTGATGTCGCCTCTTTTCCTTTTACGACGAATAAAGTAAATAATTGTAAGCAAGGCTATAATGCCACCAATGATATAATAAAACGTATAATCTTTTTTTATCGGTTTTGCAGCTGTTTTAGGGTCATAAGGTACTTGATGACCTGTCACCAGCATGCGGTGTGAATTAATCATATAAGGTTCACACGTCAAAAGAGTCATTTTATTTTTATCTTCTTCCATATTAATCCAGTCTGTTTCACTTGGTAGCACCGTTTCAATATGATCAATTTCGTAAGCAATCGTTTCATCTAAAACTTGGGTGAAAAACATATCGCCAATTTGAACTTGATCTAAATTTCTAAACAATTTAGAACTCGGAAGTCCACGGTGAGCTGTAATCACACTATGCGTACCTAATTTGCTTGAAGGTAGTGATGAGTTTTCTAAATGTCCTGCACCTCTTGATAACACATCATCAGATGTGCCGTGATAAATTGGAATCTCAATATTTATTGCTGGTATTTTAACACTACCAATTGCCGGACTTAAATTAAGTGCGTCATAATAACTTGTGCTACCTTCACTAGTTTCTGGGTTACTCTTGGCAAATGGATCGACGAAGTTTAAATCCGAATCAGCTAACTCAGCATTATGTTTTTCAATCTTTTCTTTTTCGTTTTCAATTGTCTCTTCATCTAACTCTTCAATTGTTTCATTTTGTTCCTCGATTACTGATTGATATGCTGTAGTTGCGAAAAAATTACTCACAACCGGATATAAAAAGATACCTAAACCGAGCACAAAAATAACTGGAAATATTATTTTCCTCATACTAACCGCCCTTACTTAATCATTTTATAAATTTCATTTATTAAAAGAGAAATTTGGTTAGTCTTCTCTCCTCATAAATAAAATTTATAAAATGAGATAAAGGAGATTCCTCTCCTTTATCTCATTTATGTTTTTACTATTCTGCAGTTTTTCTACGGCGAAGGTATGCAAATAATGCGATAGCCATTAATGCAAGACCGATAACTGTGAATAAAATTGTTCCTAATCCACCCGTTGTTGGTAATAACCAACCTGATTTAGAGTTTTCAACAATGACTTCTTGATTATCTACATTATCAATAACTTCAACTTCTACTGGTTTTGTTAATAAACGGTATGGTTTTTCAGTACCGTCATCAGCAGTATACATTGGTGCTTTAGTTTCATGTAAATAATACGTTCCTGGTGTTAAACCTGTAATTAAGATTTCTCCACCTGCATTTGTTGCTAAATTTTCTAGATTACCTGTTTGAGACTCTCCATTAATTTTAATCGTTGTTCCATTTGCATTAACAATTGTCTCCCCATCTGCATCTTTTGTTAATTTAAATTCTGCACCCGCAAGCGTTGCGCCACCATTTTTGTCTACTTTAAGTATTTTTATACCACCATCTCTTGGTGTAACAATAATAGTTGAATCTTTTTCTGATTCTTCACCACGGTTATTATTAAAATTAACATTCGCTTTGTTAGGAATACCAGATTCTCCCTCTTTTAATTCAGCGTTTGGTTTTATTTTTGCTGTAAACGTAATTTTAATATCTGTGTTAGGTGTTAATTCAGTAATGTCTTTTACTGACCACTCTAGCTTCTGACCTGTTTGAGTCAATGTAACATTGCCTTTTTCCGTTCCAGTAACTTCCCAACCATCAGTAATAGATCCGTCTGTAATAAATTCTAAACGTTCATCTAAAGTATCTGTTACAGCTATTTTAGAATACTTTTTAATATCGCCTGGTGAAGTAATTGAAATATTATATTTAAATTCTTGATCACGATCAAAGTATGTTGTATCACCTTCTACATTTTTTTCAATATTAGGCTTTAAGTAGTTTGTAACAATAATATTATTTGGATTATCTGAATCAACTTCTGTAAATCCTTCAATTGTTTCCCACACTATTTCTGTCTTTCCTTCTTTACCGTCTTGATTTTTCTTAACCGTGAAATTAATTTTCGAATTATTTACTGCGTAATCTCCCACAGTCGATTTTTCTTGGAAGTAATATTTTCCAGCTGCTAATGATTGAGCGCCGATTTTACCATAATTATTAGTCGTGAATAATTCTTCGCTTTCTTTTGTTCCATCTTCCTTAAATAGTTCGAACTCAGCACCTGAAAGTATTTCTCCTTTTTCATTTACTTTTGTTAATTCAACTTCTCCGCGAATTTTTTCATTCTTAGGATAAATATTCACGTCATACGCTAAATCTTTTCCATTATTATAAGTCATTGGAATATCTACTGAGAATTTTTCATCGTTTAAAATAACACCAGCGGGACCTGAAATTTCTTGAACAGTGTAACGACCAACGAGTAGGTTATCTACTTTAACTATTCCAGTGTCACCCGTTTCTACTTTACGAACTTCTCCATCTGTCACTTCATTCCAGTCTTTACCGTCAAATGAATGAGTTTGAATAATTTCATATTCAACGCCAGCTAATGGTTTAGCGTCACTTGGAACACCTGCTGAAGGTCCTGTTTGATTTTCACCTTCTGCTGTAGCTCCTGGTTCTCTTTCAAATTTATGTATTGTTAAACTTCCCGTATTCTGATGAGTAGCTGCTCCAACTGAGACACTTGGTAAAATTAATGAAAGTAATAATGTTAAAACTAATACTAAGTTTAATGATCTTTTATTTATAATTGACAATATACTTCTCTCCTTTATTAATTGTTTATTTAACTGAGTTAAGACTTTTGGTTCTTGCCTCACCACCTTAAATATTCGTATTTTAACTACTTTTTCTTTTTCTAAAAATAAACCATAAAGCTGTTATCATCAGCATAATTCCAAGTCCATAAAATCCAAGAGTGCCAATACCACCTGTATCAGGTAGATGCCATCCTTGTTTACTGTTTTGAATAGTTTCTTCTAATAATAAGTTATCTTGATTAATAGTTAGTTCAATTTCTTTACTTAATAAGCGATATCCTTCAGGTGCTTTTGTTTCTTTTAATAAATAGTCACCCCAGTTAAGATTATCAAATATAATTTCTCCATTAGCATCAGATGTTTTAGTTCCAATTTTTTCACCATTTGAATTAATTAATTCAAATGTCGCATCTGCTAAAGGATTCTCGTTATTATCAACTTTAGTAATAACAATTTGACCTCGTATTTTTTTATTTGTAATTGTTTGTGTCGTCTCTTTACCTTTTTCAACGTTTACAGTTAAATACATCGTATCAATCTCATAACCCTTGGGCGCTTTTGTTTCCACTATCGTATACTCTCCTGCAGGTAATTCTTTTGATAGTGCAGTCCCATCTGCTTGTGTAGTTAATTCTTCAATTTTATTACCATCCGAGTCTCTTATTTCAAACTCAGCACCTGCTAATTTAACGTTTGAATTAGCTGAATCAACTTTTACAATTTTTAGGGTTCCTTCTTTAGGTGGTTTTACAAAAACTTTTGGAGATGTTTTTGCTTCACCATCTAATAGTAAGGCTGTTTGATTTGGGATTTTTTTATCCACATAACTTTCTAGTTGTGCTTTAGTAACATTGTTTTTTATTTTCGCTTGGAAAGTAACCGTTATTTTTTTACCAGCCAAATAATTATAGGTGTCATTTACCTTTAAAATATCAATGATAAATCCACTTGAATTATTTAGTATGTTAATAGTGGAATTTAAATTTGGAATGTCATCAGATTTAATGATGATATTTCCTGATGTTCCACTAAGTTCTAAGACACTTTCAAGTTCATCTTTTAATTGTACTTTGTCATATCGTCTAACATTTTCGTCAAATTGATATTCTAACTTATAAGTAAATAAGTCATTTATTTTGTCTAATACAAGGCTATCTGTAAATTGATTTGAATTATCTAAAGCAACGTATTTTTTTACGTTAATTACACATTTATCGCTATTTGGATTACCAATTAAATTAGCGTTTGGTATATTTAATGTTTTGGTGTAATTATTTGCAACTCGGTCGTAAGATATATTTCCTTTAGTAACAGGCCTTGTTTCTTGACTATGAACTTCTTTTTCTCTTAACTTATAAGTTAATTTACTTTTAGCTGATTTAACTCGGTTAGCAGTCGCAAGGACTTTATTCCCAGTTTGACTTGCCGCTATTTGTGTACCATTTAATTGAACACTGTTTTCAATTAATTCAAAACCCGGGGCGACTTCAAATTCAAATTTAAATCCGCTATATTGATCAATGGTTGTTTGCAAATTGTCTAATAATGTTTCAATTAGTTCTGCTAAATTTTCACTTGAACTATAATTACTATCTGAAGAGGCAACGCCTTTTAGCATTGCTCTTGCTGCAGGACCAATTGTTTGATCATAATAATTTTTTCCGTAACCATTTTGTAAAATTGCTTTATTTTCCCAATAAGCAGAAATCATTTCATAACCTAAACCTTTTATTTCATTAGCTATACCTGATACTTCATTAAAGGTTTGCTGGTAAAATTGATTAGATTCTGCCCAAGCTGTTCCTATTTGACGGTTTAAATGGAGATAACCATCTAACTGCGCATTTGCAACCCCGTCGGTTATAAGTATAAATACTGTTTCACGATCAGTTAAATTTTGTCCTGATGTTGCTTTTATGTATTCATCTTTAGCAAATTTCAATCCACTCGCTGTAGGTGTTGCGCCTCCAAAATTGATATTTTGAATTTTATTTTTTAAATCTCGTGCATTATTAGATAAATTGGTGTGATTGGTAGTTGTTAAGCCTTGCTCACTTGACCCACGATTCCTTGTACCATAGATGACCCCTCTATTATAGTTTGTTAAATTGGTGTATTGCTTATACCCAATATAACCACGGTAGCTTGTTACCATCATACGGTCTTGAGTTAAATCTAATTTATCAACGATATCTTTTAAACTTTGTTTCACTTGATTTTCATTACCCGCATAAGATCCACTTGCGTCTTGTACAACGACGATATCAAGTGGTTTCTTTTCTGTCGGTACAGGTAAATCAAAATTAACTGTTCCTTCAACCTCTCTTAAACACATATTTTCTGAATCTACGGGTTGAATAGTATGGTTAGCAGTATTCGCTAATTCGTTTATGGATGAAGTGTTACTTTTAAAGCTTTTAACATTTTTTGATGATTCAGCAATTTCTGTTTCAACTGGAACAACTTCTTCCTCTTCCTCTTTTTCTAAGTCGTCTGTTTTATTCTCATCTTTTTTTTCTGCTAAGGGCTCTTCTGGTTCTTCAGTTTCTCCTTTAGTTTCTTCTTTAGTTTTATCTATTTCTTCCTTCGGATTAGCTTCTATATCTTCTGGTTTTTCTTTAATTTCTTCTTGGCTTTCTTCTTGTTCTACTTCTACATAATCATCTACTAGTAATTCCTCATCTTTACTATTTGCCATTACATGAGATGTCATTGGAATAAGTATTGTTTGAATTAAGATAAATATAATAAGTATTATGTTAAATAACGGTCTTTTCAAACGGTAACCTCCTTACTCGTTTCGTAATCTATATATATGTATTTTGTTTAATGCTACTTTAATATTTAATTATAGATCATTTACAAAGGTTTTTATTTCTTGTTTTTTCCTTTTGAAAAGTTATTATATGGAAAAAGCCTTAACAACTCAAAATTTTTATAGTAGTATACTTGTATCGTAACAATAGAAAGTTGGTAAGTAATTATGAAAACATACATAGCTAAAAGACATTTTGATTTATTATTAATTTTAGAAAAAGAAAATGAATGGATAAGTTCCAATGACCTTGGATCTTTGTTAAATTTATCGAATAAAACAATCCAAAAAGAAATTCGAATTTTAAATCAACTTTTACCAAGCGATTGGAAAATAGAAATGACTAATGGAATAGGTTACCTTCTTAAACAACCTTTTTCCGAAAGTGTAAAATTAAAATTTGTCGCTGAAGAAGATTTATTAACTTATAACATACTTAATTTAATTATAAAAAAAGAAGTAACAAATTTAACTGAACTTGCAGATAAAATCTTTCATAGCTTAACAACAATGCATCGAACTATTCAAAATATAAATAGTAATCTGAAGAATTGTTATGATGTTGAAATCATTGATCGTCCGCTTAGATTATCTGGAAGTGAACATAATATGAGACACTTAATTTTTGATGGAAAATCTTTTATTAACTGTACCTATAATGACCTAGAATCAATCATACTTAAAAATAAAGAGTTAGATGTTTTTTTAAACACATATATACACTTAAATATTTCTTTATATAATAAAAGTATTTTTTATATTTATTTAGACGTGATAATCCAAAGAATTAAAGAAGGTTATGAAATAGAGAGTTATCCAGAAAAAGTAATACATAATGCTATGAAGACTAATTTATATGAAAGAATTGAACCTTTATTTTCTTATATTGAAAATACATATCATGTAAAACTTTCTTTAAATGAACGCATTCACTTATACTATCATTTTATTCAGTTAGATGTTCATTTGATTGAATCTTATGAATCTGATTTTTTCAAAGATGAAAATAATACAAATAGAACTTTTTTAAACCTTGTTGATTATTTAAGTAGTCAGTTTAACTTAAACTTTAAAAGTTCTTCTTCTTTTTTAATTAATGCGTTTAATATTTATCATTTGAATATGCATTTTACAAACTTTTTAAATTCTAAAAAAAAACCAAAAAAATATTATTTTGAAGATATCATTAAACATCATAATTTACCGTTAGAAAGATTTACACTGCTTTGTGAAGAATGGGGATATAAAAACAATGTCACATTCACAAAACACACGTTAATTTCTTTACTGCTATTAATTAAAGAATTTAACTTGATTCATGCAAAAGCGAATGTTTTCATCGTAAAATCACATTCCTTTATTTTAAATAATTTACTGCTAACTGAATTAAAACGAGAATTAAGTTCTAAAGTTAATTTTTTACAATGTGAACCATCTTTTATAGATGATTTCGAGCAGGTCAAGAAGCCAATCGATTTAATTATATCTGATATTGTACTTCCTTATGAATTTTCACAGATTCCGCAAATTCATATAAGTAAATATGTTACTGAAAAAAATCTTGCTATCATTCGCAAAGTAATTAATGATGTAATAAAAGAAAAAGAGATACTTACTTTAAAATTACCAAGTGAACATAAAAAAACCATTTCTAATTAGAAATGGTTTTTCATTCTTTTCGCTCAGCATAAATAAGCAAGCGCTGATAATTTTGCCGGTAAGGATGACACGTTAGTAAGGTTGCTAAATCTTTATCATCTTCGATTTCTAATGAATCCGTTTCATCCGGATAAATCACATTTTGATCGAAAACTTCATAAGTTAATGTTTCAGCTGGTGTATGAATATAAAACACATCACCTGGATTTAATTCATCGACATTTCTAAACATTGCTTTTGTCCCCATACCGCGGTGTCCAGATAATACAGTATGCGTACTATTTCCACCAACTGGTAAGGAGGATCCTTCAACTTGGCCAATTCCTTTATTTAATATGTCATCTGTTGCACCTAAAAATATTGGGATAACTAGCTGTAATTTTGGGATTTCAATAGCAGCAAACATTTCTTCATCATAAAGATCTAAACAAGTTTTAAACTGTTGAAGTTTTTCTTCTTCATCAGCAAAAGGATCTCTAAAACCTTCACTATCATAATAAATTTGATCATTACACTGATTTGCTTTTTCTATTAACTCGTTAAGTTCTTTATCAGACATCTTGTCATTTTGAAAAGTTTCTACTTGCCCTTTTTGTAAATACCCATTCACCCACTGAGCAGCATGAGGATAAAGTAATATTAATGTTCCCAGTATAAATAAGATAATAATGGTTGAATTTTTTCTCACGCGACGTCGCCTCTTTTCTTTTTACGACGAATCAAATAAATAATTATAAGTAGAGCTAGGATTCCACCCAAAAAATAATAAAGTGTATAATCTTTTTTGGTTGGCGCTGTATTTACATCAGGATTGTACGGGACTTGGTGACCTGTCACCAGCATGCGATGTGAATTAATCATATAAGGTTCACATGTAAGTAATGTCATTTTATTTTTATCCTCTTCCATATTAATCCAGTCTGTTTCACTTGGTAGCACGGTTTCAATACTTTCTATTTCATAAGCGATTGTTTCATCTAATACTTGAGTAAAAAACATGTCGCCAATTTGAACTTGATCTAAATTTCTAAACAGTTTAGAACTCGGAAGTCCACGGTGAGCTGTAATCACACTATGTGTACCTAGCTTACTTGAAGGTAATGACGAGTTTTCTAAATGTCCTGCACCTCTTGATAACACATCATCAGATGTGCCATGATAAATTGGAATCTCAACATTTATTGCTGGAATCTCAACACTACCAATTGCTGGACTTAAATTAAGTGCGTCATAATAACTTGTGTTACCTTCACTAGTTTCTGGGTTACTCTCGGCAAATGGATCGACGAAGTTTAAATCTGAATCAGCTAACTCAGCATTATGCTTCTCAATCTTTTTCTTTTCATCTGCTACCGTTTGTTCATCTAATTCAGCAATTATTTCATTTTGTTCATTAATTACTGACTGATGTGCTGTAGTTGCGAAAAAGTTACTTACAATCGGATATAAAAAGATACTTAAACCGAGTAAAAAAATAACCGGGAATACAATTTTTTTCATACAAACCGTCCTTATCTTAATAAGAATTTTATAAATTATATTTATAAAAAGAACAGATTTAACTTTCTCATTTTATAAATATAATTTACAAAATGAGATAAAGGAAATTTCTCTCCTCTATCTCATTCATAATTTTTACTGTTCTGCAGTTTTTCTGCGACGCAGATAAGCAAATAATGCAATACCCATTAATGCTAGTCCGATTATTGTGAATAGAATCGTTCCTAATCCACCTGTTGTTGGTAATTCCCAACCAGACTTAGAGTTTTCAACTCTTACTTCTTCATTTTTAGTACTGTTTGCCACTTTTACTTCTACTGGTTTTGTTAACAAACGATATGATTTCTCAGTACCGTCATCCTCAGTATATGTTGGTGCTTTTGTTTCATGTAAATAATACGTTCCTGGAGTTAAACCTTCGATAAGAATCTCACCGTTTTTTGTTGCAAGGTTTTCTAACTTACCAGTAAATGAAGCTCCATTTACTTTAATTGTTGTTCCTTTAGCATTAAGAACATTTTCTCCAGCTTTATCAGTTGTTAATTTAAATTCTGCACCATCAAGTTTTGCTCCGCCATTTTTATCAACTTTAATTACTTTTACTCCACCCTCGTTTGGTGTAACAATTACTGGATCCGTTTCTTTTTCTGAAGCTTGTCCACGATTATTGTCAAAATCAAGATTAGCTTTGTTTGTAATTCCTGTTTCACCTTTAGTTAATTCAGCATCTGGCTTAATTTTTGCTGTAAACGTAATTTTAATCTCTGTGTTAGCTGTTAATTTAGTAATGTCTTTTACTGACCACTCTAACGTCTGACCTGTTTGAGTTAATGTTACATTGTCTTTTGTTGTTCCTGTAACTTCCCAACCATCAGTAATAGTCCCATTTGTAATAAACTCTAAACGATTATCTAAAGTATCTGTTACTTTTAACTTCGTATACTTTTCAATATCGCCAGGTGTTTTAATCGTTATATTGTATTTGTATTCTTTATTACGATCTACATTATATTGATTTTTGTCTTCAACATCTTTTTTAACATCAGGCTGATTATAGTTTGTAACCATGATATTATTTGGGTTGTTTGAATCTACTTTAGTGAATCCACCAACTTCAGTCCAGTTTACTACTACTTTTCCATCTTTTCCGTCTTTATCTTTTGTAACTTCAAATGGTATCTTTGTTTCGTTTGTTGCATAGTTACCAATTGTTGATACTTCTTTGAAATAATAATTACCTGCTGCTAACCCTTTAACAGAAATTTTACCATCTGTTTTAGTTGTTAATTCGCCACCTTCTTTGGTTCCATCTGCTTTATAAAGTTGGAATTTAACACCTGCAAGAGCGTCGCCCGCTTCATTAACTTTTGTTAATTCAACTGCTCCACGAATAATTTCGTTCTTCGGGTAAATATTGACATCATATGCTAATTTTTTACCATCTTCGTAAGTCATTGGAATATCTACTGAAAATTTATTCGTATTTAATATAACATTGTCTGGGCCATCAATTTCTTGAACTGTGTAGCGACCAAGTGCTAAGTTTGTTAATTCTATTTTCCCTTTATCATTAGTTATTTCTGTATATGAAGCACCCGCAGCTACTTCTTTCCAGTTTTTTCCGTCAAATGAATGAGTTTGAATAACTTCATACGTTACACCAGGTAATGCTTTTGAACCTTCAGGAATCGTGACAGATGGTCCTGTTTGAGTTCCCTCTGCATCTCCTTTTTCTTGTTGATACTTATGAATTGTTAAGCTTCCCTTATTTGTATCTGTCTCTGCTAAAGATACACTTGGTAAAATTAATGATAATAATAATGTAAATACTAACGCTAAATTTAATGTTCTTTTATTTAAAATTGACAATATAATTCTCCCCTTTATTAATTTATGTTTTTGTTCATTTAAGCTAAAATTAGTTATAATTCATTCTAGATTATTTAAAACTCACCACCTTAAAATATATTTTTTATGTTAGTTTAATTGGATTTACGCTTTCTGAAAATAAACCATACTGCGAGTGTCATAAGTAAAATACCTAAACCATAAAATCCAAGTGTTCCTATGCCACCTGTATTAGGAAGATTCCAGCCTTGTTTTGTGTTTTTGATTGTTTCTCGGATTAATAAATTTTCTTTATCGATTGTTAGTTTAATTTCTTTACTTAATAAACGATAGCCTTCTGGTGCTTTGGTTTCTTTTAATGAATACTCGCCCCAGTCAAGATTCTCAAAGACGATTTCACCTTTTGAATCTGACGTTTTTGTTTCTACAGTTTTACCATTAGAATCTAGTAGTTCAAAAGTTGCACCCTCTAAAAGATTCTCACCATCATCTACTTTAGTAATCACTACTTTACCTTTTAATTGTTTATTCGAAATCGTTTTAATAGTTTGCTTTCCTTTTTCAATCGTTACTGTTAAATCAGTTGTTTCAATTTCATAACCGCTAGGTGCTTCTTTTTCTACTAAAATGTATTTTCCAGCGGGTAATTCTTTAGATATTGCTGTACCGTCTGACCCTGTTGTTAGCTCTCCAACACGGTTACCTTTTGAATCTAGAATTTCAAATTTCGCACCTTGCAATTTAACATTTGCATTAGCTGCATCAACTTTATTAATTTTTAATGTTCCTTGTTTGGGTGGTGTTACAAAAACTTTTGGAGAAGTCTTTGCTTTCCCATCTAGTAACAAGATAGCTTCGTTTGGAATCTTTTTATCTGGATAACTTTCTAACTCGAGCTTAGTGACCTTATCTTTTATTTTCGCTTGGAAAGTCACAGTGATTTTTTTCCCTGCTAAATAGTTATAACTGTTATTTTTCTTTTCGATATCAATTGTAAATCCGCTCTTATTATTTAAAAGACTGATTGTTGAATTTAAATTTTGAATATTAGCTGATTCAATTGAAATATCATTTTTTGTACCTACTAATTCTAAAACACTCTCAAGTTCATCTTTTAATTGAACTGAATCATAAGTTCCAATTTTTTCATCAAATTGATAGTCAAGTTTATAAGTAAATGCATCATTGATTTTGTCTAACTCAACGCTATCAGTAAATTCAGTTGAATCATTTAAAGCAACAAACTTCTTAACATTTACTTCACATGTAGCACTATTTGGGTTACCTTTTAATGTCGCACTAGATATGTTTATTGTTTTGGTGAATTTACCTGAGACTTTATCATAAGAGACTAACCCATTTGTCATTGGTCTTGTTTCATTTCCATGTACTTCTGTTTCTTTTAATTTATAAGTTAATTTACTTTCGCCTGACCTAATTCTATTAGCTGTGATAGCTACTTTATTTCCAGTTTGATTAGCTGTGACTTGATTTCCATTTAAAAGGACACTGTCTTCAACTAATTCAAAACCTGGTGCTAGATCAAATTCAGCTTGGAATCCACTATACTGATTGATTGTTGTTTGTAGGTTAGCTAGTAAATCAGAAATAAGTTGAGCTAAATCTTCACTTTGACTATAGTTATCTTTTGATGAAGCTACATTTCTTAACATTTGCCTTGCTGCTGGACCTATCGTGTTATTATAATAACTAGTTACATAAGCATTTTGTAAAACTCTTGTATTTTCCCAATAAGCAGAAATCACTTCATAACCGGGTGCTTTAATTTTTTCTGCTTCTCCTACTACTTCAGCAAATGTTTTATTATACATTTGATATCTTTCTTGAAATACATTAGTAATCCTAGATGCTAGTGACCGATCGACATGAATATAACCATCTAACATGGCGTTTGCGACACCATCTGTAATTAAAATAAATACTGTTTCACGTTCGTTTAAGTTAGATCCTGCTAATCTAGCATATTCTTCTCTGGCGAATTTCAAACCACTTGCAGTCGGTGTTGCACCACCAAAGGAAATACTGTTAATTCCATTTGTTAATCTAGTTTCATTATTAGTTAATTGAGTATGGTTAGTGGTTGTTAATTTCTGTTGGTTGCCAATACCCTGATCACCATCAGAATTATTCGGATATTGTGATTCATTTCTATATGCTTTAAATCCTGAATAACCACGGTAACTTGTTACCATCATGCGGTCTTCGTTTAAATCAAGCATATTAACAATATCCTTTAAACTTTGTTTAACTTGGTTCTCATTACCTGAATATGATCCACTCGCATCTTGAACAACGACAATATCAATTGGTTTCTTTTCAGTAGGAGCAGGTAAGTTAATATCTATTGTGCCTTCAACCTCTCTTAAGCACATGTTGTCTGTCTCAACTGGTTTTATAACATGACTTGCTGACTCTGCTTTATTATTTGCTAGCTCTTTATTATTTGAATATGTTTTAACTTTTCCAGATGACTTTGAAATTTCTTCTTCAACTGGAACAACTTGATTTTCTCTGTTTTCATCTTTTTTTATTTCTTCTTTTGTTTTAGATTCTTCAGGTTTTTTTTCTTCTTTTACTTCTTTTACTTCTTTTACTTCTGGTTCTTCTTGTTTTTCTAATTCTAATTTGTCTTGTTTATTTTCTTCAGGTTTTATTTCGTTTTCAGGAGTGTCTTCTTCTATACTTTCATGTTCGTTAGAATCTTCTATAATTATATTTTCTTCGTCTACTGCAAAGACTATGGAAGAGACTGGCGTTAATATCATCTGAAAAATTAGCAAAAACACAAACATAAAACTAATTAATTGTTTTTTCACAGATTTCTTCCTCCTATGTTTTAATTTAAGTAAATTTAGATGAATAAAATATAAATTCTCAAATTCATGCCGACTTGTTTTGCTCTAATTCTTACTATATATTATTTACAAAAAATTACTTTTAATTTTTTTCCTTTATAAAAGGAAAAAATTCGGAAATGAATTTAACATATTTTCCAAAATGTAGTAGAATAATAGTTAACAAGCAGAGAGTGGGTGTGAAATGAAAATATATGTAACTAAAAGACAATTTGAAATCTTATCAATTTTAGAAAGAGAAAAAGACTGGATAAATTCTGATAAACTTGGCATTATGTTACATGTTTCTAATAAAACCATTCAAAAAGAAATTCGGGCATTACAGCAACTCATGCCAAATGGCTGGTCAATAAAAATGACGAGCGGATTAGGCTACCATCTTGAGCAACCTTTTTCAGATAGTGTAAAAATAAGGTTTGTTGACAAAGAAGCCTTGTTAACTTATGACATACTCAATTCAATTTTAAAAAAAGAAGTGACCAATCTAACAGAGCTTTCTGAAAAGCTTTTTCTCAGCTTATCTACGGTTCATACATCGATTAAAGAATTAAATGAAGGCATAAAATCATTTTATAACCTTGAAATTATTGACCGACCACTTAGAGTTCATGGCCGAGAAAATGATATAAGGCGATTGATTTTTGATATGGATTATTTTGTTAATTCAATATTTAATGATCTTGAATTATTTATTATTGAAAAAAAAGAGTTGGATGTATTTTTTACTACTGATCTCCGAGTAAACATTTCTTTATACAATAAAAATATATTCTATGTATTTTTAAATATAACAATTCAAAGAATTAAAGAAGGTTATGAAGCTGATGGTTATTCTGAAGAGTTAATGGAGCAGACAATGTCTACAGATTTATATAGAAGAGTGGAGCCGTTATTTTCATATATCGAAAAAACATGCGGTCTAAAATTATCCGCTAATGAAAGATTTATTTTATACTATAGTTTTATTCGATTAGATTTTCATTTAGTTGAATCTTATGACCCTGATTTTTTTAAAACAAAAAACGAATTAAACACTTCTTTTTTAACTTTCATTGATTATTTAAGTGATTTATTTAATTTAAAATTTAAAGACTCATGTACATTTATGATTAATGCCTTTAATCTTTATTATTTAAATAATTATGATATTGATTTATTAAAATATAAAACATATCATGAAAAAGGTGACTTTAAAGAAGTTATTAAAGAACACAATTTACCTTTAGATTCCTTCTCAGAAATTTGCAATGAATGGGGAAAACTAAATCACGTCACGTTCACACAGCATTTAATTACTTCTCTTTTAATTTTAATTCAAGAATATAATGTGACCCACACTAGAATTAATGTTTTGGTCGTTAAATCTCATTCATTTATTTTAAACAATTTATTAATGGCCGAATTAAAAGGTGAATTAAATTATAAAGTGAATTTCTTAGAATACGAACCTTCATACATACGTAATTTCCAACGATTTAAACCATATATTGATTTTATATTGTCAGATATACCACTTATTAATGATTTTTTCACAATCCCTCACATATATTTAAGTAATCATGTTACTGAAAAAAAGCTTGCTATCATCCGTAAACTAATTCATAAAGCGATAAAAGAAAAAGAAAGACTTACTTTAAACATAGCTGTAGAAAAATAAAAAAAATCACTTCTATTTAAGAAGTGACTTTTTTATTAATCTTTTTTAAGTTTTGCTGCTAAATAGTTTCCAAGCATTTGAATCCCTTGGACAAGCACAACTAAGATAAACACAGTTGCGTACATAACTTCAAGTTCATATTGAATGTGACCATAACGATAAGCAAGATCTCCAAGACCACCTGCCCCAACAAGTCCAGCCATTGCTGTTGCACCAATTAAACTGACTGTTGCAATCGTGAGTCCTAAGATAATTGCCGGCCGTGCTTCTCTTAATAGTACATGCCAAACAATTGACCGACGTTTAATTCCCATCGCTTGATAGGCTTCAATTACGCCTGGATCAACTTCAAGTAAAGCAGTCTCCATCAGCCGTGCGATATAAGGTGCTGTATAAATTACTAGCGGTACAATCACACCTTTTACTCCAATGACCGTTCCGGCAATTATTTTTGTAAATGGTAAGATAAAAAATAATAAAATGATAAATGGAATCGATCTTAATATGTTTACAATAATGTTTAAAACGTTATACACAAATTTATTTTCAAATAAAAAGTTTGGTCGTGTTAAGACAAGTACAATTCCTAAACCAATCCCGATAATAACTGAGAAAAATAGTGAGATAAATGTCATTTGCAACGTTTCATTTAATGCTTGAGTTAATAAAGGGAGCCATGTTTCTACAAATTCACTCATTAATTATCAACTCCTCGATCATAACATCTTGTTCTTTTAAATATGTAAGGACTGTTTCATTTTCTTTTTTATTACCTGCTAAGTGAACAACAATATTACCAATGATGCCATTTTTTAATTCAATAATATTAGCTGATAATATATTTGGCTTTGCTTTAAATTTATCTGTCACTGTAGCAAGTAAAGGTTCACCTGTTACATCACCAATAAAGGTTAAACGAACGACCAGTCCAGAAACATTTAATTCATTAATTAATGAATCCGAAAGTTGTCTTTGAGATAAGGTATTTAAAAATCGTTTTGTTGTTTGATGCTTTGGTTTAGTAAATAAATCGATTGTTGAACCCTGCTCAATAACGTCCCCATCTTCCATTACATGAACATAATCACAAATCTTCTGGATCACATTCATCTCATGGGTAATGAGTAAAATAGTGATGCCGAGTTCTTGATTTACTTTTAATAATAAATCTAAAATAGAGTCAGTCGTCTCTGGATCAAGTGCGCTCGTTGCCTCGTCACTTAGTAATATAGACGGCTCCTGAGCTAGTGCTCGGGCAATTGCGACACGCTGTTTTTGTCCCCCTGAAAGTTGAGCTGGATGTGTTTTTTTACGGTCAGCTAAACCAACAATATCTAAATATTTATCCACTCGTTTTTTTGCTTCAGCTTTATCAAGACCCATTAACTTAAGTGGAATCATCACATTATCATAAACAGTCGCTGTTTTTAGTAAGTTAAAGCCTTGGAAAATCATTCCGATGTTTTGACGGGTTTGACGTAATTTTTCAAGTGGGAGTCCTGTCGTTTCTTTTCCCTCAATATAAACTTTTCCACTGGTCGGCACTTCTAGTAAATTGACACAGCGGATTAAGGTACTCTTACCCGCTCCACTGTAGCCAATCACACCATGTATTTCCCCTTTTTTAACATGTAAATCAACATTTTTTACGGCATTGACTGTACCATTTTTTGTTTCAAAGCTTTTCGATACTTTTTCTAAGTAAATCATTGATTAATCCCTACCTTAAATTACCAACTTGGTTGATAAGCACCTTTATATTTATCTAACACATAATCTTTTACTTCATCTGTATGATAATATCCTTTGACTTGTTCAATCACTGGGTCATTTAAATTTTCTTCTCTAGCTGCAATAATGTTTACATAAGGTGAATCTACTGATTCTGTAAACAATGAATCTGTTGTTGGATCTAAACCATTTGATGTAGCAAAGTTACCATTAATTACTGCTAAATCTACTTCATCTAACATTTTTGGTAATTGCGCTGCGTCAAGCTCTAAAAACTCAACATTTAAATCATTTTTTACAACGTCCATTGGAGTTGCATTATCACGTTTTTCATCATCAAGTTCGATAATGCCTGCTTCTTCAAATAAAACAAGTGCACGTGAACTGTTTGAAGGATCATTTGGAATACCAATTTTTGCGCCTTCTGGTGTATCCTTAATATCTTTTATATCATTTGAATAAACACCAATTGCACTAAGGACTGTAGAAAATGCTGCAGATAGTTCTGTATTATGGTCTTCATTAAATTCGAGTAAAAACGGTTCATGTTGATAACTATTTAAATCAATTTCTCCTTCAGCTAATGCTGTATTAGGAATTATATAGTCAGAGAAAACAACGAGTTCTATATCTAAGCCATCTTCTTTAGCTAAATCTTTAACAATTTCAAAAAACTCTTCATGAGGACCAGCTGTTACACCAATCTTTAATGATTCTTCACTTAGTGCTTCATGACTTTTTTCTTCTGTTTCTCCCCCACAAGCTGTTAAGACAACTGTCGTTAAGATGAGTGATGTTAGTAATAAAATTATTTTCTTCATTTTTTCTCCTACTTTCTATTATGTATATGTAGTTTAACTATCTACACTCTTAGTAAATAAAAAAAGTACGAATTCATTTTAATAATGAATTCGTACTTTCTACAGATTTCATTATCTTTCAAAGTAAATGGATACTTTGCAGGATTTAGCACCTTCCCTATTTCCATAGGGGGTTGCTGGACGTCATAGGACCTGGCCCCTCAGTCGCTCTTGATAATTTTATGTAATTTTTATTCGTTTGGAATGTATCTACATATTAGGTCATTACTTTTTTAAAGTCAAATTTTTAAAATAATTTATTTTGACAGCATCAGTAAACTATTCTATACTTAAGTTATGTAAGCGCATTCATATTAGGAGGAGATTTCTATGAAACTTGATGGGAAAGTCGCAGTCGTTACCGGATCAGCTTCAGGGATTGGTAAAGCAATTGCAATACTTTTTGCAAGACAAGGAGCAAGTATCATCATTTCAGATCTTAATGAAGCAGGCGCAAAAGAAGTGGCTAAAGAAATTGAGGCAGCTGGTGGAAAAGCTACTGCCGTTGTTACAAATGTTACAAAGCAAGCAGATATTGATAATATGATTGATACAGCAGTTAACACCTATGGTGCTTTAGATATTTTAGTTAATAACGCAGGGATTATGGATAATATGATGCCCGCAGCGGAAGTAACGGACGAACTGTGGGAAAAAGTAATGGCAATTAATACAACGTCAATGATGCGAGCAACGAGGAAAGCTCTATCTATCTTCCTCGAGCAAGAACGTGGTGTGATTGTTAACACAGCATCTGCAGCAGGTCTTTATGGGTCGCGTGCAGGCGCTGCATATACAGCTTCAAAACATGCGGTAATTGGCTATACTAAAAATGTTGGTTTTCAATATGCAGAAAAAGGGATTCGTTGTAATGCGATTGCGCCAGGTGGTGTAAATACAAATATTGGTACAACAATGGCTGAGCCAAATACTTTTGGTATGGCAAGAGCAATGTCTGGTGCGGATAATAATCCGCGCAGTGGTGAACCTGAAGAAATAGCTAGAGTCGCTTTATTTCTTGCTTCAGAAGATGCAAGTTTTGTAAATGGTGTCGTGATTAAAGCTGATGCTGGTTGGACAGCCTATTAGATAAAAAAACCATAAAGCATGAGATTAACTCTCTACTTTATGGCTTTTTTATTCAACTATTTCTATATTTGTTTGATCTAAAGTAATTTTTAACTCTTCATCAGCTTTCATTATTCGACCTTCATAATTATATTCGTATTGCACGCGCGCACTAATTGTTTCACTTAGTCCGCTTAGTTCAAATAATTCAAAGCGCCGATTTGTTTCATCGTCAACTTTATATTCAGCCGCTTCCACCCATTCATTATTTCCTTCAAGCTGGAGACCTAAAATTGAACCATTATCTAAGACCAAGAATGTCATCGTTAAAAGGTTTTTTTCTTTTGTAATGACTGCTCTTTTCGCTAAATAATTTGCTATTTCAGACACTTGATTTGAGTCTTTATGAAGCAACTCTAAATCGACCATATATTTTCCTTCAGTTAATGAATCCATGATTAATTCCACCTTTATACTTATCTCTACTTATTATAACATATCTTGTTTCTCTAAGTTCCAATTTAAGAATAATAATGGTAGACTATTTGTACTGATTGTGTCGGTAGTAAATTATATAAAGGTGGATGCTTAAATGGTAAGTAAAATTAAATTAGAATGGTTTTCAAATATTAGAGGGGATATTCTTTCTGGAATTGTCGTTGCCTTAGCACTTATTCCTGAAGCAATTGCCTTTTCTATTATTGCAGGGGTCGACCCAATGGTAGGGTTATATGCCTCATTTTTAATAGCTGTCATTATTGCTTTTGCAGGTGGACGACCGGGAATGATATCCGCTGCAACGGGTGCGATGGCACTCTTAATGGCTCCGCTCGTAAGAGAACACGGGCTCGATTATTTACTCGCTGCTACAATTTTAACAGGGGTCATCCAAGTTATTTTTGGTGTTTTTAAAGTAGCAAGAGTGATGAAATTTATTCCGCGCGCGGTTATGATTGGTTTTGTTAACGCGCTCGCCATTTTAATCTTTATGGCGCAAGTCCCGCATTTCATTGGGATTTCAAATATGACCTATGTTTTTGTTGCAGTCACTTTAGCAATAATCTATATTTTTCCAAGATTTATTAAATCAATCCCAGCACCACTCGTTGCAATTGTTGTTTTATCTGCAATTGCCATGTTTTCAAATTTTGAGCTTAGAACAGTTGGTGATTTAGGACTGATTACACGGACACTTCCTGAATTTTTCATTCCAAACGTGCCGTTTAACTTAGAAACATTAGCGATTATTTTCCCGTTTTCAATTGCTCTTGCAATTGTTGGATTACTTGAAACATTACTTACATCAACAATTATTGATGATATGACAGATACAGATAGTGATAAAAATAGAGAATCACGTGGTCAAGGTATCGCAAACTTTATTACTGGATTTTTCGGTGGTATGGCTGGATGTGCGATGATTGGTCAATCGGTTATTAACGTAAAATCTGGTGGGCGTGGCAGGTTATCAACTTTTGTTGCCGGTGCGTTTTTAATGTTTTTAATTATCGTCTTAGGTGATTTAGTTATCCAAATTCCAATGCCTGTTCTAGTTGGAATTATGATTATGGTATGTATTGGTACATTTGATTGGGGCTCATTTAAATATCTCGTTAAAGCACCCCGTGCTGACGCAATCGTTATGTTAGTCACAGTAGTTGTTGTTGTTGCAACAAGTGACTTATCTAAAGGTGTTATCGCAGGTGTTCTCTTAAGTTCCATTTTCTTTGTAGCAAAAATCTCAAAAATTAAAGTTACTAAAACGTTCGAAGATTCAAAAACGATTTTTGAAGTTGAAGGTCAGTTATTTTTCGCATCAGTTGAAGATTTCCTTGCAGTCTTTGATTACAGCGTAAGTAACGAACATATTGTAATTGATTTTTCTAGTGCCCATATATGGGACGACTCAGCGGTTGGTGCGGTTGATTCTGTCGTAATGAAATACAAAGATAATAACAATACAGTTGAACTCGTTGGTTTAAATAAATCTAGTAAAAAAATTGTTAATCAATTAGCAATGTATGATTTTAATTAGGAGGTAAAAATATGTATAACCACATTTTATTAGCTGTCGATGGTTCAGACAACTCTTTACGCGCAGCAGATGAAGCGATTAAGATCGCTTCACTTTCTGAAGGTAGTATGATTGAAATTATTTATATCGTTGATTTTGATAAAGTGAAGGCAGATGTTTTACACTCAGATAGTAAATCAGAGCTCGATTACTCAAGACGTAAACATCTGATTCCTTTTGAAGAAAAAATGAAAGCTCATAATATTAATTTTAAAACAACCGTTTTTAACGGTTATCCAGGTCAAAAAATCGTTGAATATGCAAATGAACAAGTCGTTGATATGCTGGTAATTGGAAGTCGTGGATTAAATACTTTCCAAGAAATGTTTGTTGGAAGTGTGAGTCACAAAGTCTTTAAGCGAGCAAATTGTCCCGTTTTAATCGTCAAATAGCTAAGCATAATGCTTAGCTATTTTTTATTTCTAATAGTTTAACAAAATAGATTAGCTGAAACTTAGATGTTATTCTATAGGTAGATTGTAAATTAAAGGAGTATATTTAAATGAATTCTAAACAAAGTGGCCTCAAGCCATTTATAGCATTAATTTTATCAACTAATATACCAAAAGTTGCCTTAGGATTTGGTTTACTTTCAGGTATTATTACCACTTTATCAGGGCTTGTTGTCCCGCTCCTTACTAAAAATCTAGTTGACGGCTTTTCAGCTGAATCGCTAAGTAAGCCTCTCATTATTGCGATTGGAATAACCTTTATTATTCAAGCAATTTTAAGAGGTGCGTCAATTTATTTACTCACAGCTGTTGGGCAAAAAGTTGTCGCAAGTTTGAGAGATAAAATGTGGATTAAATTAATTAGATTACCTGTTAAATATTTTGACAAAACGTCAAGTGGTCAAATGGTCAGCCGCATAGTAAATGACACAGCAATCGTAAGAGACGTTGTTGCCCAGCATTTTCCTGAATCAATTTCAGGTGTTTTTTCGATTGTCGGTGCCGTAACCTTACTACTCATTATGGACTGGAAAATGACACTAATTATGTTAATTACTTTCCCGTTAATAATTGGAATTATGATTCCGCTTGGGAGAAAAATGACGAAGATTTCGCGTGGCTTACAAGATGAAACGGCTATCTTTACTGGGAACTCTCAGCAAACTCTCGGTGAAATTCGCTTAATGAAAGTATCAACGGCCGAAGAAACAGAAGAGAAAAAAGGACTTGCAGGTATTCATAAATTATTAGTTTATGGTTTAAAAGAAGCACGCATCTACGCATTAATTGCACCACTTATGTACTTTGTCGTCATGCTTGTGATTGTGAGTATCATTGCTTATGGTGGCGTACGCGTTGCAAGTGGTGAAATGACAACTGGAACGCTTGTTGCTTTTTTACTTTATCTTTTCCAAATCATCGCCCCATTAACGACACTCACCATGTTTTTCACCCAGTTACAAAAAGCAAAAGGTGCAACAGAGCGAATCATTGATATTTTAGATGAACCGATTGAGACAGGTCAAACTGGAATGGACAAAAACATTGCGAGCAAAACACTTTATGTTAAAAATGTGTCCTTTTCATATGACGAAAACGAACCGATCATTAAAGACGTCTCTTTTTCAGCGAGTCCAGGTGAGATGATTGCTTTAGCAGGACCAAGTGGTGGTGGGAAAACAACAATTTTTGGGTTAATCGAACGATTTTATGAACCTACTTCTGGTGAAATTAAAATTGGTGACATCCCGATTCAAAAAATCACGATGAAAGCATGGCGTAGTCAAATTGGCTATGTATCCCAGGAAAGCTCCATGATGGCTGGGACAATTAGAGAAAACTTAACCTACGGGTTAGATGAGGCTGAAACAATCAGCGATGCCCAGTTATGGGAAGTTGCGAAAATGTCTTATGCAGATCAATTTATTAAACAGTTTCCAAATGGATTAGATACTGAAGTTGGTGAACGTGGGGTTAAACTTTCTGGCGGCCAGAGACAACGGATTGCGATTGCGAGAGCTTTCTTACGCGATCCAAAGATTTTAATGATGGACGAAGCAACTGCAAGTCTTGATAGTCAGTCAGAAAAAATTGTTCAAAAAGCATTATTTAAATTAATGAGTGGTCGCACAACATTTATCATTGCTCACCGTTTATCAACGATTGTTGACGCTGATCAAATATTGTTTGTTGAAAATGGTGAAATCACTGGCAGAGGTACACATCAAGAACTCACTGAAACACACCAACTTTATCACTCATTTGCCAAACAACAATTAACGTAAAAAAGAGCTACTCGATTAGAGTAACTCTTTTTTTTCGTTAAAATCCTAATAAACTAAATAGATATCCACCTAAAACACCAAGTATCACAATTAACCAAGCGGGCGTTTTCCAGAAGTAGAGTAAAGCAAATAAAATTGTCGCTAAGGCAAAGTCAGCACCTGAAACAATCGAACTTTTAATCACAGGATCATAAAAAGCTGCAAGTAAAATCCCGACAACACTCGCATTAACCCCAATTAACACACCTTGAAAAGATGCTTTTTGTCTGAGCTCACTTAAAAAAGGTAAGGCAGCAACAATTAAAAGAAATGACGGTAAAAAGATTGCTAGAGTCGCAACTAGGGCACCAGTGAGCCCTTCCATCATTGTTCCAAGGTAACTTGCAAATGTAAATAAGGGACCTGGTACTGCTTGTGCCATCCCATAACCTGCTAAAAATTCACCTGATGAGATTAATCCAAGTGGCACTAACTCGCGCTCAATCATTGGTAAAACAACATGTCCCCCACCAAATACAAGCGATCCAACTCTAAAGAATACATCAAAAATATTGAGTAGGGCATGATTAAATGTACTATTTAATATCGGTAACATGATTAAAGCACTTATTAAAATAACTAATGCTGTTATACCCATTCTTTTTGAAATATTTATCTCTAAAGTTTCAATTTTTGATTCTGCTTTATCTTGAAAAAACTTAAAACCTAAAAGTCCCGCAGCTAAAATGATTAATATTTGAATCCAAGCCGTTGGATAAAGGAGCATAAATAGCGCACTTGCTAGTGCAATTGCTAACCTACTTTTATCAGGCGTGAGCTTTTTTCCAAGTCCAATTATCGCATGAAGCACGACTGCTGAGGCGACTACTTTTAAGCTTTGAATAAAAACTGCGCCTTCAAGTGAAAATGTTTGATAAAGTAAGGCAAAAATAACAAGCACAATAATAGATGGTAAGGTAAACCCAATAAATGAAACAATCCCACCAAGAATCCCACCACGCAAAATACCTATTGCAATCCCAACCTGGCTACTTGCTGGTCCAGGGAGAAACTGACATAAAGCAATGATATCAGCATAGGTTTTATCTGTTAACCAGTTTCGCCGGTCGATATATTCTTCTTTAAAATAAGCAAGGTGCGCGACGGGTCCACCAAATGAAGTGAGTCCTAGTTTTGTTGCTGCAAATAATATTTCAAAGAGTGTTGCTAACCGCCCTTTTTTCTTTGTTTGCTCTGCCATTTAAATCCCCCACTGCTAGTTGATTTCTTTAAAT
>JARIBO010000022.1 GCA_029257405.1 Caryophanales bacterium
GAGACGGTGATGGAAGCGGAGATACTGGAGACGGTGATGGAAGCGGAAATGCAGGAGACGGTGATGGAAGCGGAAATGCAGGAGACGGTGATGGAAGCGGAAATGCAGGAGACGGTGATGGAAGTGAAGATACTGGAAACAATGAAGAAAAAGATGAAGATAAACCAGAACCTCCGGTAACAAATCCAGATAAAGATGATTATTTAGGAGTAGTTTTAAAAGATAAAAATAATTATCAAGTTAAAAAATCCGATAATATTACATTTTTAACTAAAAATAATAAAGTGAGCTTTACTATTAACGATCCTAAGCATGATCATTATGCTTACAAAGACTACTTAAAATATATTGAATATATTGAGGATAAGCACAATTTAAAATTAAATGACACGTTACATCTAGCTTATCAAGCTTCAGTAAATGGAAAACCAGTTACTATTAATGATAAAAATAACTTTGACGCGGGTCTTAAAGCTGGTTTCAATCGAATTAAAGTAGAGTTGATATTGAAAGATAATGATGGAAAAACTGTAGGTAACGATACGAAGCAATTTACAATTTATAATCAAAATAAATCAGATTTAATTATTTATACTGATATAGAAAATGAACGTGTAGTAAATAATGATAAATTCAGCTTTATTACTTACGCTAGATTAGATGGTAAGTTACTTTCAAATGATAAAGATTTAACAGTTTTAATTAATAATAAAGAAGTATCTGCTCAAGAGGAAAATAACACATATCATCAAGTTCTTAAAAAAGGTGAAAATACAATAAAAATAATCGCCGAAAAAGATGGTGTGAAAAAGGAAGCAAACTTCACAATTACTTATGCGCAGCACCTATTTAATTTTGAAGATAAAGCGAATGAAAAATCAGTAATCACATTAATGAATAAAGATGATGAGATAAAAGAAGTAAAGGTTGATTACACAGGATATTTCTCTAATAATGATAAACTTGGAAATATTTCTAGCGATAGTTTATCTCATAATACAGGTCCTTTTAGTGAAGTTGAAAATAAGGATCTTCGAATTGAAATATGGGATTTTAAAGCAGACTTTGCAAATATAATCTTGAAAAATTATAGTTATGCTAGATATACAATTACAGTTGTTACAAGTAGCGGTGAATCAGAAACACGTACATTTATGGCGAGTAAAGAAGTTGAACCTGAAAAGACCTTACGGGACAGTCGGGTTGATATTTTAAACAATCCAACTTTAAGTATTAACAAGAAAATAGAAACTAAGAATGATAAATTGAATTTAGTTGTCCAAGCATTTGATTTTGAAGGTACGCAGTTAAAACCAGGTAGAGAAAGAGTAGAATTAAATGGTAAACGTGTAGTAATTGAAGAAAAAAATGAAAGTATCTCGCAATATATCATTGGTAAAGATGTTAAGCTCGCACCTGGTGAAAACAAGCTCGTCTTTTCGATGCGTGATTCAACCGGTCATGAAACAAAAGAAACATATACAATTATTTATAATGAGCCTGAAGCTGGAGACGAAATTGGTACAGCAAGTATTAGTTTAGAAGCAGGTACGCTCGGACTAGGAACACTTGCAAGTGACGCTGAGATTGAAATTAAAGCAGGTGAAAATGGTGCTGATTTAATTGATCGTTTCTTGAAAAGTAATGGCATAGATTATGAATCAACTGGGAACCGACAAGCAGATTTTTATTTACCAGTCATTCACAAAACAGGAATTAATGAAGGTGTAAAAATAGCTGATGAATTAAAAAAGAAACTAGAAGAAGGTGGACTTGATGTACATTCTGACGCATTAAATCCTCATTCACTTGGAGAATTTGATTATACGGCAGGTTCAGGATGGATGTACAGTGTCAACGGGAGTTATCCTGACATTGGGTTTTCAGATTATTATTTTGAAGATGGCGATGATATAAGAATTAGGTTTACTTTAGTGTGGGGAGCGGATATAGGTAATGTAAAAACAGATTCGCCATTCCCTGACTTAGGAGATTGGTAAAATGAAACAAATAAAAAGAATTAGTGTGTTATTAGCAGCATTAATGATCCTTATTCAATTATTCTTTTCATCTGTAGCATTTGCAAAAGATGATCTTATTGATGAATTAAAAGAAATGAGTACAGAAATTATCAATTGGAAGAAATCTGAACTTAAGGTTTCTTCTGATGATAATTTATTTAACAATCAATTTTTAGAAAATGCTGGATTATCTTCAGGTGACTGGTTTCCATTAGGTATTGGCAGATTAGGTGTAGAAGATGACTATGATGCATATTTAGCAATGATTGATGAAAATATAACTAAACGTTATAAAAGTAAAGCTAAATTAGACAGAGTGAAAGCGACTGAATGGCACCGTGTAGCACTAGCTGTCTTAGCAACCGGCGGAGATCCTACTCAAATTGGATCTGATAAATCGATTGATTTAATTGCAGATGGTACGTATAAACGGAGTAAAGAAATGGATATAGGTGCACAAGGAACGAATGGATTATCTTGGGGACTCTTAGCACTAGATAGTATGCGATATAAAGTACCAAAAGATGTCTCAGATTCTCGTGAAGATTTAATTGAGCGTATCTTAGTAGCACAACTAGAAGATGGTGGTTTTTCACTTAAATTACCTCCCTCAGAAGTTGATATAACAGCAATGGTTTTACAAGCACTTGCACCTTATTATAATAGTGAAAAAACATATAGATACACGCGCGAAATTGATCAGGCAAAGCGTGAAGTCCGTGTGAGAGATGTTGTTGACGAAGCACTTGAATTCCTTAAAGGTAAAAATCCTAATAATACAGAAAGTCTCGTTCAAGTTATTGTAGCTTTAACAGCATTACAAATTGATCCCTTAAGTAAAGCATTTATAATAGAAAATAAAAATTTGTTTGAACTTTTAAAAGAATATCAACAAGCAGATGGAGGGTTTATTCATTCAGATACATATGATGAAGAAAATCCAACTTCCTTACCAGATGAATCGAATTCAATGGCCAGTGAACAGGCGCTTTATGGGTTAACTGCCATGCTTAGATATTATACTGATTCGCGTAGTTTATATGATTTCAGATCTGAAAAATCTTCAGAAATTGCAGCTCAAATAAGAAATGTTGAAAATGAAATTGATCGTGCTCTTAAACAACAAGATAGTAAAAATCTAGAAACTGTTTATGATCACTACTTAAAAATTCCAGCAGAAGAACGTTCTTATGTTAGTAATTATGCTGAACTTTCTGATGCTTTAATTGCAGCTACTATTGAACTCGAAATCGATGATTTAAATGAAGCAATGGAAATTAATATTTCAGGAAATGGTTCGGTAACTGAATTATTAAATGAATCAAATAACCAATCAAAAGAAATGCTCTTTACCAAAGCAGATGCTAAACGAACTTCAGAACTAATAAAAGAAACATCTACACAATTTAAAGTAGAAGTGATTAAGTTACTTGATGTATTAAATAATGCTCAAAATAAAACAGAATTCGAAAATGAGTTAGTTTCATTAAAGAATGAAAAAATAAGAATAGAAGATTTAGAAGCTGAAATTGATGCTTTAAATAAATTCATTATGACAGAACTTTATCCATTCGAAGCAATTACTGCTAAAGACGAAGCAGTAGTTAAACAAATTACTAATACATATAATGAACTACCCGAGTATGATCAAACTCAAATTCAAAATTATGAAGATGTTGAAAAAGCAGAAACACAAATTCAAAATCTAAAGCGTGCTAAATATATTAAAAATATCGGTTTTAGTTTAGTGATTTTCTTAAGTGGTTATTTATTTTACCGAGCAAAAAAACGTAAAAAAGAGAAGTTAACACAAAAAATGTAAGAAGATAATGAGTAAGGAGCGATTGTTTGCGAAAAGATATATTAATTATTGGCTTCGTTATACTAATTATCGCTGTATTATTTTCAGGAACAAAAATTCAGTCAGTCGAAGACTATTACCAAACGCATGTTGATGATATTACAGAAGACTCAGAAACAATCTTTATTACGATTGAAGCAACGACAATTTTAAATAACTTAGATCAGTTAGATCCTGAATTAAAAGACGAAAAATATGTACCCAAAGATGGTATTATCTTAGCAAAATCAGAATATGTACTTAGAAAAAATGACACTGTATTTGATGTTTTAAAACGAACAACAAGACATAATAAAATTCATTTAGATTTTCAAGGTGCAAGTGAAAATTCATTTAAGAGTGCTTATATAAAAGGAATTAACCATATTTATGAATATTCTTGTGGGAGTTTAAGTGGATGGATGTATGAAGTAAATAACAAATTTCCAGATCAAGGACTCAGCCGTTATAAACTAAAAGACGGTGACGAAATAGCTCTGCGCTATACATGTGACTTAGGACGTGATTTAGGCCAGGAAGTGAAAGAATATTAAAGTTGGAGGATTTTAACGTGAAAAGTTTTGTATCAACGCATCCCGTCGTTTTGTTTTTATATTATATATCAGTTGTTTTTATGACAATGTTTATGATGCATCCTGCTATTTTAATTTTATCATTGCTTGGTGCTTTATTATTTTTCTTCATGCTTGGACCAACAAAGCAATTTTTGCGAGATACTGGCTTTTATCTCTTTGTATTTATTTTAATCGCGGTAACGAATCCTTTATTTGTTCATCGTGGTGAGACAATTTTGTTTTTCTTAAATGATAATCCAGTAACAAAAGAAGCGTTTGTTTATGGTGTTGTTATTGCCGCAATGCTTGTTGCGATTATCTTTTGGAGTAAGTCTTATACATTACTTATGACTTCTGATAAATTTGTTTTTTTATTTGGTAAAGCAATTCCAAAATTATCTTTAATTATTTCAATGGCATTAAGATTTATCCCTTTATTTAAAACGCAAATGAAAAAAGTGAATAACACACAAAAAACATTAGGCATTTATACGAGTAAAAGTTTTTTTGATCGGATTTTAAGTGGAGTAAGAGTGTTTAATAGTTTGCTCACTTGGTCGCTTGAAAATTCCATATCACAAGCTGACTCAATGAAATCAAGAGGCTATGGTTTAAAAGGACGAACTAATTTTTCTTTATTTAAGTGGAGTTCACGTGATTGTCGTTTGTTAATTGTAATTGCAAGCATCTTTATAATTGTTATGTATTTAAATATAAAAGGTGTTTATACATTTAACTATTATCCAGTTGTTTCAAATTTTGAGTTTTCGATTAAACATTCTTTCGAGTTAAGTATCGTTTTAATGTTAATGATCTTACCAACATTAGTAGAAATAAAGGAGAATTTACAGTGGCGTTATTACAAATCAAAGATTTAACATTTACATATCCAGAAGCGGAGAAACCTGTTTTAGACGCGATTAACTTAAATATTAAACAAGGTGAATTCGTTGTATTATTTGGAGAATCAGGATCTGGAAAAACGACCTTACTTAAACTACTAAAAAGGGAACTCACACCGCACGGAGAAAAAAACGGAACAATTACTTATGATGGTATTCAAGTAAGTGAGCTAACAGACCGCGTCTCAGCGAGTGAAATTGGTTACGTGATGCAAAATCCAGAAACTCAAATTGTAACAGATAAAGTATGGCATGAATTAAGTTTTGGCTTAGAAAATCTAGGGATAAAAACTCCCGTTATTCGTAGGCGAGTAGGTGAAATTGCTAACTTTTTTGGTATTCATACGTTATTTAGAAAAAACACGACGGATCTTTCGGGTGGTCAAAAACAACTTTTAAATCTTGCAGCAATTATGGTTATGCGTCCTAAGGTACTTATTTTAGATGAACCAACATCACAACTTGATCCGATTGCTGCGACTAACTTTATTAATACATTAAAAATGTTAAATGAAGAATTAGGACTTACGATAATTCTTGTAGAACATCGTTTAGAAGAAGTGTTACCACTTGCAGATCGTGTTATTTTACTTGAAAAAGGCAAGTTGCTTTTAGAGAGTGAACCAAGATTAATCGGTGATAAGCTCATCAGGTTGGATAAAGAGCATAAAATGTTTTTAGCCTTACCAACATCCATTCAGGTTTATCATGCATTGGGATTTTCAGGGAAGAGTCCTTTAACGATTCGAGAAGGAAGAAAGTTTTTAGCAGATCATTACGAAGCAACTTCTTCTGATTTAATCGAAGACACACACATTAATAAAGAAGTAGCGATTGAATTAAAAGAAGTTTGGTACCGGTATGAACGTGATTTACCAGATGTTTTAGCAAATGTTAATTTAAAGGTTTATAAAGGAGAAATATTAAGTATCCTAGGCGGTAATGGTTCAGGAAAAACGACCTTGTTAAATGTTATGTCAGGTGTAGCTAAAGCTTACCGCGGGAAAACATTTGTTAATAATAAACAAATTAAAAAGTATAAAACGAGAGAATTATACAGGCATAATTTAGCTGTTTTACCACAAGATCCGCAAACAATTTTTATAAAATCAACATTACGTGAAGATTATGCTGAAATTATGAAAGTTCTTGGGTTTAATGAGTCAGATATTGAACGAGAAACACTAAAGATTGCAAACGAGCTTTCCATTACACATTTATTAGACTCTCATCCTTATGACTTAAGTGGTGGTGAGCAGCAAAAAGCAGCCCTTGGAAAAATTTTATTATTAAACCCGAAAATATTATTATTAGATGAACCAACTAAAGGAATTGATGCTTTTTCTAAAAAAGTACTTGCAGAGATTCTTAAAAAGTTACAAAGAGAAGGCTTAACACTTATTTTAGTTACGCATGACATTGAGTTTTCAGCATTAATATCTGACCGGGTAGGTTTGTTTTTTGATTCAGAAATGATTTCTTTAGATACGCCAATTAAGTTCTTTTCTGAGAACAACTTTTATACAACGGCTGCTAGTCGGATGTCACGCCATTTATTTGATTATACCGTGACAAAAAATCAAATTATTAAAGCATGTGAGTATCAAGATGAATAAGCAAATATTAAATTACTTTATATTATTACTACTTGTCCCCTTAACAATTTATATTGGTGTGACATTTTTTGAAGATAGAAGTTATGTTTTTATTTCATTTATATTAATTATCTTAGTATTAATCCCTTTTTTAATGTCGTTTGAAAATAAAGAAGCAAATACACGCTATATGGTTATTATTGCTGTTTTAGTCGCATTATCTGTTGTCGGCCGCTTTTTATTTGCTGCGATTCCAGCATTCAAACCAGTCACAGCAATTGTCGTGATTTCTGCGATATTCTTTGGAGCAGAAGCTGGTTTTTTAGTAGGTGCTTTATCTGCAGTTATTTCAAATATTTATTTTGGACAAGGTCCATGGACACCATTTCAAATGTTTTCTTGGGGGATGATTGGCTTTATTGCTGGTTTGCCTAGAATAAGTAAATTACTTAAAAAAAACCGATTTGTCCTAGCATTATATGGTATTTTCGCTGGAGTAATTTATTCATTAATGATGGATGTTTGGACGGTCTTATCAGTAGATAATCTGTTTAATTTAAAACGTTATTTAACGGTCGTGACAGTTTCGAGTCCCTTTATGATTACTTACGCAGTATCAAATGTAATCTTTTTATTATTAATTATTAAGCCAATTGGTGAAAAATTAGATCGAATAAAAATAAAGTACGGTATTTAACTACATGGAGGAATAAATAATGACAAAATCAGAACAAGTGATTGAAGAAATAAAAAAAGTGATTATTGGAAAAGATGAAGTAGCTACAAAGATATTTATGACGATACTCGCTGAAGGACATGTCTTACTTGAAGATATTCCAGGAGTAGGAAAAACGACAATTGCACTCGCATTTAGTAAAGTGATGGGACTTGATTTCAACCGAATTCAGTTCACACCAGATGTTGTTGCCTCTGACGTGTCTGGTTTTACGATGTACGATAAAGATAAAGATGAATTCGTATTTAAAGAAGGGGCTGTTATGACGAATTTACTTTTAGCAGATGAGATTAACCGGACAACAAGCAGAACTCAAGCAGCCCTGCTAGAAGTGATGGAAGAGCGTAATGTAACTGTGGATGGTGTTACTTATCCACTTCCGAAACCATTTAATGTTATTGCAACGCAAAACCCTATTGGTTCCTATGGAACACAGGTGTTACCTCAATCACAACTAGACCGGTTTATGATAAAAACAAGTATAGGATATCCAGATTTTGAAAGCCAAGTTGAAATCTTAAGAGATCGTCAAACAGAACAACCACTTGATTTAGTAGAAAAAGTGATATCAAAAACGGAGTTACTCGAACTCCAAGCTGAAGTACGTAAAGTTCATGTATCAGATCCAATATTAAGGTATATTACAGAACTGACTGAAGCAACGCGAAAGCATCCACTTATTATCCAAGGAGTAAGTCCGCGTGGTGCACTCGCACTAAGTAAAATAGCCAAAGCGCATGCTTACTTAGCAAAGCGCGAGTATGTTATAGCTGAAGATGTGATTGCTGTTTATTCAGATGTTTGTAACCACCGAATGGTACTCGATCAAAAATCCAAAGTAACTTATAATAGTTCAAATGAATTGTTAGAAGAAATTTTAAAAGAAATAAAAGTACCTGAAATAGAAAAAGTAGCAATAAAATAAAGGAGGCTAAACATGTTGCAATCGCGAATTTTTGGTGTGATTTGGATATTTTTTAGCATCGTCTTTTATATTTTTGAAGATAGTTATTTAGGGGTGTTATTACTTATTTTAAACGTAGTATTAACCAGCTTACTTATTTTTAATATAATCATCCTTAAAAATAAATTAACATTGGAATTAAAAACAGAAGGAACTGTTCATAAAAACGAAGTAGGAAGATTAACCATCCAAGTTGAAAATAAAAGTCTTTTACCTGTATCTAAAATTAAATTACATATCCAATTTGAAAATAAATTAACGAATGAATTAGATACAAAGATTTTTTTCATTAGTTTAAAAAGTCGGAGTAAGGAGCTTTTGCCCTTAGATCTAAGCAGTAAATATTGCGGACAAATCCGTGTCACGGTAAACAAAGTTCAGTATTATGATTTATTAGGTATTTTTACAAAAGAAATAGATGTGAACTCATTATCACAATTATTTATTTTACCTAAAAGATATCCCATGAGTGTAACTGTTGCTGATTCAAACGTTGGATTTACAGATAGTTATTCACATGAAATTAACAGACGTGGCGATGATGGTTTAGAAATATTCGGTATAAAGGAGTATAGCAAGGAAGATAGTTTAAAACATGTTCACTGGAAATTAACGAGTAAATTTGATGAATTAATTGTTAAAGAATTGAGTGAAGCAGTTAATTACACCTTTTTAGTATTGCTTGATTTATCAGTTATCGATCAGACAAAAATGAATAGTCCGTCCGTAATCGACGCGATGATGGATACGTTTATTTCTATTTCAGAAGCTTTATTAGAAGAAGGGTATGAACATTCAATTGGTTGGTATGATAAAGAATCAAATTTTGTTCAAGTAGAAGAAGTTTATTCAAACGATCAATTAACGCTCTTACTAAAACGTATTTTATTATTAGAACAAAGTGAAACAAAAATAAGCTTACTCGATAAATTTATACAATCAAATATAGAAGAACATTTTTCACACGTTGTTTATTTAAATTCAGAAAAATCATTACAAACAAAAGTGACTGATATCGTCCAAACAAAAGTCACAGAGCTGACGTGTTATTCAGAAAGAAAACAAAGAAATTTAAGCAATCAACTTATTTACACACCTGAAACGATGAATGAGGACTTACGTGAACTTTCGATTTAAGGAGCATAAACATGCGAGAAAACAACATTAAAATTCATTTGCCAATTGAACAATCAAATAATCAGACTCAGTATACTTATTTATTCGGGCAATTTTTTATTGCGAGTATTTTTTATGTGATTAGTATACTTGCATTTTTAGATGCATTTAATTTTCCAAATATCTCTTATTATGGTCTTATAATTGGAATTATACTTCTGGTTTTTTTATTTTTTATTCAAAATAAAAAAGTTAAAACATATGCCGGGTTAGGAAGTCTTTTATTAATCACACTTGTATTTGTCATTTTTAATAAATATACAATAAATGGTTTGTTCCTCGGTTTAAATCATTTTGTAGAAGTAGTTGGAAGTAAGACGACTTATTTATTACCACAATATAAAATCTTAATTGAACCTGCATCTTATCAATTTGCAATAAATTTCTTTATGATTTATGTATTCTTGCTTGGTAGTTATTTAAGTTATTTAATTGTGAGTAAAGGCTTATCAGTAATTATCTGGCCACTGATGATTCTAACAATAATGGTTGAATTAATCACAGGAATCTACTTTAACATTTATTTAAATATCGGGTTGTTCCTCGCAAGTTTACTCATTTTAAATACATCTTTTATTAATAAAGAATCTAAAATAAATCATTTAAATAAAAAGAAAAACAATCCATCTTTTATAACGAGTCTTATTTTAATAAGTATATTTACTCTAACACTGCTTATTTCATTTGCAACTCTGCCTAAAGCAGATTATGAAAAGAATTTATCGATTAATAAATTAAAAGAAAAAACTGAAAGCCAAGTTGACAGCCTTCGCTATGAAGAGAGTGCGCCCGATTCATTTACTCAAGGTGATTTTTTAAAGTTAGCAGATCTTAAATTAACAAATAATATTGCACTTGAAGTGATAATGGAGAATCCAGAAACTTATTATTTAAGAGGGTTTGTTGGTACAGATTATTCAAGAAATACTTGGTCTAAGTTAGCAAATGAAGCAATTTATGATTCACACGGACTTTTTTATTCACTTGAAGAAACTGGATTTTTACCGCTCACGCAACTTAGTTTAGTAGATGAATTAACCCAGAAAGAAACAAGTGAGACAGCACCTTTACAAATGACGATAAATAATATAAATGCATATAGTAAATATTTATATACACCATATGAAATAAATGATTCATTAATGGATCTAACAGACTTACATTATTTTAGGGAGAATCAGTTAATTTCAACTGAATTAAAAGGAAAAAGGCAGTATTCATATCAGGTCAGCGAAGATTTAGTTACACGTTATCCGGCGATCGCAAATCGACTTTATAAAAGTAAGGATAAAAAATTAGTTAAAACATATTTAGAACAAGAAGCATATTATAATCAGTATGTTTATGATCACTATACCCAGTTACCAGAAGAAGTAGAAAACATTCTAGGTCTTCATTTTGGAGCTAAAAATGAAAGCAAAACACATCTTGCTTATGAACAAGCAATCGAGCAAGTTAAAGATTATTTGGCAGAAACGATTGAATATAATGATACACCTAAAAAATTAAACAGAGATCGTGATTTTTTATCCTTTATTATTGAAGAATCAGGGGAGGGTTATGCGCCTCATTACGCAACAACTGGAACGTTATTATTCAGATATTTAGGTATTCCCGCAAGATATGTCGAAGGTTATTTAGTAACACCAGATATTATAAATAATAAAAAACCTTTTGACAAAATAGCAATTACCGGTAAAGAAGCGCATGCTTGGACTGAAATTTACTTTGATGAGATTGGTTGGATTCCAATTGAAGTAACTCCAGAGTATGAGGATGTTATGCCACCAACAGATATGACGGATTATCCAAAAGGCGAATGGTCAGATGAAGAAGAAAAGCTCCAAAGAGAAAAAGATAAAGAAAAGAATGAAGCAATAGAAGAAGAGTTAGACGAACCTGAAGTAGAAGAGGTTGAAGACGCGGCATATCCAGACAGTAATGTAGATGAAGAGAACGAAGAAAATGAAAATAATAACGGAAATGATACTGAAATGAATGAAGATAATAATGATGTACTAACTGAAGAGTTAGAAGAAGACCAGCCTAAATTGCTTAAAATAATATTGATTATTATGTTAATCATTTTGTTTTTACTTATTTTAATATATCTGATCTATTTCATTAAAAAACGTCTTGAATTAAGAAAATTAAAGAAAGCTTTTACAGGAAATAATTTAAATACGGCAATAACTTTGCTTACGTCTTATATGCTTTTATTACTCCATAACGCAGGTATAAATGAGCGTAGTGGATCAATTAAAAAGTATGAAAACGATGTTGGTAAGCTCTTTGGAAATGAATTTGCACGTGAATTTAAGAGAGTGCTTAAAATAAACGAAGCAGCTGTTTATAGTGGGAAACAAGCGACAGAAGCAGATCATTTATTTGTGCTCGAGTACAAAGATAAGTTACTTGCTGAACTACTTAAAGAAAAAACAATTGTCAAGAAAATTAAAATGCGGATGTGGGATTTTATTTATTAAACATAAAAAACTGTTACAGATAATTCTGTAACAGTTTTTGTTTATTTAGCTTCTAAATCTTCGATTGAATCAATGTCCATATACTTAGGAACGACTAAACCAATAATTGCACCATGAAGGTTAGGGCCTAAGTCTTCAAAGTTATCTTCATGTTCTTCATAAAACTGTGCATGTGTGAAGGGCAACCAAGCAGCGATTGTTGCATCAGCATCACCATTGGCTAATGATTCAAAAACAATTGCAACGTCTACTGGTGTGACTTTTACTTCGAAACCGACTGACTCCATGACTTCTTTTAAAACAGAAGAAGAAGCAATTTCTGAATCCCAAGGTGTTGAAACGAGTTCAACTGATTCGCCATTTGCATCATCAATACCTTCAATCCACTTAGCTGTTTTATCTTCATTATCTGCAACCCATTGTTTAGCAACATCTTCAATATCTGTTTCATTTTCAGCAGATTCATACATAATATCTTCCATATCTTCAATATCCCATTCGAATTGATCAAGTACCTTATAAGCATTAGGTTTCGAGTCTTTTAAATCTGGAGTTACAAGTGTCGAAATTGTTTCTTCCTCGCCATAGATTCCTTTAGGGTCTTCTAAGTATTTCATTTCAGGGTGTTTAGAAAACATCCAATGCGGATTCCATCCTGTAACGATAATTGGCTCTTCTTTTTCAATTGCTTGATCTAATTCGACTAACATAGCAGCAGTTGAGGCAAGCTGGACGTCCCATCCTTCAAGTGAATCATATTCTTCAATTGCTTGTTCTGTTGCAACTGAGATACCTGCTCCAGGTTCAATACCAGTAATTGTGTAATCCATTGCTTCACTATAATTCTCGTCAGATGTATTCTTTTCCTCTGAATCTGTAGTGTCTGAACTACACCCAGTAATCAGCAGCCCAGCTGAGATGATTCCAGGAATCATTAATTTTGATAATTTACGTGGTAAAGTCAATTATATCTTCTCCTTTATTATAATATGTTATAAAAAAAAGCGGGTAGAGTTACACCCGCTTCACTATTTATTTAGCTTCTAAGTCTTCGATTGAATCAATGTCCATATATTCAGGAACAACTAAACCAATCTTAGCACCATCAAGATTCGTACCTAATTCTTCAATGTCATCTTTAAAATCTTCATATAAATCACCGTGTGTTGCTGGTAACCACGCTGATACCATTGCGTCAGCATCACCATTAGCGATTGTTTGCCACATAACAGCATTATCTAAAGATGTAATTTTTACGTCATACCCTAAGTCAGTTAAAACTTGTCCAACAACGTTAGTTGAAGAAACTTCTGAATCCCACTCAACGTAAACAAGTTCAATTGAATCTGATCCTTCTTCAACGCCATCTTTCCAAGTCTCTACTTTATCTTCGTTTTCTTCAATCCACTCAACAGCAGCATCTTCTGGCGTTGCACCATCAGAAATTTTAGACATTACATTTTCAATATCATCTGTTGACCAGTTAAATTGTTCTAGTAATTTTGCAGCGTTTGGATGATCATCTGAAAACCCTTCGCGTGCCATCGTGTTAATTGTTTCTGCTTCACCAAATACGCCTTTAGGGTCTTCTAAATATTTAAGGTCATACTTAGCGAACTTCCAGTGTGGTGTCCAACCCGTAACGATAATTGGCTCTTCGTTATCAATTGCAGCTCCTAGAGCAGAAGCCATTGCACCACTTGATGACGCTTGAACGTCCCAGCCATCTAAATCATATTCTTCAACAGCATTTTCTGCTGCTTTAAATACGCCAGCTCCT
>JARIBO010000048.1 GCA_029257405.1 Caryophanales bacterium
GAAACAAAGTTTATTAGAATTTAAAGAGAAAAATACAATGCTAGCTTATTTGCATCCTTTTAATGCTGGATTTTATCGTCGTTTCGGTTTTGAATTTGCATTTGATAGTGTAACTTACACAATACCAGTTGAAAAATTAAATCATTCATGGAAAAAAGCAGGATACATAGAGCGTACTCCCAGCAATACTCTAGAACTCAATCAAGTTTATGAAGCATTCGTTACAAAATTTAATGGTGGAATTAAACGAGATCAAAAATGGTGGGAGCAGCGTGTGTTAACAGATAATCAAGCAGAAGTTATTTTAATCAAAGATGAAATGAACACACCTCAAGCATACTTAATTTATAAACTTGAAAATAATCATTTTCAAGTAATTGAAATGGCGTATACAAATCAAACATATCTAGAATCTATTTATCATTTTATTTTAAAGCATAAGGCAACAATAAAAAATGTTAAAATACCAACCTACGAAGGAGATTTACTTAGTTATATATTAAACGACCCCTTGTTTACCCAAGAAAAACAACCTTATTTTATGGCAAGAATTGTTGACTTATTAAGCTTTTTAAAACAATACCCATTTGAATTTAAAGATGACTTATCTATCAAATTATTTATTGAAGATGAATTTTTAACTAGTAATACTAGCTTTTATGAAGTATCAGCTAAAGGAATAAGTAAAACAAGTTTAGCCAACAACAAAGATTATTTAACAATAAAAATCGGTGATTTAACAGCGTTATTAATGGGTTATAAAAATACAAAAGAATTAGAAAGACTAAATAAATTAACAGGAAAAAAAGAAGAGATTTCTAAATTAAAAACGGTACTAAATCCACAAGCAACTTACTTATTAGATTTCTTCTAAAATATAAAAAGAGCTTTATTTATTTAAAAATAAATAAAGCTCTTTTTTATATAAATGAAACATACATTATTTATACACATTTTATATATAAACATCTTAACTATTCATAATATTCCGTGTATAATATATTTAATAGACCAATCGTCCATCTATAAATTCAATCTAATGCTTAAGTTTATTAGCTTATTAATATTCTAGGAGGGATAAAATGGCAAACTCACATGATGAACAAAAAATAAAAGATTGGGAGGAAGAAGAAAATACTTCATTTAAAAGTGCGTTCTTTAACTCGATTATTTTTGTTGGAGGTGGACTTAGTTTCTTTTGGGTCTTGTTATTTATAATCTTTACAATAAGAAGCTAAAAGAAGGGAGAGAGGACTTTGAATTTACATCGATACGAAAAAATATGGCTTGCTTTAGCAGGAGCAATGTTAGTCTTTGCTATTGTTTATAGTGGATTCCAAACTTTAGCATTAAGTGACGGGCCGCCAAGCGGTGTCGGTATAATTGATCCAGAGAAAATTGAAGAAACTGCACCTTTTGATAATCCAGGTGTATTTGAAGTAGGGGATAATGAGTATGAAGTTATCATGATATTGAGAGCGTTTTCATTTGAACCGAATGAAATTAATATACCTGTAGGAGCAAAAGTTGATTTCTTTTTGACATCCGGAGATGTCTTTCATGGCTTTCAAGTCGTCGGAACAAACCTTAATGCTATGGTCATGCCTGGACATATTCAAGAAACAAAACACACATTTACAAAACCTGGAGAATATTTAGTCGTCTGTAATGAATATTGTGGTGTTGGTCATCAAGTAATGGATATGAAAATTACAGTTAAATAGGGGTGGTGAATCAAAATGGAATTAAGTAATAAACAACTAAACGAAAATGAAAATAAATTATTAAGTGTAAATCCAGCAGATTCACGAATTGTGTTAACATATTTTTCTGTAGCGTTTATAACTTTATTAATTGGTGCTTTTTTAGGATTAAGTCAAGGACTTAACCGGGCAGGTTTATTCGATCTTCCTTCTTGGTTTGATTATTATCAAGTATTAACAACACATGGGTTTTTATTAGTTCTCGTCTTTAGTGTTCTATTTGTAATAGGTTATTTTTATTCAGTACTTTCTCATACGATGGATGGTTTATTACCTGTTGTTAGAAAAATGGGTTGGATTTCTTTTTTCACTATGCTTATAGGTGTTGTATTTGTTGTAACAACTGTAATTATGGGTGATGCGTCAGTGCTCTATACATTTTATCCACCAATGAAAGCATCGCCGTGGTTTTATATCGGGCTTGTCATTATCGTTCTTGGAATTTGGACAGCGGCTTTTGGTGCTTTTATTCAAGTGTATAAATGGCGTAAGAGAAACAAAGGTAAACATATACCATTAATTGCATTTTTTGCGACTGCTGTTTTTATTTTACTATTTATTGGTAGTATGGGTGTGACAGCAGAAGTTTTAATGCTTATACCGTGGGCATTCGGATGGAAAGAAACAGCTAACGTATTACTTAGTCGTACGTTGTTTTGGAGTTTTGGTCATACGTTTGTAAATATTTGGTATTTAACAGCAATATCAGTTTGGTATGTCGTTATACCACGTGTGATAGGTGGACGATTATTTAGTGATACGCTGACAAGGGTCGTTGTTATTTTGTTAGTTGTCTCTAATATTCCTGGAGGTTTTCACCATCAGATTGTTGATCCAGGTATGTCGTCAGGATTGAAGCTAACTCATGCAGCTATGAGTATGGTTATTGGTTTTCCATCATTAATGACTGCGTTTGCTATGTTTACAGTTTTTGACCGGACTGGAAGACGCAAAGGCGGTAAAGGAATATTTGGTTGGATTAAAAAGATGCCTTGGGGTGATGTGCGGTTCCTTGCTCCAATGATAGCAATGATCGCATTTATTCCGGGCGGGGCAGGAGGAATTGCTCAAAACGCAAACCAATTAAACCAAGTTGTGCATAATTCCCTTTGGGTAGTAGGGCATTTTCATTTAACAGTAGGAGTTACAGCTGTGCTTACCTTTTTTGGTGTTATTTACTGGTTGATTCCTTTTTTATCTAAACGAGTACTAACGCCAAGAATGAATAAAGTAGGTATCATTCAAACGCTTCTTTGGACTCTTGGTATGATATTTATGGCGGGTGGCATGCACGCAGTAGGTCTTTTAGGGGCTCCGCGAAGAACTTCGTTTACAACCTACCGTGATAGTATTGTTGCAGCTGGTTGGAATCCTTACTATATTTTGATTGCGATTGGAGGCGTTTTTTTAATAATTAGCACGATTATGATTGTGTACGCAGTGTTTCATCTTATGTTTAAAGCTCCAAAAGGACAAACTGAGTTTCCGATTGCAATAGGTGAAGATCAAGCAAGTATCACACCAAAATGGACAGATCGCTGGACACTATGGATTATCCTAATGTTTATTGTTGTAGGATTTGGATATGTTATTCCTCTGATAGATATGATTCAACATGGACCACCTGGATCTCCACCATTTGTAACATGGTCAATCATATTTATTAAAAATTTTATGTATTAAGTTAGAAAACACCTTCCTAGGCTGTCCTGATAGAGACCTAGAAAGGTGTTTTTTTAATATTGCAATTTTAGATATTGTTTAAATCGCGCTAACAGTGGCTTTGATATCTTTAGACTTTGTTATAGCGGAAATGACTGACACGCCATCTGCTCCAGCGCTAAGAACGTTTTGTGCGTTTTCTTCGGTAATCCCCCCAATCCCAACGATTGGTAACTTAGGATATCTCTTTTTTAGTGTTGTAATCCAATCTGTTCCAATAGCAGAACTTGCGTCAATTTTAGAGCTTGTCGAATAAACTGGACCGACTCCAATATAATCAATAACGTTTAAGTTACTGTTTGCTAACTCAGCTTCTGTCCCAACAGATAAGCCAATGATTAATTCAGGATGTTTTTCACGTAATATTTCAACAGATACATCGTCTTGTCCTACATGTATACCATCAACGTTAAGCGTTTCAATTAACGCTTTATCATCATTAATAATAAAAGGAACTTGGTGATCATTACAAATTTGTCGAAGTTTTTTTCCTAATTTAATTTTTTCATTTCCTTTTAGTGAGCCTGCTCCCTTTTCTCGGTATTGAAAAGCGGTGATACCCGCTTCAATTGCTTCTTTTAAAATATCTTCAGGGTTATTTTTACAATCTTGGCTACCCATAATGAAATACTTTCTTAAAATAGCGCTATCCATTATTCAAATCTCTCCTCACAGGTTTTTTGATAATGCATCAATAAAGTGTGGAATAAAGGTGCCTGTTCCATTTATTTGATTACTGTTGACAGCGTATTCTGCTGCTTTACCATAAAAATGCGCAGTTTCAGTAATGGCTTGAAAGGGATTGTTTGAAGCGGCAAGACTCGCTGTAATGAGTGATCCAAGTAAACAGCCAGCACCTGTTATTTTAGTTAAATAACTATGACCTGATTTATTTTCTATAGTTTGCTTACCGTCAGATAAAACATCTGTCTTTCCAGTTACAAGAGCAATTGTATTATGTTTTCTTGCGATTTCTTCTGCAATTGTCGCAAGTTCAGACGTATTCTCATCAATTGATTCAACACCTTTAGTTTGCCAAGGTGTATCAACTAAAAACGCCATTTCTCCTGCATTTCCTTTAATTGCAGAAAACTTAATTTCTTTTAATAATTTTTTCACAGCATCACTTCTAAAACTTGTTGCTGCAACGCCAACAGGATCTAAAACAATAGGAATACGACGTTTGTTTGCTATTTTACCAGCCATCAGCATCGAGGTTAAATCACTTTCCGTTAACGTTCCAATATTAATTAGTATGCCATCAGCAATTTTAGCCATTTCATCCATTTCTAAAGCTTCTTTAGCCATAATAGGTGATCCACCAAAAGCAAGGAGTCCATTTGCAGTGAAGTTCATGACGACTTGATTTGTTAAATGATGAATTAATGGATTTTTATTTCTAACTTGAGTAATTGCATTATTAGTCATACACGTTAACTTCCTCTCTAATTGCCCAGTGGTTTGTTGGGCCACTGCCTTGTCCAAGATTAAATGATTTTTTAATTGCTTGAGTGACAAAATGTTTTGATTTTTCAACAGCTTCAAGTAAAGAAAAACCATGACTTAAATAAGCGGTAATTGCTGCTGCGTAAGTACATCCAGTACCGTGCGTGTTGACTGTATCAATGCGTTTTTCTGAGAAAGTATAAATTTGTTCCCCGTCATATAAATAATCAATTGCGTCGCCTTCTCTGTGTCCGCCTTTTACAAGCGCAGCACTTGCGCCAAGTTCTTTAACAATTTTAATTGCTGCATCTTTCATATCATCTTTTGTCACGATTTTTGTATCTAATAAAAATTCAGCTTCTGGAATATTAGGCGTAACAAGTGAAGAAAGGGGGATGAGGTGCGTCCGTAAATAACTTCTCGCTTTTTCATTAATTAAGGAGTCTCCACTAGTTGCGACCATCACAGGATCAAGAACAAAATGAGCATCTAAGTTAGCTATGTTTTTCTGAATGACTTCCATCATCTCAATATTTGCAATCATGCCTGTTTTAAACGCATGCACAGGCATATCCGATAAAACAGAATCAAGCTGAGCTTCAAGTATTGAAATTGGGATATGATGGACAGCTTGGACACCTAACGTATTTTGGGCTACAACAGAAGTAATAACTGACATGCCATAACTTTTTAATTCTTGAAATGTTTTTAAATCAGCTTGAATTCCTGCGCCACCTGTAGGATCAGTACCAGCTATTGTAAGCGAACTTGCAACTTTTGACATTTAAATTCCACCTTTTATATTATAATCGATTATTTGTTTATGATTGATTCTTGAAACGATAAAAATACCGATAAATGATCCAGTAATACTGCTTACTAAAAATGGTGGAATAAAGAACATTGCACCAAAAGCAGTCCCCATTAAAATTTTAGCAAAAGGAACAGCAAATAATGCACCAATTACCCCTGTACCGAGGACTTCACCAATTGCAGCGGCGATGTTATGACGAAATCTTTTATAAAGTATACCTGCTAAAAATGCGCCAATCATTCCACCAGGAAAGGCGAGTAATGACCCCAGTCCAAGTACGTTTCGTAATAAACCAATTACAAAAGCAATAATTACTGCAGGTCCTGTACCAAGCATAATCGCAGCCATCACGTTAATTGCGTGTTGGACGGGATAAGCTTTAGCAACGCCAGCTGGAAACCAAATGAGTTGTGAACCGAGTGTTCCGATTGCAATAAAGACAGCCATTGTAGTAAGTAATCTTGTTTTATTCATTTTTCTCCTCCGTTAAAAAAATAAAAAAAGTCAGGTTCAGAAACTGAACCTGACTTTAATATTACAAGTCGAAAAATAGCTAGAGACTATCTAACTACTTCCCTCCGCTAGTATGAACTAGATCAGGTTCCAAAGAGTTGGAATTAAATTCCTCTCAGCCTAAAGAAGGCACCCCTAGTAGTATTTGTATCAATTTAAATTTATCAAATGAACTTGAATATGTCAACTAAGTTTTTATTCATGCAAACGTTTTTGTGTTTCAGCATAATCAGCTTCCATTGCAGGATCTGGTTTTCCAAGAAGACTGATTATAATCGTCGCAATTAAGTTAAATGCAAAACCAGGTATAATTTCATATAAATCAAAAATACCTCCTGAAAGGAAATCGCCCCACACAATTACTGTTACAGCACCAACGATAATTCCTATTAAAGCCCCATTTCGTGTGACGCCTTTCCAGAAAAGTGCAAGCAAGATAATAGGTCCAAATGAAGCACCAAACCCAGCCCAAGCATAACTGACAAGGTCTAAAACAGTACTATCACGGTTTGTTGCAATTAGTGCTGCAATTAAAGCAATAACGATTGTCGCAATACGTCCTGTCCAGACTAGTTCTCTATTTGTTGCATTTCTTCTAAAAAATCCCTTGTAAAAATCTTCTGCAACTGCTGAAGAAGAAACAAGTAACTGTGAATCAATCGTACTCATAATTGCCGAAAGAATTGCCGCTAGTAAAATCCCAGCTACAAACGGATTAAATAAAATTTGTGAAAATGCAATGAAGATTTTTTCGGGATCGCCTAACATTTGCACACCGTTTGTCGTCACTACTTCTAAACCTAGATTTGTAAACAGGGCAGCGTCATTTGCGCCAACGTAAGCAAGTCCAGCAAATCCGGTAATAATAGCACCATATAATCCTAAAATCATCCATGTTGTCCCGACAAATCGAGCTGTAGGCACATCTTTAGCTGAACGAAGTGCCATAAAACGAACAATGATATGAGGTTGACCAACATACCCAAGTCCCCAACCAAGAGAAGAAATAATCGCAAGGAAACTAACACCTTTAACCATATTTAAATGCGTAGGTTCAATATTACCAACAGCTTGAATCGTTTCATTCCAACCACCCAGCTGGTTAATAGCAACAAGTGGAACGACAATAAGTGCTAAGAACATGAGTGTTCCTTGAATAAAGTCCGTCCATACAACGGCTAAAAATCCACCTAAGAATGTATACGAAACAACAACAATTACACCAATCCAAAGCGCTGTTTGATATGATAGTCCAAATGAAGCTTCAAATAATTTTGCGCCTGCAACCATACCAGAGGAAGTATAAAAAGTAAAAAATAATAAAATAACAAGTGCTGAGATAACACGCAACAATCTCGAATTATCTTTAAATCGATTTTCTAAAAAGTCTGGTATCGTAATTGAATCGTTAGCGACTTCTGTATAAATCCGTAATCGTTTGGCAATAAATTGCCAGTTTAAGTAAGCACCAATTGCAAGTCCAATTGCAATCCACGCTTCTGAAAGTCCAGTTAAATAAATAGCGCCTGGTAACCCTAAGAGTAACCAACCACTCATATCAGATGCTCCGGCACTTAAAGCAGCTACAAATGGACCAAGCGTCCTACCACCGAGTACAAAGTCAGATAAGTTATGTGTTCGTCTGTACATCGTAATTCCAATTAACAACATCCCAATTAAATAAACGAGAAACGTAATGAGAGTAGGAAGACTCATGATCTACCACGACCTTCTGTAAATAAAGTAATAATGGAAAGTAGAATAAGTAAAGGCATAGGTACAAATAACCAAAATAAAGACCAACCTGAAATAACGTGTTCCATTTTAACACTCCTTTAGCCTTTTTTTGAAAACGGATACAAAACGTGTACTTAAATTATACAATATATCCGTAATTTTACAACAAACTTATAAGATTGTTGTAAATTAAATATCAGATGATATAGGTTATATAAAGCGATTTTATGATAAGCTATATCCATTAGAAAAAATATATTAAATAGATAATAAAACATAGAAGGGCGGATTAACATGGATTTGATTCAAACAAAAAATAAACTCATTGATCAATCAAAACATGCTGAAAGACTTATGAAATTTGAAAATGCTCAGTTCATTAATATACAAATGAAAAAAGGTGAGGTTCTAAGTGAACATCACGCAAAAGAAACAGTTATTATAATTGTACGAAAAGGACGAGTAGAGTTTAATGCAGGCAGTAAAAAAGAGATTGTTACTACTGAAAATGTACTTCAAATAGAACCATCTGAAAAGCATGATGTACTTGCATTAGAAGATACTGATTTTATTATAGTTAAAATAAATTAAAAAACAGACTATTTTAAAGTCTGTTTTTTTCGTCCATTAATACATATGCTTGTTTTGGATCAATATCAATAAAAGAAGTTGTTTTACTTTTTTCGCCATCTTTAATGATAAGCGAAGTAAGGAATAAACCTACTGCAATAATGATAACTACCATAATGACTAGTATTATCACGAATAAACGTGATTTATTTTGTTTCTGAGACATAAAATACCCACCTTACCTAGCTAATGTAACTAGTATAACTTAAAAACAATTAAAATGTTTAAATAATACTTAAAATTAAACTAGATTATTTTAATATGTTTTGTGTAATCATCTTTATATTTTCGGTAAAATTCGATCATACTTGGTAAGGTGTCCTTTAAATCAGGGCATTTAATATTACCTAATAATAAATCTTGCTCTGCGATTGTTGTGTCATAACTAGTATCATAAATAAAGTAATCAATTGCTTCTTTTTCTACACCAATCCATTTCCGTAAACTTGAAAACGACAATATTTTTTTGGTTAATGAGCTAGGTACACGCAATTTAGGTTCGCGATTTAAATATTCAGCCATTAACATCGTATAAAGTTCAGACATTGTATAAGGATTTGGATCAGCTAAATGATATGTTTTATTAATACCAATCTCATTAATTGCTAAAAAGCTCGTTGCTTCGATTACATAATCACTAGGTACAAAATTACCTTCGACTTGTGAATTATCAATCATTGGAATAATTGGCGAAAATTTTAGTTTGTCAAAAAAGTTCAAGAAAAAATACAAACCATCAAATTTAATTGTTTTACCCGTTACAGAGTTTCCTTTAACAACGCTTGGTCTAATGATTGTTAGAGGTACTTTATCCTTTAAGGCTTCAACGCTAATTTCTGCGTAGTATTTTGTTTCTTCATAATAATTTTTAAAAGGTTCATTATGAACTAAATCAGTTTCATAGATTATTCCCTCACGTTTTCCAGCAACATATGCTGTACTAAAATAAATATATCTATTTAAATGAGATAACGTTTGAACAAATTTGTTAATATGCTTTGTTCCGTCAACGTTTACTTTATAAGCTATTTCTTTAGGAACAGCTAAATCATACACTGCAGCTAAGTGAAAAACGTGTGTGATATTATTCATAGAAGAAAGACTAGTTTGTTGTAAACCTAAGTCAGGTAGCGTAATATCACCTTCGATAAGTGAAAAGTTTTCAATATCTAAATCATTTTTTTCTGTAAAGTTATTTAATTGACTAAATGCAAGCGCTTTCGTGCTAGGCAAAGTAAGCAAATAGACATGGTCAATTTCCTTAGGATAATCTTTATATAATTGTGTTAATAATTGTTCAGCTAAAAAACCGGGAAAACCAGTAATAAAATAAGTTTGTACTATAACAAACATCTCCTTTTTAATCTATTTTAGCAGAGTGAATTTTAATTACAATACTACTTTATTCTTTATCTGGCATTTTTAGGAAGTAAAATTTAATTTAAATTTAGATATCAAGATTTGTATCTTTAGTTAAAAAATTGAGTAACGCTTTAACTGAATAAGAATGATAACTATCTTTTTTTGTAATGATGTTTAATTGCCAGATTGGAGGGTTTTTTAAAGGAATCATTTTCACGTTATGATTATTCATTTTTGAGTAGACAGAAACAGGTAAAATAGTAATTCCGAGTTCGGCATTAACGAGTTCTGTAATAAGGTCCCATTGCGAACTTTCATAAGCAATTAGTGGTTGAAAACCAGCATTTTGACAATAACGAATAATTAAGTCATGCAAAGCAAATTCTGGATTAAATAAAATGAATTTTTCTTTCTTTAATTCTTCTAAATTAAGAATCTTCCTATTAGCAAGTTTGTGATTGGCGGGTAAAAACACTTGAAAATTTTCTTTTTTGAAAGGAAAAATATTATATTTATCTTCTACTGTAGGTGAGACGACAATTCCAATTTCTACTTTTCCGTCACCAATTAAAGTTTCTATCTTTTTGGCTCCGTGTTCCACGAGTTCGAGTTTTATTTTAGGATGTGCTTGAGCAAATGCACCAGCAATTTCAGGGAAAAATAAAGCTCCAATAAGAGGTGGTATACCAAACTTAATGTTTCCTTCTGGTATTAAAGCAAGATCATCTAAAAGAATGTTTAATTCATCAGTTGCTCCTAAAATCTTCTGAGCTTGTTTAAACACAATTTTGCCAGCATCCGTTAAAATTAATTTCCGTGTTGAACGTTCAAAAAGCTCAACATTTAATTTGCTTTCTAGTTTTTTAATTGATTTACTTAAAGTGGGCTGGGAAACAAAAATATTTTCAGCTGCTCGAGAAAAACCATCATAATTCACAATTTCTATAAAATATCTTAATTCTTTTAATTCCAAAATAACACCGCCTATTCAATTATAGAATATATACTATTCAACATATTCATTTTACTTATAAAACGCTCTCATGTAAAATAAAAGATAAGAAAAGACAGGTTGAATATGAAAGAAAGGGAGTAATAAGATGAACTTAAACGAAGTTGTCGCTGTTAGTGCATTAAGAACTCCAATAGGAACTTTTAATGGATCATTAAAAGATGTGAGTGCTGTAGATTTAGGTGCATTAGTTATTAAATCAGTTTTAAAAGATGCTAAAGTAGACGCTACTGAAGTGGATGAAGTCATTATGGGTAACGTGCTTCAAGCAGGACTTGGGCAAAATCCAGCTCGCCAAGCTTCAATCAAAGCAGGCTTACCTGATTACGTCCCAGCATTTACGATTAATAAAGTATGTGGATCAGGATTAAAATCAGTGCATTTAGCAGCGCAATCTATTATGTTAGGTGATGCTGAAATTGTTGTCGCAGGTGGGATGGAAAGTATGAGCCGAGCGCCTTATTTATTAGATGGTGCAAGAAGTGGTTATCGTATGGGTGATAAATCGGCTGTCGATAGTATGATTAAAGATGGTTTATGGTGTGCATTTAATGATTATCATATGGGCGTCACGGCTGAAAATATTAATGACGCTTACAAATTAACCCGAGAAGAGCAAGACCGCTTTTCAAATTCAAGCCAAGCTAAAGCAACAAAAGCTCAAGAAGCAGGCAAGTTTGTAGATGAAATTGTTTCAGTAGAAATACCAACTAGACGTGGTGAAACGATTGTATTTTCAGAAGATGAATATATAAAACCAAATACAACAGAAGAAAGTCTCGCAAAATTAAGGCCAGCATTTAAAAAAGATGGTAGTGTTACTGCTGGAAATTCTTCTGGAATTAATGATGGTGCTGCAGCTATATTATTAATGAGTCGGAAAAAAGCAGATGAATTAGGTTTAAAACCACTTGCAACAATTGAAGGTAATGCAAGTGTAGGACTTGATCCAAAAGTCATGGGACTTGGTCCAATCGAATCTACAAAAAAAGTATTAGAAAAAACAAAACTTAATGTAGCGGATCTGGATTTAATTGAAGCAAATGAGGCATTTGCTGCTCAATCACTTGCTGTAGGAAAAACGCTAGAATTCCCTGCAGACAAGCTAAACGTGAATGGTGGAGCAATTGCCCTAGGTCACCCGATAGGAGCAAGTGGGACACGCGTATTAGTTACTTTAATGCATGAGTTAAAGCGCAGAGATGGTAAATACGGGCTTGCGACACTTTGCATTGGTGGCGGTCTAGGTATTGCTACAATTATAAAAAGAGATTAGTTAGGAGGAAAAGAAATGAAGAAAATATATACTGATTTTGAAAGTGCGATAGAAAATATTGAAAGTGGCATGACAATAATGGTGGGTGGTTTTGGAATCGTTGGTATTCCAGAAAACTTAATCCAAGCATTGAAAAAGAAAGGTACAAAAGATTTAACTGTTATTTCTAATAACTGCGGCATTGATGGTTGGGGCTTAGGTCTTTTATTAGAAGACAAGCAAATAACTAAAATGATTGCATCTTATGTTGGTGAAAATAAAGAATTTGAGCGTCAGTTTTTAAGTGAAGAATTAGAGGTTGACCTTGTTCCTCAAGGAACGCTAGCTGAAAAAATTCGCGCAGGTGGTGCTGGAATTCCCGCATTTTATACACCAGCTGGTGTAGGAACAATCATAGCTGAAGGAAAAGAAACAAAAGTGTTTAATGGTAAAGAGTATTTATTAGAAGAATCACTTACAGCTGATGTAAGTCTTGTGAGAGCTTGGAAAGCAGATAAAATGGGTAATTTAGTGTATAGAAAAACCGCACAAAATTTCAATCCGAATATGGCAACAGCAGGAAAAATAACAATAGCTGAAGTAGAAGAAATTGTCGAAGTAGGCGAACTCGATCCAGATGAAATAGATACACCTAGTATTTATGTTCAAGGGATTGTTCAAGGAGATCAAGAAAAACGCATTGAAAGACTAACAGTTAAGGAGGCTTAATAATGAGTAAAAATAATCGCGTAACAATTGCAAAACGTGCTGAAAAAGAATTAAAAGATGGTTTTTATGTTAACTTAGGTATTGGAATGCCAACAATGGTCGCAAATCACATATCAGAAAATAAACAAGTTGTTTTACAATCTGAAAATGGATTGCTCGGAATTGGTCCATACCCAACTAAAGAAGAAGTTGATCCTGATTTAATTAATGCTGGAAAAGAAACTGTAACGACTATTAAAGGTGCTAGTTTCTTTGATAATGCAACATCATTTGCGATGATTCGTGGAGGGCATGTTGACTTAGCAATTCTTGGCGGCATGGAAGTGTCTGAAAAAGGTGATTTAGCTAGTTGGATGATTCCTGGTAAAGTGGTTAAAGGAATGGGCGGAGCAATGGACTTAGTCCACGGAGCTAAAAAAATCATTACAATTATGGATCATACTACAAGAGATGGTAAGCCAAAGATTTTAAAAGAATGCTCACTTCCTCTAACAGGAGCAGGTGTAATAGATCAAATTATTACTGAACGTGCAGTAATCAACGTAACTGAAAATGGACTCGAGTTGATTGAAGTAGCTGAAGGTTATACATTAGAAGATGTGATTAATGCAACGGAAGCAAAATTACTTATTTCTGAAAGTATTAAATATGATGCGTTTTAAATAAATTATCATACCCTAATCTAAGTAAAGTTAGATTAGGGTATTTTATTTTCTTTCAAAATATCTGTATAATAACAGTAGGAGGAATTAAGCATGAAAATTATTACGGTAACAGGATATAAATCAATGGAACTAGGAATTTTTAATGAGTCCGATGAGAAAATAAAGTTTATAAAAAAAAGCATTGAAAATAGATTAATCGCTTTAATTGAAGAAGGGTTAGAGTGGGTTTTAACATCTGGACAAATAGGTGTTGAATTATGGACTGCAGAAGTATTAATTGAACTTAAAAAAACATATGACATAAAATTCGCTATTATACCCGCATTTGAAAATCACCATAGCCGTTGGCCTGATGATTTAAAAATAAAGTATGCAGAACTCATTCAGGCAGCAGATTTTTATGATGCGATTTATAAAGGGGATTATAAAGCACCCTATCAATTTAAAGAACGCGATCTTTGGATGATTAATAAAAGTGATGCTTGCTTAATTTTAATGGATCCTGAGTATCCAGAAAGTACACAATACTTTCATAAATTAGCAGAACAAGCAAATAACTATCCCATTATGTATATTACACCATCAGATATAGAAGATGCTGTTGAAGAGATGGCAATGTTAGATCCTGATTATTGGATACAGTAAAAGATTAAAGGGATGATTAGATGGTAAAAATAATTGCTCATCGGGGGAGTTCAGGGAGATTTCCAGAAAATACAATGACGGCATTTTTAGAAGCTAAAAATGCCGGAGCAGATGGAATTGAAATGGACGTTAGATTTACTAAAGACCAGGAGCTTGTTGTGATTCATGACGAAACAGTTGACCGAACAACAGACGGTAAAGGAAAAGTGTCTGAGTATAACTTAACTGAACTAAAAAAATTAAACGCCGGAGCACGTTATCCAAACTACGATAAACATGAAACAATTTTAACGTTAAAAGAGTATCTAGATTGGGCGAGCCAGACGAATTTAATTTTAAATATTGAACTTAAATATAGTGAAGATACTTATACAAATTATGAAGCGGATGTATTAGCTTTATTAAATAATTATGATTTAGGAGAGCGATTGATAATTTCGTCATTTAATCCTACTGGTTTACAAAAAATTGCCAAGTTAGCAGCTCACATAAAGCTTGGTTTACTTTACTCTAAAAAAATAAAGAAACCAGATCTGTATATTAAAAAGTTAGGAATTGGTGCAATACATCCATCGAAAAAAATTACTAATCAAAAATTAATTAAACGAGCTAAAAACAACGAGATTCCGATTCGTGTTTACACAATAAATACTGAAAAAGAAATAAATAAATATCTAAAAATGGATTGCACGGCAATCATTACCGACTTTCCAGACCGGGCATTAGTTTTGAGAAAGAAACAGTTATTCTAGTCTGTCCTTTAGTAAAAGACAGGCTATTTATTATGGACTAAAAAATTAACTATTAAAATTGCTATACAAATTGAACTGTTATACAATAGATTTGTTTTAAATGATGTACATAAATTTGAGGGGGAAAGATTGTGAGTACTACTTGGAATTGGCTATGGGATAAACATGATGAAATTAAGGAAGCATTTAGTTTTTTTGTGAAACCTAATAAATCATCGAAAAAAACGAGTTTATTAAGTGGATCAAAGTCGGAAATATATAAAAGTAATAAAAATGGCAATAATAAAGAACCTCGAAGTTACAAGTTTGCACAAAAAATGGGATTAATTATGGGACCGTTATCTTTTATTTTAATACTTTTTTTATTTACTCCTGAGGGTTTAAATCCTGAAGCACGAGCAGTTTTAGCAAGTACGAGTTGGATTGCTATTTGGTGGATGACTGAAGCCATACCGATTCCAGCAACGTCATTATTACCTATTATTTTATTTCCTTTAACAAATAGTTTAGATATAGCAGCAACAACATCTGCTTATGGAAATGGAACCATATTTTTATTTATGGGTGGATTTATGATTGCTTTAACGATGGAGAAGTGGAATTTACATCGCCGAATTGCGTTATCAATCATTTCTGTTGTCGGTACAAATACTAATTTAATTATATTAGGTTTTATGGTTTCAACAGGTTTTTTATCAATGTGGATTTCAAATACAGCTACAGCAATGATGATGGTTCCAATCGGACTTGCCATTATTTATCAAGTTGCTGAAGCATTAAAAGATCGACCAGAAATAGATACTTCACAAGAAAACTTTAAGTTTGGTAAAGCGCTTATGCTAGGGATTGCTTATTCAGCTTCGTTAGGTGGAATTTCAACATTAATTGGAACACCACCAAACACGCTACTCGCAGGAGCGATTAATACGACTTATGGGATAGATCTTTCATTTGCAAGATGGATGCTTTTTGGAGTACCAATTTCTTGGACCTTTATTTTAATTACTTGGGTGTACTTAGTTAAGTTTGCCTATCCATCTGAATTCAAAAACCTACCAGGTGGTAAGGAAGTTATAGGTAATGAGAAGTTAGCACTTGGTAAAGCGTCTTACGAAGAAAAAGCTGTTTTCATAGTGTTTATTTTAGCAGCATTATCTTGGATTTCACGTTCGTTTTTATTAGAAAAAATTAATCCAAATATAGATGACACAATGATTGCGATTATCGCAGCACTTATCTTATTTGCGATTCCATCTAAAAATAAACCAGGAGATCGTTTACTCGACTGGAATACTGCACTTAAACTCCCTTGGGGTATCTTACTCTTATTTGGAGGTGGACTAGCAATCGCTTCAGGATTCGTAGAGTCAGGTTTATCTGCTTGGATGGGTGAACAACTTATTGCTTTGCAAGGTGTTCATTTATTAATGATACTTATTATTGTTGGTACTTTAGTTATTTTCTTAACAGAAGTAACGTCCAATACAGCAACTGCTTCAATGATGTTCCCAATTATGGCAGCATTAGCATTTGCGCTTGATATTCATCCGTACTCAGTGATGATTGTTGCAGCAGTAAGTGCGTCATGTGCATTTATGTTACCTGTAGCGACTCCACCAAATGCCGTTGTGTTTGGATCTGGTTATATACGGATTCAAGATATGGCCAAAGCTGGATTCCTTTTAAATGTAGTAGGAATATTCCTTGTTTCTTTAGCAGTTTATTTCTTATTACCACTCGTTTGGGGAATCGATTTAAATATCTTCCCAGCAGAATTAAAATAAAACGGTTGGTTAATTTGGATTATATCAAAACATTAATTGTTTCAATAGTTTGACAAAAGCTCATTTATTAGTAATAATAAGAATAAATAATTATCTAAAACGGTAAAAAGAGTTAGTAAATTATTTAGTGAGTTTAGAGAGTGGGATTTATAAGCTGAAAGATTCCGCACTTACAATAATTGAACCTGTCTTTTTCATAAGTCCCTGTGAAAAACAGTGGCGCAGTCTCTAGCGTTATGAGGTATGAGGAGTACTGTTTTTTGTGCTCAAATGATGGTGGTACCACGGAAGTTAAGTTCTTTCGTCCTTTATAGGATGAGAGAACTTTTTTGTTTATTAAAAAATGATTTAAAAGTATGTCTTGGGGAGTATAGCGATGACTAGAAAACGAATTGTTGTAAAAATAGGAAGTAGTTCTTTAACAAATGAGCAAGGTCAAATCGATGAAGAAAAATTAACGGATCATGTGAGAGCTTTAGCTGCTTTAAAAAAAGCGAATCACGAAGTCATCCTAGTCTCATCTGGAGCTGTTGCTTCAGGATTTGCAAGGTTAGGTTATGCGTCACGTCCTGAAACATTAAAAGGAAAACAAGCAGCCGCTGCAGTCGGTCAAAGTTTATTAATTCAATCATATATTGATAAATTTAATGAGTTTGATATTATGCCGGCACAAATCTTACTTACACGAGGTGATTTTGCAGATCGAGAGCGTTATCGTAATGCATTTGCAACCTTTTCAGAATTATTAGATAGAGGTATATTACCAATTATTAACGAAAATGATACAGTCGTAATTGATGAATTAACATTTGGAGATAATGATATGCTTTCAGCACTTGTGAGTGGATTTATTCATGCAGATCAATTAATTATTTTAACAGATGTTAATGGATTTTATGATAAAAATCCCAAATTACATGCAGATGCTAAAAAGATAGATTATTTAGAAACGATTACAAAAGAGATGATTTTATCAACAGAAAGTTCAGGATCAAGTGTAGGAACAGGTGGAATGAAGTCAAAACTAGTAGCAGCTAAACGAGCCTTATCATTAGGAGTACCAGTTTTTATCGGTGTAGGAACAGGTGATGATAAATTACTGAATATCCTTAAAGGTAAAGGTGACGGCACGTATATTGCAGATTATTCAATTCAAGCGATTAACACAAGTCGTCAGTGGATTGCACTTCATTCAGAATCAGCAGGCGAACTGCATATTGACGAAGGAGCAGAAAGAGCAATTCTAAAGTCAGGGCGTAGTTTACTGCCTGCAGGAATTATAAAAGTTGAAGGTGAATTTAAGCAAGGCGATGTCGTAGATGTTTATGGAACGAATGGACATTTAGGAAAAGGTGAAGTAAGTTACAGTGCAAAAGAAGTTAAAAATGAAATTATAAGACATAAAAAAGAAAGTACGACAGATCAGTATGTACCAGCAGTTGAAGTGATTCATAGAAATCGTTGGATTGAATTATCATAAGGAGGAATTATCATGAGTGAAGTTATTAAAAAAGGAAAATTAGCAAAGAAAGCAAGTTACCTATTAGGTGTGAAAACAACAGAAGAAAAAAATAAAGCTTTAAAATTAATTGCAGAACAGTTACTTGAAGATGAGCAAGCAATTTTAGATGCAAATAAACGCGATTTAAAATCAGGAAAAGAGTCTGGGCTCACTGAATCAGTTTTAGATCGAATTATGCTTGATTCAGAGCGAATAAAAGGTATTTCTAATGCGGTTAATAGTTTGACTGATTTAGCAGATCCTATTGGTGAAGTATTCGAAACAGTAAAAAAAGATAATGGTTTATTAATTGAAAAAGTTCGTGTACCAATTGGGGTAATTGGAATGATTTATGAAGCAAGACCTAACGTTACGGTTGATGCTGCAACGTTATCGCTTAAAACAGGTAATTCTGTTGTCTTAAGAGGAAGCTCTTCTGCAATTCATTCAAATAAAGCACTTGTTGAGTCATTGCATAAAGCATTAACAAAAAGTGATATACCAGTTGACGCCGTTCAGCTAATTGAAGATACAAGTAGAGAAACTGCTAAAGAGTTCTTTAAATTAAATGACTATTTAGATGTATTAATCCCAAGAGGAAGTGCGGGTCTAATTAAAGTTGTTTTAGAAGAAGCGACCGTTCCAGTCATTGAAACAGGAGCAGGAAATTGTCACGTATACCTAGATGAATCAGCTAAAGAAGAGATGGCAATAGAAATTGTTAAAAATGCAAAATTACAACGTCCGTCGGTTTGTAATGCGATAGAAACAATTTTAATTCATCCAGAAGCTTATGAAAAGTTCGGTAATAAATTACTAACAGAATTAGCTGAAGAAAACGTAATTATTCATGCTGACGAGTCAATTCATGCTAACTTTAAACAAAGTGAACTTGCAACAGAAGAAGATTGGTACCATGAATATTTAGGTAATGAAGTAAGTGTTAAGTTAGTTGCTGATTATACGGAAGCAATTGAACATATTAATAAGTATGGAACAGGACATTCAGAAGCGATTGTGACAGAAGATGATGCACATGCTAAAGGTTTCCTCGCAAGTGTTGACGCTTCTTCTGTTTATCATAATGCATCAACGCGTTTCACAGATGGTGCAGAATTTGGTTATGGAGCAGAAATGGGAATTAGTACACAAAAAACGCATGCACGTGGACCTATGGGACTTCAAGCACTTACATCAAGTAAGTTTATTATTCAAGGTCAAGGGCAAATTCGCGAGTAAGAGGAGTGTTTAGCAGTGGACCATATAAAAAATGTTTATTGTATTGGAAGAAATTACGCAGATCACGTGAAAGAACTAAATAATGAAATGCCCGAACAACCTTTAATTTTTAGTAAACCAACTCACGCACTCGTTCATGCTGATGATAATCTTATCGAGCTACCAAAAAATAAGGGCGAAGTACATCATGAAGTTGAAATAGTTCTTGAAATTGAACGTGATTATGAAGCGGGTTTAACAGTAAATGATTTAGTGAAGAAAATGTATATCGGCTTAGATTTAACCTTACGAGATGAACAAACAAAGCTTAAAGAAGCTGGTTTACCTTGGTTACTTTCTAAAGGATTTAAAAACGCTGCGATTGTATCTAAACCAATTGATTTTCCAACAGAAGCAGTTTTACGTGATAAAGTGTTTAGTTTGAAAATTAATGAACGTACCGTGCAATCGGGTAAAATTAATCAAATGACATTTAGTTTAGATGCAATGATAAAATATTTGGCTGAGAATATTGGACTTAAAAAAGGTGACCTTATATTTACTGGAACACCTTCAGGCGTAGGACCATTAAAAAATGAAGATGAATTAGAATTGATTTATGATCATAACGTAATTAGCCGGTGTAAAATTAACATATAAAAAAACTGAGACGAATATTCGTCTCAGTTTTTTAATAATAAGGTGAAATTAAAATATAAACTAATACACCTGTAAAACTTACATATAACCAAATTGGCATTGTAATCCGAGCAATTTTTCTATGACGTTCAACTTCCCCATTCCATGCGCGTGTAATACTTGTTAGAGCAAGCGGTACAATCGCTGCTGCAAGAATAATATGTGTAATTAATACAAAATAATAGAAACCTGCTGCAAAACCACTTCCACCAAATGGTGTTGAAGGTGATAGAAAATGAAAAGTGACGTAAGTAATTAAAAAGAAAAATGTCGTTGTAAAAGCTGCATAAATAAAACTTAAATGAACTTTAACATTCTTTTTTAGAATAGCTATTAATGCAATTACTAAAAAGATGAACGTGAATGAGTTAAAAATAGCATTCATTAAAGGTAAGATTGTTATATCGAAAGCATCAAAGTCTTCATAACCTGGTAAGCCTGACAATACACCAATCGCTCCAATTAAAATAATTGAAAGTGTAATAACGAATGGGCGATAATTACGTTTCTTTTTTAGCGCACCATTCCAATTGTTGTTTTTCATTAAATCATTCCTTTTTATAAAAATAAAATTTCCCTAAACTAAATAATAACATATCTTTAACTTAAGTTCTGTAAATCTTACTCAAGTAGAAGAATGATTCAAGTAAACGTCACAAATAAAAGCACTCAAGTTACTTTGCGAGGGGAAGCAAAAGTAATTTGAGTGCTTTTATAAAAACTAACTTATTAATGAGAAGTGTGAGTTAATAAATCAGTACTAAAATACTTATTCAGTTAAGTGATAATGATTATCAATATCACTTAGGAATATTATATAATAACTAAAAATAAATGTCAACTACATATATAAAATGTTATACTGAGGTATATAATTTTAATGAGGTGAAAGTATGCAAACGTTAGTACCTATTATTGTAGGGGTTTTATTAAGCGTTGGCTTTTATAGTATAACGTTGTTAATTAGTCGGGACCGGATGATATCAATTATGATATCAGCATTACTTCCAGTTATTGTGTTTATAATTAATTTAATTTTTGTTGATTTCACATTAATTAATTTAAATGTTGTCTTTTCTGGAACGATTATTGGTATTTTAGTAAATGGACTTATAAGTATCCTATTAAAAAACAAATTTGCTTAAAGGTGTGAGGGATGTGAATTATAAAATTAAAGTGTCTAGTAAAGCTGATCGAGACTTTAAAACATTTCTCAGAAATAAAGTAAGAAAGTACAATCGTAAAGTTTCGCCAGAATTTAAAAAGCTAGATGAAATAAAAATAGTTCCACTACATATTATCGTAGAAAACGAAGTGTTAGACTGTGTCGGAGGCTTAACAGGGCGAATTAATTGGGATTGGCTCGAGGTAGATTATTTTTGGATATCAGAACTAGCGCGTGGGAATGGATTAGGTAAAGAAGTGTTAGCTAAAGCAGAAAAAAAAGCTAAGGCTCTAGGAGCTAGCAAAGTATTATTAATGACATTTGAATTCCAAGCACGTAATTTTTATGAAAAGTATGGTTATAAAGTAGTTGGAGAAATAAAAGATTATCCGCCTGGTAGTGCTTATTATACGTTAGTGAAGCATCTTTTATAACTCCCAATTAATTTCTGTTAAATTTAAACGGCGTAAAATGTCATTTGTTTTAGAAAAAGGCTTACTGCCAAAAAAACCACGGTAAGAAGATAAAGGACTTGGATGTGGCGATTTAATAATGAAATGTTTGTTAGTATCTATTAACTTCGTTTTTTTCTGTGCTGCTGCTCCCCATAAAATATAAACAATCGGATGTTCTTTCTTATTTAGACTTTCGATTACTTTGTCGGTAAATTTTTCCCAACCTTGATTAGCGTGAGAGTTCGCTTGACCAGACTCGACAGTTAACACGGCGTTTAATAAAAGTACACCTTGTTTAGCCCAAGCAGTTAAATCACCATTCATTGGAGTACTTACTGCTAAGTCGGAAGCGAGTTCTTTGAAAATATTTCTTAAAGAAGGAGGTAATGCTGTCCCTTTTTTTACTGAAAAACTAAGACCATGTGCTTGATTGATACCATGGTAAGGGTCTTGTCCTAAAATGACGACTTTAACATCTTGATATGGAGTTCGATTAAGTGCACTAAAAATATTTTTATATTCTGGAAAAATCTGATGACTTTTATAAGCATCTTTTAAAAAAGCATCTAGTTTTTTCAAGTAAGGCTTTTCGAATTCTTCTTTTAAAATCTCGTTCCAATCATTTTCGATTAAATGAATCATGCTATCTAGCTCCTTATCTTAGTTTAATTTCAAGCATGTATATATTTTTAGGAGGCGTTATTATGAACGGTAACATTATTAATGAGTTTTCTCCACCAACGAGTGACGAAAGAACTATGGGCATGTTTATTTATTTAGTGAGTTTTTTCACTGCAATTATCGGGCCTTTAATTATTTGGGTTATTAAAAAGGACGAATCAAATTTTATTAATTATCACGGAAAAGAATATTTTAATTTCTTTATATCTTACGCCATCTATTCATTAATAGGTAGTGTTTTAATGGTTGTTTTAGTTGGTTTTGTCATTGTGCCTATACTAGCAATAATGTACCTAATCTTTACTCTTGTCGCACTTTTTAAAGCATATAAAGGTGAATATTACCGGATTCCACTAATATTTAGATTTATTAAATAGGAAAATATTCTGTCCCTTTTCAAAAGAGGATAGTAGGGTTATTTTAGTATAGTTTATCATAGCCCACAAACTGTAACAATATTTGTTACAATGAGAAACAGACTTAATTTAAAGGGAGGGGATAACGAATGAATCGTGAGTACACAGATTTGTACCGCTTCAAAATTGCTCATAGAGAAGCATTGATTGGTTGTGCGTTAGCTCTATTTAATATGATTTGGTGGTATGGATTTGCTTATGGCCTTGGTTCAGGTGATCCAGAAAAGTATACTTATATACTTGGCTTTCCTGCTTGGTTTTTTATGAGTAGTATTGTTGGTTTTCTAGTTATGGTCATCTTAGTATGGTTTGTAGTTAAATTTGCCTTAACAGAAGTTCCATTTGAAGATGTAGGTGAAAAAGATTGAGTGCAAATTGGCATGTTATTATTCCGCTAATTATATTTACAATCCTCGTTTTTGCAATTGGTTTTTGGTCGAACCGAAAATTATCTTCGTCAAAATCATTCTTGAGCGATTATTTTTTAGGTGGGCGTGAATTAGGTGGATTAGTTTTAGCGATGACGATGGTGGCTACATATGGAAGTGCATCAAGCTTTTTAGGTGGTCCAGGAGCAGCTTATTCAATCGGTCTGGGTTGGGTTTTACTTGCGATGACCCAAGTAGCAACAGGGTATTTTGTTCTATTAATATTAGGTAAAAAGTTCGCCATTGTAACGCGACGTTTCAAAGCAATTACGCTTGTTGATTTTTTAAAAGAACGTTATAAAAGTCATACTGTTGTTATTTTATCAGCATTCAGTATTATTATATTTTTATTTTCAGCGATGGCAGCACAGTGGGTTGGTGGAGCTTATTTAATTCAACTCTTAACTGGGTTATCTTATAGTAGTGCATTATTTATTTTTACGATAACAGTCGTTATTTATGTTGTTATAGGTGGATTTAGAGCAGTTGCTTTAACAGATACACTGCAAGGAATTGTTATGTTTTTTGGAACGTTAATCTTACTTATTGCTGTAATCATTGCAGGAGGTGGGTTAGAAAACATATTTGCAGATCTTATCTCTGAAAATCCGAATTTAGTCTCACCTTATGGTCAAGACGGACAACTAACCCCCGCTTATGTATCGTCATTTTGGATCTTAGTTGGCGTGGGGGTAGTTGCTTTACCGCAAGTTGCTGTAAGGGCGATGTCTTACCGAGATTCAAAGTCCATGCACCGCGCACTAATTATTAGTACTATTGTTGTAGGGTTTATTATGTTAAATATGCATTTAATCGGCGTTTTTGCACGACCAATTATGCCAGGCATCGAAATTGCCGATCAAGTAATTCCACTTATCGCGTTAGATGTATTGCCAGGGTGGCTTGCGGGGATTGTACTTGCTGCACCACTAGCTGCGATGATGTCAACGCTTGATTCATTGCTATTACTAGTTAGTTCATCTGTTGTAAAAGATATATATATTAATTATATTAAGCCTAAAGCACCGGCAAGTCATGTGAAAAAAGTGAGTCTAGGTGTTACTTCAGTTATTGGTATTGTGGCATTTTTAATGGCACTAAATCCACCAGAACTTTTAATTTACTTAAATTTATTTGCATTTGGTGGGCTTGAAGCAGCATTTGTTTGGCCACTTGTTTTAGGTCTTTACTGGAAGTATGCAAATGCCGAAGGGGCAATTGCTTCGATGATTGTCGGAATTGGTTCTTATATTGTGATTCATTTTTATAATGAAGCAAATGAAACTTTACTTGGTGTACATACCGTAACGATACCCGTGGTCTTATCGTTATTTTTCTTTGTAGGTGTAAGTCTCTTATTTAAAAAAGAGGCATATAAATTTTAAGAATAATGTTCTATGATATAAGTACATTAGTAAACTAAAATTAGGAGGAATGTTAATTATGTTGGATTATGGTAATAAATCAATTGAGGAAGAAAGAACTTTTAGAAAAAATCAATTAGCAGCTGCTTTTAGAATATTTTCAAAGTTTGGTTTTGATAATGGTGTGACTGGTCATATCACAGTTAGAGATCCAGAGTTTACAGATAGTTACTGGGTTAATCCTTATATGAAGCACTTTAGCCAGATTAAAACATCTGATTTAGTTCGAGTAAATGAAGCAGGTGAGGTGGTTGAGGGTGATAGCGTTGTAAATAAAGCGGCATTAGTAATTCATTCAGCTGTTCATAAGGCACGTCCTGACGCAGTTGCTGCTGCACACGCTCACACAACATACGGGCAAATTTGGTCAACGACAGGAAAGAAAATTAAACCCCTTACACAAGACTCATGTGCATTTTATAATGATTTAACATTATTTGATGACTATACGGGTGTTGTTTATGAAGGTGAAGAAGGCGAGCGAATCGCAAAAGCACTAGAAGATAAGAAAGCGTCTATTTTAAGAAATCATGGATTGCTAACAGTAGGAAGTAGTGTTGCTGAAGCGGCTTGGTGGTTTATTTTATTAGAGCGTAGTTGTAGAGAACATGTTTATGCTCATATGTTAGGTGATGATCCAATCGAAATTAGTCCTGAAGTTGCAGCGAGTACTTATAAAGATGAAGGTTCTGTTCAATCAGGAAGAGAACAATTCCAACCTTTATGGGAAATGATTGTAAAAGAACAACCTGATTTATTAGACTAAAAAAACATTGCTCATCATTAGATGAGCAATGTTTTTTTATGCAATAAAGTTATCAAAATAGCCCTGGATATAAACAATCGGCGTTCCTTTATCTCCGCTTCCAGAAGTTAAATCTGATAATGAACCAATTAAATCTGTTAATTTTCTAGGCGTCGTCCCTTGTGCTTCAACTGAATCACTTTCTTCGACGTCTTTTCTTTCTTTCATAAAATCAGAAATGGCAGCTTTTAATTCATCGCCACGTAAATCTGAAAACTGATTATCAGCTAAATATTTTAATTTAATTTCATTTGGTTGACCAGTCAGGCCAGTTGTGTAAGCCGGCGAAACAACAGGGTCTGCAAGTTCCCATATCTTACCTACAGGGTCTTTAAATGCGCCATCACCATAAACCATGACTTCTACAGTTTTACCTGTTAATTCCTTCATTTTAGCTTGAATATCATCAACAATAGGTTGAGAGTCTCTTGGGAATAACTTAACTTCAGTATCTGTTGATTTATTTGATCCAAGTAAACCATAATCTCTATTATATCCGCTGTCGCCAATAGGCTCTGCTAATATATCAGCAAGACTATAAATCTTTTCTCCACCATGTAATTTTAAAACGTTTTTTGTTCTTTCACGCCCATGAATATCACAAGTCAATATATTTTTTGTGTAATCAAGAATACTTCTTGGATTATTAGAAAAAATAACTTCACACACAATCCCATGTTCAGCGACAATTTCTTTATAATGATCAATGTAATCAACACCTGTAAAAGCATGTTTATTGTAACCAAAATGCTCACGGAATTCTTTTTCTGTTAATACATCAGTTAAAGGATTAATTCCTTTTTCGTCAAGTGCTTCAAGTTCAACGAGCTGATTACCCACTTCATCTGATGGATAACTTAACATTAAAACAATTTTTTTCACGCCTTTTGCAATCCCGTGTAAACAGTTAGAAAAACGATTACGACTTAATATAGGAAATATAACACCCACGCAATCATCATCACCGAACTTTGATTTAACATCTTCAGCAATATCGTCGACTGTTGCATAGTTTCCTTGTCCACGTGCTATAATAGATTCAGTAATAGATATGATGTCTCTATCATTAATTTCGAATCCTTCAACTTCTTGTGCTTTCATGACACTATCAACAACGAAATCAACAATATTATCGCCTTCATTAATGATTGGTGCACGTAATCCTCTTGCAACTGTTCCAACAACTCTTCCCACAATAACCGCTCCTTATAACTTTTTACAGTTAATATTAAATGTATGTCTACTTGTAATATACACTGTAAGCGTGGTGTATGTAAAATGAATATGTTTAAAAAGAGGTAAAAAAGCTTAAAAGTTTAAGTATTGTCAGAAAAAATATGTTTTTTGACATAATCTAATAAAATACGAAAAAACTTTGCATTTTAAAAAGAAGTCGGTAAACTTATTTAAAGAACGTAATTGTGCAATAAAGTTTAGCTCATACATTAATATATGTTACTTATTGATTTATGCGGATTATTATTAGAATTTCCCTATAAAAATAAAAATGATTAAACTGACTATAAATGACTGTTCACATAAAAAAATAAAAGGAGATGATTTTCTTGAAAAGAATTGCAGTTGATATGGACGAAGTTTTAGCAGATTTTAGTAAAGAATTAGTTGATCGTGTAAATGAGAAATATAATTTAGGTATTACAATGAATGATTTAGCTGGAACACCGATTCAAAAATTATATCCAGAGTTAGCAGATGATATGTTTGAAATTGTTAATACGGACTCTTTTTTTAGAAGTTTACCGGTAATTAAAGATTCACAAGAAGTATTAAAAGAGTTAGCAGAGCATTATGAAATTGTTATTGCAACGGCAGCAATGCTTTCGCCTAATTCATTTGTCGCCAAATATGATTGGTTAAAAAAGCACTTTCCATTTTTAAATCCTAATCTATTTGTGTTTTGTGGTGATAAAAGTACAGTAAAAGCAGATTATTTGATTGATGATCATATTTATCAGCTTAATACATTTGGTGATCGTGGTATTATGTTTACGTCACCTCATAATATTAATGAACCTTATGATTTAAGAATGAATAATTGGCAAGAATTAAGAACTTACTTCTTAGAAAAAGTAAATGTTAAAGTATAAAAATTAACTTCTAATTTAGATTAATTAAGAGGGGATTGGACAAATTTGATTTATGATGTAGTCGTAATAGGGGGTGGACCTTCTGGTTTAATGGCTGCTATTTCAGCGGCAGAAATGGGTTCACGTACATTACTTGTGGAAAAAGGAAATAAATTAGGAAACAAACTCGCTATTTCAGGTGGTGGCCGTTGTAATGTAACGAACCGACTCCCGCAAGATGAATTAATAAAACATATACCTGGAAATGGAAAGTTTTTATATGGTCCTCTTTCTGTTTTTGATAATTATGATATTATTGATTTCTTTGAAAATTTGGGAGTTGCTTTAAAAGAAGAAGATCATGGTCGTATGTTTCCTGTGTCAAATTCAGCAAAATCTGTAGTTAACACGTTGCTTAATAAATTAAAGGAGTTAAATGTAACGATTCGAATCGATACGCCTGTAGAGAATATTACATATGATGAGAAATATCATACAGTTAATTTAAAATCTCTTGAAAAAATTAAGACACGTTCACTCGTTATCGCTGTAGGTGGAAAATCTGTGCCTCATACTGGTTCGACAGGGGATGGTTACGCGTGGGCTAAAAAAGCAGGGCATACGATTACTGAGCTTTATCCAACAGAAGTTGCTTTAACTTCAGAAGAAGACTTTATTAAAAATAAAGCGTTGCAAGGTCTATCTTTACGTGATGTTGCTTTATCAGTTTTGAATGAAAATGATAAACCAATTATTACACATCAAATGGATATGATTTTTACCCACTTTGGTATATCAGGTCCTGCTGTACTTCGTTGTTCGCAATATGCGGTAAAAGAGTTGATGAAAGGACAAACGAAGGTGAAAATGCATTTAGACGCACGTCCCGATTTGAGTGAAGAAGAATTATTACAAGAAATGACTAATCTTTTAGATGCTAATCCAAGAAAAACGGTTAAAAATACGCTTAAAGGTCTTGTTCCTGAACGGTATTTAATATTTATTTTAGAAAGAACAGCTATTTCAGATGAGTTGAAGTGTGGTAATTTAAGAAAAGATGCCTTACAAAATATTTTATATGATATCAAGCATTTTAAGTTTTTTGTCAATGGTTCATTATCAATTGAAAAAGCCTTTGTAACAGGTGGCGGTGTAGCTACAAAAGAAATTACCCCTAAAACAATGGGTTCAAAATTAACTGAACGTCTCTATTTTTGTGGTGAAATTCTAGATATTCATGGTTATACTGGTGGATATAATATCACTTCAGCATTTGTAACAGGAAGACTCGCAGGTACAAACGCTGCATATAGTGCTTATTAAAACACCTCGACTTATCAAATGAAAAGTCGAGGTGTTTTTATTGTACTTGAGTAAGATGATTAAATTTAATTAACGGTTCTTTTAAAATTAAGCGGTTGATTAAACTGTGAATAATTGCTGTTGGTAATAAAACAATAATACTTAATACGCTAATTAAATCACTTATTAAAGAAGATTTTTGTTTTTTCTTATTACTGAAAACGTTTTTGATATTACCTAGTGGAATCATATATTTATTTCCAAACATAATCATGCGTGTCGCTCCAAGAATCGCATAAGCAAGATCTTTGTCATATTCTAAAACTAGTTTATTCCAAGCAGCTTGAGTCGGTTTACCTTGTGTATCTGCATAATGTTGTGCAAACATCACGGCATGTAATTCATTCATAGGTACAGAATCTGTTTCACCCGAAAGCAACATTTTAATTTCTTTTTCGCTCATTCCTTGCTCTAATGCAATTTTTGTATGGCCGTACGAACAAATTTCACAGCCATTTACTTCGGTTACTGCAAGCATAATTCTTTCAATAAACTGGTTGGAAATTAATTTTGTCTTTTTTGCTTTGCGTAACTGGTTCAATGTTCGACTTGCATCAAACAAATAAGTATAGAGTTGATTTATAGAATTTTGTTTAGTCATAGTAATCCCTTTCTGTTTAAAATACATTACGCCCTATAGTATATAGCAATTTTATAAAAAATCTACTAAAGAAATAAAACAGATAAGGAGAATTAAAAATCTTTATGTTAAGATTAACGTATAATACAATCAGTAAAGATAGGAGAAATTCTAAATGTATATAAAAGAAGTAATGACAAAAGAAGTAATTACAGTAAGTGAAAGTGATACAGTAGAAAAGGCTGCAGGTTTACTTGCAACACACGATCTAAGTGGATTACCTGTTGTAGATGATAAAGGGTATCTTAAAGGAATTATAACAGAAGGTGACCTTATAAAACATAATTCAAAAGTACAAGTACCGGCATTTTTAGAAATACTTGGCGGAATTATTTATCTTGATGATCCTAATAAATATTTAGAAAACGTAAAAAAATCAATGGGTTACTTTGTTCAAACTGTCATGACAGAAGAAGTTATCACAATAAGTCCAGATGAAGAAATAGAAGTTGCTGCGAGTTTACTTGTGAGTAAAAAAGTAAATCGTTTACCTGTTGTAGATGATACGGGTAAGCTTGTAGGGATTGTCTCTAGAAAAGATATTATGAATCATTTATTTCAAAATGAATAAGTAAATAAAAGTCATCTATTATAGATGTACCTTTTTTTGATTTTAAGTCTTAGTTGTCTGAATTATCTAACTCATGTATAATATAAGGAACAAAAAGAGGAGGGTTATTATGACAGATTGGTTAACCAGTTTGAAAACAGATACGCCTCAAGAAGGGTTTGAACTTGCTCTAACATTAGCTAGAAAAGGTGTGGCTTATACACAACCTTCAGCTGAAATACGAGAAAGATTAAGACCTGAATATGCAGAAAATGCTGACAGTCTTACAGCAGCATCTCATGTTGTAGCAATTCACTTTCAAACAGTAGCTACAGCAAATGATTATTGGAAATAAATACAACTATAAAATTAAGAAAAATAAAACTTTCATCGATACTCGCTATTTGGTATTGGTGAAAGTTTTTTTATGTGATTACGCATAAAATAAAAAGACAGATTATTCATTATTATCTAACATATTCAAAGCTGAATCTAATTATTTGTTGAGGCGTAGATAACGGTATATAGTAAAACTAGTACTTAAAAGAGGAGACTAAATTTATGAGTTCAATAAATGTAAAGAAATATATTGATCCATCTTATAAACTATATATAAATGGAGAATGGACAGAAGGTTCAGAAGGTAAAACAATGGATTCAATTAATCCATCTACAGGAGAAAAATTAACGCAATTTATAAATGCTTCAAATGCTGATGTTGATGCTGCTGTTGAAGCTGCAGAAAAAGCATTACCAGAATGGGCAAAAGTAAGTATCGAAGAAAGAAGTAGAATATTACTTAAAATAGCCGATTTAATGGAAGAAAATGCAGACCATTTAGCAATGGTAGAAACTTTAGATAACGGAAAGCCACTTAGAGAAACAACAGCTGCAGATGTTCACTTAGCAATTGATCACTTTCGTTATTTTGCAGGCGTGATTCGTTCTGAAGAAGGAACAGCTCAACAACTTGATGAAAATAACTTAACGATGGTTCTAAGAGAACCAATTGGTGTTGTCGGACAAATTGTTCCGTGGAACTTCCCGCTTCTTATGAGTGCGTGGAAATTAGCACCAGCATTAGCAACAGGAAATACAATCGTTATTACACCATCTTCATCAACACCAGTAAGTTTACTAGAATTAGCAAAATTACTAGATCAACTTTTACCTAAAGGTGTTGTAAATATTATTACAGGTAAAGGATCACAGTCAGGTGATTATCTACTTAACCATGAAGGTATTTCTAAATTAGCGTTTACAGGTTCTACAGCAGTAGGATACACAGTTGCTAAAGCAGCAGCTGAGCGTTTAATTCCAGCTACATTAGAATTAGGTGGTAAGTCAGCTAATATCATCTTTAATGATGCAAATTGGGATCGTGCTGTTGAAGGTGTCCTAAAAGGTGTTGCCTTTAACCAAGGACAAGTATGTAGCGCTGGATCACGCGTTTTTGTTCATGAAGAGATCTATGATGAGTTTTTAATTGCAATAAAAGAAGCGTTTGAAAAAGTAGAAGTTGGATTACCATGGGTAGAAGGCGTTCAAATGGGTGCACAAGTTAATCAAAACCAACTTGATAAAATTTTAGAGTATGTAGAGATTGGTAAAGAAGAAGGAGCGACGCTTGTTACTGGTGGTTATCAAATTAAAGATGACAATTTAGGTGAAGGTGCATTTATGGCACCAACGATATTAGCAGATGCTCATAACAAGATGCGTATCGCTCAAGAAGAAATCTTTGGACCAGTAGCAACAGTTATTAAGTTTAAAGATGAAGACGAGGTAATCGAACTTGCAAATGATTCTGAGTATGGTTTAGCAGGTGGTGTCTTTACGCGCGATATTAATAAAGCACTTCGTGTTTCTCGTGGCGTTCGTACAGGACGTATGTGGGTTAACCAATACGCAAACTTACCAGCAGGAGCACCATTTGGTGGTTACAAGAATTCAGGTATTGGTCGCGAAACTTATAAGAGTATGATCGATTCTTATAGCCAAACAAAAAATATATTCATTAATACAAGTGAAGAAACTGACGGCATGTATTAATCTAATTTAGAAAATTATTAAGTATAGTATTAAAAGTGCCCTACAGAGTAAATTTAAAACTCTCTAGGGTATTTTTTATTTGGTGGTTTTTATAAAATGATCCATATGATAAACTTACTATAGTGCAAAAGCTTTATTTATGATATGTTAAATATAGCTTTAAAAACGTGAGATAATTTAATTTCTTTAATAAGGAGAGAAATAAATGAAAGTATTAATTAATGAAGACATTGTTGATAGAGAAAATACATCAGTAGATATTGAAGATCGAGGGTACCAATTTGGTGATGGTGTTTATGAGGTTGTTCGCGTATACGAAGGTAAAACCTATGAACTAGATGGTCATGTTGAACGTCTATTTAGGAGTGCTAAAGAAATTGATTTATCACTTTCATTTACAGAAGAAGGATTTAAGCAAAATATTGAAAATTTAGTAAAAGAAAATAATTTATTAGATGGTGGCATTTATTTTCAAATTACGCGAGGTGTAGCGCCTCGTTCACATAGTTATGACCGTACAGTCGCTCCGGAATTAGTTGCTTACCCGCTTTACTTTACACGTCCAAAAGAAAAACAAGCAACAGGTGTAACAGCTATTACAGTAGAAGATTTAAGATGGTTGCGTTGTGATATAAAAAGTTTGAATTTATTATATAATGTGATGATGAAACAAAAGGCACAAGATGAAGAAGCGTTTGAAGGTATTTTTATTCGTGATGGAATTGTAACTGAAGGAACGTCAACAAACATATTTATCGTAAAGGATGGTATCTACAAAACTCACCCTGTAAATAACATGATATTAAATGGTATTACACGTCAGCGTATTATAAAGTTGCTTAGAGAGAATAATCTTGAAGTAGAAGAAGTTGAATTTACAAAAGAAGATCTCTTTGCAGCTGATGAAGCTTTTATTAGTTCAACAACTGCTGAAGTAATGCCAATTTGCAAAATCGATGATAAAAAAATAGGTGATGGACAAGTTGGAAAGAAAACAAAAGAAATATATGATTTATTAATTAATTATATTGGTTAAAATCATTCAATACTCACTCATACAAACTTACTTGTATGAGTGTTTTTTAATTGAAAATAATTGTATAATAAGACGTGTTTCGGTAAACTAGTTTTGTTGATCTTATTTGATCGATAAATAAAAAGAAATTGGTGACATAATGAAAAGCTTTTTTAAATTAGAAGAATTAAATACAAATGTTTATACTGAAACAATGGCAGGTCTTACGACATTTGTAACGATGGCCTATATTATTATTGTTAACCCATCAATCCTTTCAGCAGCGGGCGTACCGTTTGATCAGGTTTTTATTGCTACAATCGCTTCTGCAGTAGTAGGTACATTAATTATGGCATTATTTGCAAATTACCCAATCGCTATAGCGCCAGGCATGGGAATGAATGCTTATTTTGCAAGTGTAGTAGCAGTTCAAGGTGTCAGTTATCAAACTGTGTTAGGTGCTGTGTTTTTTGCAAGTGTGTTATTTCTCTTATTAGCTATGACAAAATTCAGAGAATTATTATTAGACTCAATCCCAGTACCACTTAAAATTGGAATTACAGCAGGTATTGGTTTGTTTATTGCGTTTTTAGGTTTGCGCATGTCAGGAATTGTTGTGCCAGACGAAAGTACATTTGTTGCATTTGGAGATGTAACAGAACCAATGACTGCACTTGCGATTGGTGGTATATTTTTAACGTTAATCTTAACTGCTCGCAATGTACGCGGGGCATTGTTTATTGGTATGTTTATGACAGCAATTGTCGCTTATTTTTTAGGTATGTTAGAAGTTGATGGGATTGTTTCGTTACCTCCATCGCTTGTGTTTTTTGATTTTGATTTAGCAGGTGTCTTCACTCATGGTTTATATGGGGTAATATTTGCCTTTTTACTAGTTACTATATTTGATACAACGGGGACAATGATTGGTGTTGCTGAACAAGCTGGTCTAATGAAAAATGGTCACTTACCAAGAGCAAGTGCAGCACTAACTGCAGATGCAGTAGCTTCAACAATTGGAGCAAGTCTTGGTTCAACACCATCAAGTGCTTATGTTGAATCTTCCGCAGGAGTAGCAGCAGGTGGGCGAACTGGCTTAACTTCGATTGTCGTAGCAATACTATTTGTTTTTGCATTGTTCTTTTCGCCGATTGTTGCTGCGATTGCAGAGGTACCAGCAATTACAGCACCAGCCTTAATTATTGTAGGTAGCTATATGATGAATGGTTTAGCTAAAGTAAGATGGAATGAATTTGACGAAGCATTTCCGACTTTTGCGATTATATTAACTATGCCACTTACTTCAAGTATCGCAACAGGTATTGCGATGGGCTTTATTATTTATCCACTCTTAAAAGTAGCGTCTGGTAAAGCTAAAACAGTACCTGCTATTATTTATTTATTTGGAATTATTTTTACAATCCAGTTAATCTTTTTCCCAATGCATTAAACAATTTTGAGAGGATGAGAAATAATGAGTATCAAAGCTTCTGAAAGAATGAAAAGTTTTGGCCCTGGTATTTTTAGTAGGTTAAAAATGGCAGTAGAAATAAAGAAATTAACGAGCGAATCATTTATTGATTTGAGTTTAGGTACGCCTGATTTACCACCAATCGAAAAAGTTCGAAAAAAGCTTTCAGAAGAAAGTTATAAAAAAACGAGTTACGGTTATACATTAGGCGGACTCGTAAGGTTTAATGAAGCAGTTAGTCATTATTATAAGCGAGTAACTAATGTTAATATAGATGCTACTACTGAAGTTTTACAAACGATGGGTTCTCAAGAAGGGCTTGTTCATTTACCACTTGCTTTTTGTGATCCAGGTGATGTTGTGATTACAACAAATCCTGCCTATTTAGCGTATGAAGCAGGAATAAAACTTGCAGGAGCAGAGTCTTATGATTTACCCCTTTTAAAAGAAAACAATTATTTACCACAGATAAAAGATATACCTGAGTCTGTTGCAAAAAAAGCAAAATTAATTATTTTGAATTTTCCAGGAAATCCAGTTCCTGCTACAGCGACTAAAGCGTTTTTAGAAGAGGTAGTTGCTTTTGCAAAAAAATATAATATTCTTATTTTATATGACGCTGCTTATTCAGAGTTTTATTATACAAAAGAGCCACTTGTTAATTTATTAAGTATTCCAGGAGCAAAAGACGTGAGTATAGAAACAAACTCATTATCAAAAAGCTTTAGTTTAGCAGGAGCTCGAATTGCTTATTTTGTAGGTAATGCAGATGCGATTCAAATCTTAAAACAATTAAAATCTAATTTAGATTATGGTGTCTTTTCACCCATACAAGAAGCGGCAATAGTCGCGCTTGATAATGCTGAAGAAATCACAGAAAAAGTACGGGAAGTCTTTACTGAGCGTTATGAAGTTATGTCGGAAGGCTTAACACAACTTGGCTTTAAAGTAGCGCCATCAACAAGTGGTATGTTTTTATGGGCTGAATATCCAGATGATCTCGATGATGAGACGTTTGTGTTTAATTTAATTGAAGAAAAAGGTATTGCCATGGTTCCAGGCAGTGCTTTTGGTTCAGAAGGTGAAGGTTACGTACGAATTGCGCTTGTTCAAGAAAAAGAGCGACTTAAAGAAGCACTAGAGAAATTAGCGAAAGATTAATAAAAAGCGTCAATAAACTATAAAAGTTTATTGACGCTTTTTTTATATTACATCATTGTTCCAAACCATAATCCTAATGTTGTTCCGACGTAATTACCGATAATGTAACCAATTGTACCAACGACTAACACAGGACCAATTAAATCTTTCCACCCTTTAGCAATTGCCATGGCTGCTGCGGTAGTTGGACCACCAATATTCGCGTTACTCACGATTAAAATCTCTTCTAAATCGTAGTTAAAGAGTTTACCAGCTAATAAAGAAATAACCATATTAACAGCAACAATAATTGCAACGAAAATTAATAGTAAAGGTGCATTTTGAACGATTAATGGAATTGAAGCGGGAATCCCAATAACAACAAAGAATAAATAAATTAGAAAAGTTCCTAATTCCTGACTACCATTAATTGAATCAAAATATTTTGGAAAGAGTGCAAGTGAAATAAAAGTAAGAGTCGTTAAAATTAAATAATTATCTCCAAATAGACCATTTAATAAATTGAGTACGAACGACGTGTTTTCTCCACTTGGTATAATTGAGCCTAAGAATCCTGCTAATTTAAAAGAAATAATCACTAATAAAAAGGCGGTTCCAATTGATAGAGCGATATCTTTTAGAGAAATTTCAGAACGTTGCCAAAAACTCTCAGCTAATGTTTTACTATCATTTGTACTTTCTCCACTTTCTACTTCTAACACGTGCGGATGATTGAATCTTTTTCTAAAGAAATTAAGCGATGGAATGAGCATAAGCACAATAAAGTATAATGCCATCATTAAATTATCTGCAACAACAGTAGCCGAAACCATTTCCCCGGGTGCATCAAATTTCGCCGCCATAGCTGCAAAGTTAACTCCACCACCAATGTAAGAACCGCTCATCATTCCACCAATTTTATCTAAGTAAGGAATGTGATCTTTTAATAAGAAAAAACTTAAAATTGTTCCTGCAACAGTCCCAATTGAACTTAATAAAAAAATGATGAGTAATCTTCCACTTTCATGCCAAATTTTCTTGAAATTAACATGAAATAATAATAAAGGAATGGCTAAAGGAATAATGAATCCCCAAATAGCATCATACACAGGTGACTCTGTTGGAATAACACCTGTATTTGATAATATAATGGCACCAATTAAGGCAATGATTGCACCTGAAATTCTACTCGCCCATTTATATTTTTGTTCTAAATAAATACTTACTGCTGCCCAAACAACAATAATTCCCCAAAGCGTTATGTAATCGTCTGCTTTAATTAATGAATGATCCATATTTATCACCTATATATTAGTATTTTTATGTGTATATGTATTATAAACCGATTATCGTTTTAGTAAATAAAAAATTGACTAATAATTCATAGAAAATTGAACTACTAGTCAATAAATAAGAAAGGTTATTCTGTAATAAAACTATCAGGCATCACAGCAGCGATAACTTCACCTGTAACGACTTTTTCTTCACCAGCAAAAACGTCTGTTGTCACACGAAATTTTTTAGGGTGAATTTCTTCAACAGTCCCAATTGCTTTTAACGGGACACCAGCAGGAGTAGGTTTTAAATAATCTACATGCAAGCTTGCTGTCACAAACCGTGGTGCGTCAACACCATCACCTGGTTCGTGGCCGTTCTTTCTATGTAGCGCAAGTGCAGCAGATCCTGTCCCATGGCAATCTACAACTGAGGCAATTAGACCGCCATAAATGAAACCAGGAATTGCTTTATGTTCGTCTCTTGGTTGATAGATTGTTATCGTTTTTTCACCCTCCCAACCTGTACGCAAATGTAATCCATCTTCATTTAATCGTCCACATCCGTAACACCAAGCATAATTATCATCATAGTCATCTTGAATAGCGTGAGTTATTTTATTCATTATTTATCTTCCTTTCATTGTCTTGTTATTCATTGTATGATTACGCTTACAATTATGCAAGATTAAAAAGAGAATAAATCTCTTTTAATCAACGCCCAATAATAATGTCATAGATAGGAAGTAATTCATCAATGGTTTTTTTTGCATAATTGATGAATTCTTTTTCAGTCATATTTATAGCATCGTTACGTGATAAATGTTTACCAACTAAAAGTTCTGCTTTTTTTACATTGAAAAGTCGATCTAGAATTTTTGTAACACCTTCTTCACCAGCAGCGCTTATTAACTCGGCATCCGGCTTCATATGATCTCCAGAGATAACAAAGTCATCGTCAAGTTCCGTTAATGCGTTTAAGTTATCTTTAAATCGCTGTGAAATAATTTTTTTATTAGGGTTTTCATAAATGACTGCAATAACAATGAATAAGTGTGTTCCCCATAGTCCGATTTGAAAATGTGGAAGAGCTTTATATCCACGCTTAGCTGGAGCAAAAGCAACCCAACTATCAGTTGGTGGATTAACTGTTCTACGCGCATGTTTAGCAACGTGTGGAAAGAATTCACCTGTTCCGTGTCCAGATAAGATATCTGCAAAATAATCACCTAATTGATAAAATTTAGGTTGAACAATATCTTGTAAAGCTGTCATTCTATTTTTAAGACCATCAATATAAAATACATCGAAATCTTTATCAGTCCAAAAATCTTTTGTCATATAATCGCTCCTTGTAAATTCAATCTCTTATAATCATAACAGAAAATAAGATAATGATAAGTAACTGAGATTATCAAAATAGTGTTTATTTAAAAACATTTTGTTATACTAATCGAGGAGGTGTTTTAATGTCTGATTTACAATTTTTTATTCGTCATCAACCTGATTTTATTCGAGATAAATTTATACTTGTGTTTAAAAGTGACGAAGCGCGAGATTACTTTAAAAAAGCAATAAAAGGGAGTCGTTTTGAAGAAGTTACAAGTGAAGTAGCTGAACAAGCAGCTCGAATAGGTATTCATGGTAAATTAATACCATATGGCTATACATTAAAACTCACAGATGAAGAGATGAGTCAGTTAAGTACAGCAAATTGGGATATAACAGCGAAACTATTAGCTGAAGGTAATGAAAGATTATATAAAGAAGCAGGGGGTAATAATCATGAGTAAGATTAAGGTAGATGGTTTAGAATTAACAAATGAACAAATTAAATTATTACTTTCAGAGTTAAAAGAAGAAAAAATTAATAATGTAGAAGAACTTGACCAATATTTAAAAGGCTATTGGCACACAAAAGATATGACTTTAAAAAGTCATTTATTATTAAGCGATAAACCAAAGAAAAAGAATTTCGCACTCCCATTTGATGAGTAAAACTAGAAAATTGCTTAATAATTAAAAAGCATGGAGGTGTAAAGTATCGAAACAAACCGAATATCAAATCAAATTCTAGTTGTTTGGATTCCAATTATAGCAGTAATCGCTGCTAGTATTCTTTTATATAATGATCGCGATCAAATAGCAATCGGACTTATTTTACTTGGACTAGGACTCGACGGATTTGTTAACTTAAGATTATTAGGAAGTGACGATCCTGCAGAAGAATTTTATTTAAAGGTACTTAAAAAAGGTAGAGATATAGGGTTTAGAGTAGTTTATTCAATGATTATTATCTTAATCATTGTTCACTTTGCTTATCAACCGTTATTTACCGACTTTGTTTTAATTACTTTATTGTATACCGCTTATGCAGTAACGACATTTAGCACATTGTTTTTTGTATTAAAAAATAAAATTGCGAAATAAAAAGCGTGTACAGCCAACATAAATAAGTTGGCTGTACACGCTTTTAAGATTTAATTAATTTTTTTTGCGTGTTGAACTTAAAATAGCACTTAAAATTAAAACAACAATAACTGCACCTATTAAAGCTGGGATAATAAAGAATCCACCTAGCTCAGGTCCCCATTCACCTAAAATAAGTGAACCAAGCCAAGCACCAACAATCCCTGCAATAATATTACCAATCACACCACCAGGAACGTCTCTTCCAAGTATGAGTCCAGCAAACCAACCTATAATACCACCAACAATTAAAGTCCAAATTAAACTCAATCCAATCACTCCTATGTATAATCAAAAATTTTGTTATACAATTACATAACCTATATTAAAGTTGTTTAAACATGAAATAAGAGATTGCTCGATAATTTTATTATTTAATTTTTTTTTCTGTTTTAATAACTTTTTCTTTTGTTGTAATAATTTCATCTTTTTTTGGAGGAGTGATAATAAATTTCCAAATTGTTTTAAAAATACCTGTTTCATGTAACGTTTTGATGAAAATATAAGTAAGCGGTCCAAGAATGATTCCGAGTACACCGATTAATTTAAAACCAACAAACATGGCAAAAATTGTAGCAAGTGGACTGATGCCAATACTTGAAGATAAGATTTTTGGTTTAATTAATTGTCTTTGTGCAACAATCAGCCCATAAAGAATTGATAAACCAATACCTAATGTAATGTCACCCGTTGTAAAACTAAAAATAATCCAAGGTAAAAAGATAATAATCGCACCAATGTAAGGAAAGAAATCAACTAACCATATAATGAGCGCAATTGTTAGAGCATGTTCAACTCGAAGAATTAGTAAACCAATTAAAACAAGACACGCAGTCATAAAGGTTAGTTTTAATTCTGCTTTTAGAAACCCAAGTAAAGCTCTTTGTAAACTTAAATGAATTTGATCTATTTTATCGTGAACTTTTTCTGGCACAATCTGATGTAGTCTTTTGATTAATCGGTACCAGTCTTTACTAATAAAAAAGGTAGCAAGTAACGAAATGATTAATAAAGTAGCCATATTAGGTAATTTTAAAATAAGCGTATATAAACCATTTGCTGTTGATTGCGTGAGTGTACTAAAAGCATTTGTTAAATTCGTACCAAGTATTTGTACACTATCTAAAACAGTACTTCTTTGATCTTGGTCTAAATCTTCAAACATAATCAGTAAATTATTATAAATAGGAATAATCTTTGTGCTATAAAAGTTTTCAATAAAGATGGTAAATTGATTAAATCTTACTGGTACAATTTTCGAAAGATAAGCAAAGCCAGAAATAATTTCATTAATTAATAAAGTAATTGCTGTTGAAATAACACCCAGAATAACAATAATAGAAGTAAACACAGAAAAACCACGTGACATTTTTGCTTTAGATTGTAAAAAATCTACTAAAGGGTTAATAAGTAAAGCAATAAAAAAGCCTATAATAAAAGGAGCGGTTAATCTACTTAAATAAATGAGTGCAAAAACACTTGAAATAGCAATAGCAATTACAAATAGAAAACGTAGTAACTTAAATAAAAAGTCTCGATTCATTTCTACACCTCTTCATAAAGCAAACATTGACTCTATAATACAACATTTACTGACTGAATGTTAGTTGAACTATGATTTAATATGAGAAAAGATTGACAAATAGATGTTAATCTTTGAAGATGTAGACAAGTAAACCTTTAATATAAATAGATATACTTAAAGTTTTGAAGGAGTGATTTTAATTAAAATCGGTTTAATAGGAACAGGTTCAATCGCAGAATATTTACTGAAAGAAATCAATGAAAAAGCAAATTATCCTGTGAAAATTATCGCGGGAGTTGTACGCAATAAAGAAAAATATCAACATCTAGAAGATAAATATGGTATTGAAATAACAGAGGATATAAATCGTTTATTAGCAGAAGATATTGATTTAATTGTAGAAGCAGCGAATGTCTCAGCTTTAAAGCAATACTTACCTAAAGTGATTAAACAAAAAGATTGTGTTGTAATTAGCGTAGGAGCATTTTCAGATGAATCATTTTTAAAAAACATTTATTCAATTACGAAAGAAAGTAATCATTCGATTTATCTTCCTTCAGGTGCTATTGGTGGACTCGATTTAATTCAAAATGCAGAAGTTACATCAGGACTTAAAAGCGTTAAACTAACGACAAGAAAACCCGCTAATGTGTTTGGTGAAAACAACTTAACTGAAGATAAAGTTATTTTTAGTGGACTAGCACATACAGCAATTAAGAAGTATCCAAAAAATATAAATGTTGCTATTATTTTATCTTTGGCAGGTATTGGAACAGATAAAACAGTCGTTGAAATTATCGCCTCACCTTTTATTAAAGAAAATGAGCATACAATTGAAGCAAGTGGTGAATTTGGTGAAGTAAAAACAACAATTAAAAATAAACCAATGCCAGAAAATCAAAATACGAGTTATTTAGCCGCACTAAGTGTTTTAGGCACAATACTACGTAAAGCTCATCAAATTAAAATAGGCGTATAAAAAAGGTCCTGCACTCTTAAAGTTAGAATAAAATCTAATTTTAGAGGACAGGACCTTCTACTTTTTTTTATTTTAGTGCATCCCTGATGGATTTAGTAATGCCTAGATGAATTCCTTCATGCCATGTAACGAACTGGAGGGAAGCGTCTTTTGTATCAAGTAAAGTTTTATTTATATCTCGAACTACATCAGCATCTTCAGTTAGTTTTTCTTTAAAAAAAGCTTGAATATATTTATCTTGCTCAATGAGAGCAGCAATGATTTCATCTTTTGTAGGCACATCACCAATCCATTCTGAAGGTCTCGTCCCATCAGCGAAAAACGTTTGATATTCTGGACGTGTCACCTCATAATTTTTATCAGCGTCTTTTAAAAATGCATCGGCTTCAGCATAAACATGCCCTGCATTCCATCTAATTGTGTTTGGAAAGCCTTCAGGTTGAATGTCCCAATATTCTTCTTCCAATTTTGGAAGTAATATAAGAGTTGAAGTACGGGAATAATTAAACATTTTCATCGTACCAGTCATAAAAAATAACCTCCTTAGATTATTAAATCTATCTTAAGTATACTATAAATGTAAGCGCCATTCATATTAATATGATTATGTTATATTAGCTGTATGGTTTATAATAAATAATAGAATAAAATGAGGTGTATCTATGAATAAAAAAGAAGTTGAAGAAAAGCCTAAAATATTAGGAATGGTAACTCAACCAACTGCACAATTTAAAAAAATTAAACAAAATCCAGTTATTTGGATGCCATTAATTATAATAAGTTTGTTAATGATGGTTGGAGCCTTTATCACAGCAATGAATATCGATTATTCAAATAATCCTGAAATTCAAGAAGCAATCGAAGTAATAGGTATAGATGAAGACGTAATGATTAAATCTGGTGCTATCTTAGCCGGGTTAGGTAATTTAATTATTCCAGGAATAATCGCGCTCATTTCAACGGTAATCTATCTTGTTATCTCAAAAGTGATTAAAAAACAAGTTTCATTTAGTCAATTGTTTTCGATGAACATTTACATTTTATTTATATCTGCAATTGGTGTTATATTAAATGGTTTACTTTCAACTGTGTTAACAGGAGACAGTTCGATATTATTTACAAGTTTAGCTTTTGTGATTCCAACTGATAATATTATGTTAGAAAACATATTTGCTATGATTGAAATATTTACAATATGGGGCTTGATTTTAACCGTAATCGGGTTACAAATAGTAGCTAATTTCTCAAAAAAAGCTTCACTGATTATCGTTATTGGTTTTTATATACTTAGTTTATTATTCAGATTGTTTTCAGATTGGATTGCTACGATGTTATAATAGTAAAAGGGGAAAAGTTATGCGCTTAATTAAACCATTTTTAATCTTGTTGTTGCTCGTTATTGTTGTAAGTTGTTCAAATGACTCTACATCAGAAGAGTCAGAAAAAAAAGAAGAATTAGAAGAAGAAACATTAGCAGGTTTCGTCCTTCAAATTGAAGAAAAAAGGTTTTTAATGATCGATGATGAAGATAAAGCTCTCTACAATGAATTAAAAGACTTATCAATGGAAAAAATATTACAAATGGAACTTGAAGGACCATTAGTTTATGTAAACTATCCAAATGTGGATGAATTAGAAAAAGGCGATGAAGTATTAGTTAAGTATGATGGTGTCATGACATTTTCTATTCCGGGTCAAATTAATGCATCTAAAGTTACAAAAGTAGAATAAAAAAATGCGCTGATTTTAATCAGCGCATTTTTTCATTGTTTTCAATTGCTAGAAGTTGTTTTTTTAAATTAATTCCAGATCTAAAGCCTGTTAAAGAGCCATCTTTTCCAATTACTCTGTGACAAGGAATAAAGATTAATAATGGATTTGCTCCAATTGCATTTGCTACAGCTCGAACAGCTTCTGGTCGATTAATTGCTTCAGCAATATCAGTATAACTCGTCGTTTTTCCATAAGGGATTTTTAGTAGTGCATTCCACACCAAAAGTTGGAATTCACTACCGTTAATCGCAAGTGGTACATTAAAATCTTTTAATTGATTACTTAAATATGCTTCAAGCTGCTTTTTAAAAGGTTCCATAAAAGCATCATTTTTAATTAAATTAAATGTCGGCAGACTGCGTTTAGTCCAGCTTGATAATTCGGTTAAGGATTCTTCAGAGCTATCGACATAACATAACCCTCGTTCAGTAGCGGCTAAAATAAATGGACGCTCTAAAAGAGTTACTTCTGTGTAAAATAAATTTTTTCCACTCATTTTCCCACCTCAATTATTTCCCAATTACGATTAATTGCAATTTTTCTTAAATCATCATCTGGATTTACTGCTACAGGATTACCAACACGTTCTAATACAGATAAATCAGAAAAACTATCAGCATAAGCGAAACTGTTTTCCCAGTCTATAACTTTGTCTCTTAGGTATTCATTTATTTTTTTATTTTTCTTAGCGCCTTGAATATGTTCGAGATATTCTGTTTTATTAACCTCTCCATTTAAAATTGGAATATCTGTTCCAATTACAGTATCAAATGGAAATTCATCTGTAAAATGTGTTAATAAATTTGTATAGGCACCTGAAACAAGCATAGTATGAACATCTTCTTCATAATGTTTCTTAAAGCGATTAATTGTTAATGGATTAAAATCTTTTCGCATATTTTTGGCAAGACTACCAAAAAAATCATTTAATTCTTTAATAGATAATCTATCTAAAGCGTTCATATAAAGTTGCATCGAATAAGCACGCATTCGGTGAGTAGGATAAATTTTCAGCTTGTGACCAATATAAGGAGGTAAAATATCTCTAAAAAACTTCTTATATTCCTTTTGATAATCAGGGTGTTCTTTTAAGTGTTGCATTAAGCTATTGAATGTTTCTTTTTCATATAAAGTACCATCAAAATCAAAAATTGCTACACGCATACGATCACCATTTTCTTATTAGTATTAACTTAAATAATACACGTCAATTTATATTAAGGCAATCAGATATAGATTTGAGTGTAATTAATTATTCTTATGTGCAGAAGTAATCAAATGCGGAGCTGTAGAAATGAGTAAAACAAGTAAAACAGAACATGAAATTGCTGCACCAGTAAAGGTAATGCCGTTAGCAATTAAAGAAAAAATAATCGGTCCTTGTCCTGCCTCAAAAGCATATTCACTAAAGAACACAACGCCGGCAACAAAGTGCCAGAAATAACGTGCCGCCGCACCGACAATGACAGCAATAACAATATAAAAAGCAGCTGTTCTCTTATCGTTACTTAATAAATTATTTTTAATTTTATTTGCAAAAAGCCCTGCAAATCCAACAAAAGAAAATGCAATGAAATATTCAATGAAAGCTTGTAAAGGTGTTAAAATCCATGCATCTCCAAGAGCAATTTGCAAAATACCCCAAATAAACCCAGAAATAAACCCAGCTCTAACTCCCCATCTAAAAGCAATAATAAATATTGGAATCATTGCAAAAGAAATCGACATCGATGGATGTGGTTTAATTGAAGGTAACAAATCAAGTAACATCGCAAGAGCGGCAAAAATAGCAATTTCCAGTAATGTTTGTAACTTAAACCTTTTTTTCATAAAAAAATCCTCCTTAAGTGTGTAACACACAAGTAGGAGGTAGAGTAAATAAAAGTAGGTAAAACTACCCGTTATTTACCACATCCCTACGTTAGTATTAACTAAACAGGTTCAAAGGGTCAGAATAGATTCTATCTCAGCGATATACGCTCCCCTTGTGGTTACGATTCTTAATTTTAGAGTAACAGAAATTATAAAACATGCAAAGAGATTTAATAAAGTTTATTCATAAAATCAATCAGAAGTTGTGTATTCGTGTTCATATATCCTGAATCGTGCCAAATAGCGGTAATGGAACTTTCCAGGTTAACTTCTTTTAAATCGAGTACTTTAATAAAGGGTGATTTAACAAGTTCAATCATATCGTTGGGAATTAAGGTAACACCTAAATTATGAGAAATTAAGTTAGAAACAGTTAATAATTCAGATCCAGAACAAATTGTTTTTGGAGAGAATCCTGCTTGTGCACATGCTTCTTCAAGTAAATAATATAAAGATGTTGAAGTATCTTTATTATAATGTAGAAAAAAATCGTCTGCTAACTCGCTTAAATCAATTGAATCTAAGTGAGCTAAACGGTGTTTAGAAGAAACAATTGCTTTTACTTCTGAGCGACTAAATTCAGTTTGTGAAAGCTCGCTTGAAAATAAATTTGGTGTATGTTTAGATGACCGAATAAAGCCTAAATGACTCGTATGATTTTTGATTAGTTTGACGACTTCATTTGAAGTTGTTTCTGTAATTTCGAACTCTATTTCAGGATGAGCTTGATGCAGGTTTTCTAAAAACTCAGGCAAAAAAAGACTCGCAGCTGAGGGAATTGAAGCAATTTTAATTAAAGAAGGAAAACTAGCACCTTCAGTAATTTGATCCATCGTGCCTTTAATTTCATTTAAAGATGGAAGTGTTTTATTGTATAAAAATTTACCTTCTTCTGTAAGTGTTACATTTCGAGTAGTCCGGTTGAGTAATTTTACGCCGAGTTGAGTTTCAAGAAGATGAATTTGCTGACTGATTCCTGGTTGAGAAACAAACAAGTTTTTTGATGCTTTTGTAAAACTTAGTGTTTCTGCTACTTCAATAAAATAACGTAAAGAATTATAATTCATTATTATCAACCTCATTATTTTAAAAATACATATGTTACTATCATACAACAATACTTATAAAAATAGTTAATAAAAACAGTAAATATTTGTCTTTCCCGCTTTAGCGTGGTAAAGTAGTTTATGTGATGAATTTAATTATAAAAGGATGGGTTTATTTTGTTTAACGCAGTTGTTATTAGTGTACTTGTCATGGTTATCTTAAGTTTGCTTAGAATTAATGTTATTTTTGCTTTGCTGATGGCAGCATTAACAGCGGGGATTATGTCGGGTATGAGTTTTAGTGAATCAACAAAAATACTAATAGACGGGATGGCAAATCAATCTGGAACGGCTCTTAGTTATGTTTTGTTAGGTATTTTTGCAGTGATGATTGGTATGTCAGGTATAACAACGATTTTGGTAAACAAAATGTTAACTCTTTTTTCAGGAAAAAGAACAATTCTTGTTTTATCAATTGCTGGAATTGCAATTTTTTCACAAAACTTAATTCCAGTTCATATAGCATTTATTCCAATTTTAATTCCACCTTTATTAGGTTTATTCGATAAATTACAAATTGATCGCCGCGCTGTTGCCGCAGCTCTGACATTTGGTTTAAAATTCCCTTATATTACCATACCTGTTGGATTTGGTCTTATATTCCAAGGAATTATTAAAGATGAAATGATCGACAATGGAATGCAAATAACGTCTAATGAAGTAACTCAAGCAATGATATTCCCGGGGACGGCAATGATTATTGGTTTACTTGTCGCTGTACTAATTACATATCGTAAAAAACGCATAGCAAAATCAGTTGTCGATTATCAAACGCAAGATATAGATATGGCAGATAGTATTGCTGAGAAAAAAGAAGTAGTTTTTAATTATATGCATTTCTTTACGATTATCGCAATTATTGCAGCATTAGCAGTGCAATTGATAACTAAATCGCTTGTTTTAGGAGCGCTTGCTGGTATCATTATTATGTTTGCAACAAGAGTGGTTAAATTTTATCAAGGAGACAAAGTAGTTAACGAAGGTATCGGTATGATGGGGATGATTGCATTTGTCATGTTAATTGCCTCAGGTTACGCGAAAGTACTTACCGAGTCAGGTGCAGTTAATGAACTTGTAGAAATGACATTGAACTTTACAGGAGACTCTAAATTTATTATTGCAGTGCTACTTTTAGGAGTAGGTCTAGTGATAACTATGGGAATAGGTACATCGTTTGGTACAATTCCTATTTTAGCAGCCCTATATATTCCAGTACTAACAGCAGCAGGGATGTCTCCTTTAGCTAGTGCAGCTTTAATAGGTACTGCAGCTGCTTTAGGTGACGCAGGAAGCCCAGCATCAGATTCAACACTTGGTCCAACAGCGGGTCTTAATTACGACGGAAAGCACCACCATATTTGGGATACATGTGTACCTACGTTTTTACACTATAATATACCTTTATTTATTATTGGAGTTATTGCAGCAATGGTTTTATAAAATACTTCATACCGCTTATTCTACTGTAGAATGAGCGGTTTTTTTTATGTTTTTTTGAGGCATCCAATTAGCAAAGAAAATTCCTATAAAAATAAATCCACCACCTAGCATAACGTACCAATGAATCGTTTCATTGAGCAAGAGGGCACCAGATAAAACGCCGAAGAAGGGTGCCAGAAATAAAAAAGCACTTGTTTTACCAGGGTCACCAGTTTGGAGAAGGTAAAACCAGATGGCAAATTGTATGACAGAAGCCATAATAGCAAGCCATAAAAGAATAGTGATCGAACTTAGATTAGGTATAAAAAACACAGTTTCCAAAAAGAAACTACTGATAAATAAAATGAGCCCACCAAACAACATTTGATAGGCAGTGAGTACCCATACGTCGATTTTCATTCCCCATGTTTTAATTAATAAAGTTCCAATTGCCCAAGAAATTGCAGAACCAAAACCAAGTATTGTACCAGTTTTAATTGATAAATGGGCTCCAAAAGTAATAAATACGCCGATAAAACCTATACTAACGCCAAACCATTGTAATTTACGGTAGTGATGTTTTAAAAATATCGTCCCGAAAATAACAACAAGCAGTGGATTCATAAAGGTGAGAATAGACGATTCACCAGCAGTAATCGTTTTTAAGCTAACAAAAATACATCCCATTACACCTGCTGTTTGGAAAGCTCCAATCATGAAAATTTTTCCCCAACTTCTGAAATCTTTTGGATGAGGTCGTTTTAATAGGTAAACAATTATCCCCATAAACACTCCAGCAATTGTAAATCTTAAGGCAACAAGCATAATTGGTGATGCATAGTCGAGTCCTATTTTACCAATAGCAAAAGCCGATCCCATAAGTGATGTAGTTAAGATAACTAAAAAACTATAAGTAAATTTATTCATAAAAAATTTCACCACCTAAAAGTATACGCTTACAAACAAGTGAAATTACTATAACAAATATAGGTAAACAAAGATATAAAAAACTAGATTAAGATTAATCTAGTTTTTTAAGAAACAGCTTTGAGTCCAGTGACTCCAGCAATTATTGCGACTAGGCTTAGGATTCTGAAAATGTTTTTTGATTCTCCAAAAAGTACCATGTTCATAATCACAGCTCCAGCTGTGCCAAAACCAATAAATACAGCGTATGCGATACTGACTGTTAAATAATTAAATGAAAAATATAAAAAAGCAAATGAAGCTGAAAGCCCTCCGTAATAAACAAACCAAGTAAGTAAGTTTCGTTGTCTATTATATAAATTGAGCCCATAAACGCCAACTAACTCAGATATAGTAGCTAAAAAAATTAGTAACCAACCCATTATTTAGCCACCGTCTTTTCTTTTGGTTTATAATCAGATAAATTAAGCCCAATAACCCCAATTAAAACAATGGCAATAAAAAATAATTTATCTGGTGTAATTTCAACGTTGAATAAATAAGCGTCCATTAATACTGTGCCAATTGTTCCTGCAGCTGCAAAAATAGCATAGACTGTACCTGTAGGCAATCCTTGACAAGCTTTAGCTAAAAATTGTAAATCAAAATAAATAAATGTAAGTATAAAAATCCAATGCCACCATTCACTCGCAACATTAAACCCATAAAGCCAAATAAGTTCAAACAAACTTGTTAAAAAAACGTAAAACCATGCTTTATTCATAAGTAACTCCTTAATATAATCAATAATAATTGATTAATTTTCATTGACTAACCTATATTAGCTATTTAAATTTACCGTGTCAATAAAATTACTTTAAAATGACCATCAAAATATAATTTTGTACATATAGATGTAATTTATTGAAAGAATCTGTGTTTATAGCTACTATTGAGTAGGTATGTTAACTCATGATTTATTTAATTTAAGCATATGTCAATATTAGAATGTATAACTTTACCGTGGTACAATGAAGTGTGATTATTAAAGAGATAGATTAGAAAGAGATGTGGTTGAGATTGGAATTAAATAAACAAAATACTTTATCATATAAAGAATTTTTCATAGACTTTAAAAGGCTTGTTAAAGGGATAGTATTGTTAGCAAATGTTTCACCAGTAATTGTTGGATTTTGGCTTGCGATACACTTTAGCGGAGCAGATTTTATTATGCACTGGGAAACATTTTTAATTGTAACGATTGGGAGTATGTTTGTCATTGCTGGAGCTTTGATGTTAAATAATTGGTATGAAGTTGATCTAGATAAAGAAATGATTCGAACTCAATATAGACCAACTGTAACAGGTCACTTTTCTTTAAAAATGGTTTTGTGGTTAGGGATTAGTTTTTCAATTATTGGATTAATAATTATTTCAATGACGACATGGGAAGCTGCGCTTTATGCATTCTTAGGTTGGTTTACTTATGTTGTTTTATATACATTTTGGTCAAAGAGAAAATATACATTAAACACTATAATTGGGAGTGTTTCAGGTGCATTTACACCACTCATTGGGTGGGCTGCTATTACATCAGCTAACCACATTGTTCCAATCGTATTATTTGTGATTTTATTCTTATGGCAAATACCTCATACATTTGCAATTGCAATGAGACGTTATGATGAATATAAAGCTGCAGGCGTACCAATGTTGCCTGTTGTTTATGGTATGGAAATGACAAAACGTCAATCATTTGTTTATGTTTTATTATTATTCCCGTTACCATTCTTTTTAGGAACGTTAGGTACATCATTTTTAATTATTGCAACAATAATGAATGTGATCTGGATTGTAATTTCTATAAAGGGTTTCTTCATGAAAGACAATATCAAGTGGGCTAATCAAATGTTTTATTATTCGCTTACTTATTTAACCATTGTTTTTGGTGGTATGATTATCGTTACACTATGGTCGTAAATACGGAGGGGAAAAAATGAATCTCATATATGAAGGAAAGACTAAAGATGTATATCGTCTAGAAGATAGTACAATCAAACTAAAATTTAAAGATGATGTTACTGGAGAAGACGGTGTTTTTGATCCAGGTGCAAACACTGTAGGATTAACGTTAGCAGGAGCAGGTAAGTCAGGGTTAAAGGTGTCAAAATATTTTTTTGAAAAATTAAAAGACGCTCACATTCCTACTCATTATCTAAGTGCTGATTTAGAAGATTGTTCAATGCATGTTAAAGATGCAAAAATGTTTGGAAATGGTTTAGAAGTGATTTGTCGATATAAAGCAGTTGGTAGTTTTTATCGTAGATATGGTCAATATTGTAAAGAAGGACAAGCGTTAGAAGAATTCATTGAAGTAACTTTAAAAGACGATAAAAGAAATGACCCGCCAATTTCAAAAGATGCGCTTGTCATGTTAAATATTTTGACCGCATCAGAATATGAAGCAATGAAAGAGCTAACAAAGAAAGTATCGCAAATCGTAAAAGCAGAGTTAAATAAAAAGAACCTTGAGCTTTACGATATCAAATTAGAGTTTGGTAAAAATGAACAAAATGAAATTATGTTAATCGATGAAGTATCTGGTGGTAATATGCGCGTGTATAAAGAAGATGAATATATAGAACCACTTAAGCTTGAATCGCTCCTTTTTGATTAAGAGAAACCGCTTGCACAATTTTAAAAAAGAAGGTATAATTTAAGTCAGAATGTAAAAAAATTCAATGTTGAATAAAAGTAACTGAGAGCCTTGAAATGTTAATTGAGTATTCGAAATCTTCTTTTCAAGCAAAATCATATGATGTAACAAATTTTAATTGGTATCATTAATTTTATAATAACCATTACCAAAAACTATTATGAGGTGATTTTAATGGAAAATAAATTAAACGAAAAGATTAGAAATAAAGCTTTTTTAGATAAAGTAGTTTCAGCAGAAGATGCGGCATCTTGGATTAAAGACGGTATGACTATTGGTATGAGTGGATTCACATTATTTGGAGAACCAAAAGTATTCCCACAAGCCTTAGCAGATCGTGGAAATAACGAAGAATTTAAAATTAATTTATTTACAGGTGCATCAATGGGTCCGGCAGCTGACCAATCAATGGCAGAAGCGGATATTATTAAATTACGTTTTCCGTATCAAGGAAATCCTGTTCTACGTAAAAAGATTAACGCAGGAGAAGTAGGTTATATTGACCAACACTTATCACATAACGCAGAAGCAATTAGACAAGGTGTTCTTGGAAAAATTGATTATGCCGTGATTGAAGCAGCAGCTATTACCGAAGACGGTTTAATTATTCCAACTGGTTCAGTAGGTAACTCACCTGTATTTATTCAACAAGCAGAAAATGTAATTATTGAACTTAACTTAACTGCACCAAAAGAATATGAAGGTTTACATGATATTTATATTCCAAAGCCACAAGGCGAAGAAAGAGAAGCAATTCCGATCTTTAACCTTCACGACCGTATTGGTGAAATTGGTATTAGAGTAGATCCTGATAAAGTTCGTGGTATCGTTCTTTCAGAAGAGCCTGACATTCCATCACCTTTATTTGAACCTAATGAAGAAACTCAACAAATTGCAGATAACTTATTAGAATTCTTTGGAGATGAAGTTAAAGCAGGTCGTTTAACTAAAGAATTAGCTCCATTACAATCTGGTGTTGGATCAGTAGCAAACGCAGTATTAAATGGAATGAAAGATTCAGAGTTTAGAGATATTGTTGTAGCTTCAGAAGTACTACAAGATGGTATTTTCGATTTAATCGATGCTGGAGTAGTTAAGTTTGCAGCAGCAACTGCATTCTCACTCTCGAAAAAGCGTGTAGATAGCTTGGCAGAAGATTTAACGAAATATCAAGATAAAATTGTCTTTAGACCACAAGAAATTTCAAATCACCCTGAAGCGATTCGTCGTTTAGGAGTCATTTCATTTAATACAGCATTAGAAGCTGATATTTATGGTAACGTAAACTCAACACACGTTAGTGGAACGCGTATCATGAATGGTATCGGTGGATCGGGTGATTTTGCGAGAAACGCACGTATTGCTATTTTTGTAACGCAATCTACAGCTAAAGACGGAAAGATTTCAACAATTGTTCCGTTTGTTACTCACGTAGACCATACAAATCATGATGTTGATGTGATTGTAACAGAGCAAGGTTATGCAGACCTTCGTGGATTAACACCTGTTCAATCTGCAGAAAAAATTATCAATAACTGTATGCATCCTGATTATAAAGAGCAAGCATTAGACTATTTTGAAAGAGCTAAAGAATTAGGCGGACAAACGCCACATGTACTTTCAGAAGCGTTCTCTTGGCACGAAGCACTTGCTGAGAATGGAACAATGCATAAAGAAAAAGTAGTTAAATAATTAAGTAATAAATGATTAATTGGCTGACAAAAAACTAGGTTTAACTAGTCTCTTGTCAGCCAATTTTTTTGTTAGAAAATATCACGCTTTTAGTGAGAATAAAAAGCTTGTTGAATACTAGGTACATCTTGATATTTAAGTAGTGAAATCATGAGTAAAATACGTGCTTTTTGTGGTGAGAGATTGTCTCCTGCAATAAAATTCGTTGTTGAGAAATCCTTTGTTTCTGTAACGCGTCCGTTTTCAACATGGCTACTTCGGACAACAAAAACACCTGCTTGTTCTGCTTTTATTAAAGCCTTCTTTTCAAGTGGACTCATTAAACCGGCTCCAGTTCCGGCAATAACAATTCCTTGATAGGTTTTTGAATTGATTAAACTATTAATAATATCATCTTTGGATCCGGCGTAGGAATAAACAATCGCAACTTCAGGTAACTCGGTAATACTTAAATTTGAGAAGTCACTATTATGAGTATGCGATCTCATTGGTTTTCTATAATACTGGATTGTATTATCAGGTTCAACTGTACCTAAAAAGCCAAAATCAGAAGAAGTAAATGTTTGCACTTGGTATGTGTTTGATTTGCTTACTTCTCTTGCACAATTGATTTCATTATTTAAGGCAACTAGTACGCCTAGGTCATTTGATTTATCATCTCTAGCGACTTTTATTGCTTGAATTAAATTTAATTGTGAATCCGAAGACAGGGCTGTATAAGGACGTTGTGAACCGACTAAAACAACTGGTTTTGTAGTTGGAAGTGTTAAATGTAAAAAGTAAGCAGTTTCTTCCAAGGTGCTTGTACCATGCGTGATTACAATGCCGTCGTAATTCTGTTTAGTCAAAAAATAAACAATCAGTGAACGTAATTTAATCCAATGTGTTTGATCTAATTCAGTACTGCTTACATTTGTGAACTTAAAAAAATCAACTTCTGCAAGTTCATTAATTTCAGGTAAATCTGTCGAAAAGTTATCTCCGTCATAAATACCAGATGTATAATTTTGTCTATCTAAACGATCTGTTCCTTTGGCAGAAATTGTACCGCCCATTTCAATTACTTTTATTTTCTTCAAAATAATTCCTCCTAGGTAAAAGATTATTCTCTTCTAGATTAACTAAACTAATAAAAATTACAAGTTCAATTATTAAATAAAATATAAAATAATTTAGTGGAAATGAAAAAATGCATATTTAGTGCATTAAATATGAATAATTATACAAAGCAGAAGGTGACTTTATGTTAAAGGATAATTATACCTATCGATTAACAAGTTTTTTCAGAATACTATAAATATACTATTGACTTTATAATTATACAGCATATAATAGAATTATTAGGTTAAAAGGAGCGGAAAAATTATGAAGGCAGCAATTATTGGTGCAACAGGTTATGGTGGAGCAGAATTAATTCGTATTTTACACACGCACCCTCACGTATCGATTCATTCAGTTCATGCAACAACAATGATTGGAGAATCATTAACAAAAAATTATTCGCATATGCGATCATTTATAGATAAAGAAATAGAAGCTGTAGATATTGAAAAAATCCGAAAAGAAGTAGATGTTGTTTTTACAGCAACACCGTCTGGGGTTGCAGCAAATATGGCAGAAGAATTCTTATCTGCAGGCGTTAAAGTAATTGATTTATCTGGAGATTTTAGAATAAAAAATCCAGATATTTATAAAGAATGGTACAAAATAGAGCCAGCTAAGAGCGGATTAGTAAATCAAGCAGTCTACGGTTTAACAGAATGGATCGAAGAAGATTTAACAGATGTTAACTTAATCTCAAATCCAGGTTGTTTTCCAACATCTGCACTACTCGGCTTAGCGCCGGTTGTTAAGTCAGGTCTTGTTGATACAAATTCTATTATTATTGATGCCAAAACAGGAGTTAGTGGTGCTGGAAAAGGATTATCGCAAGCAACGCATTATTCAGAAACAAACGATAATTTTAAAGCCTATAAAATAAATCAACATCAACATACACCTGAAATTGAAGAAAAAATTAAAGGTTGGAATAACAAATCAAAGTTCGTAACATTTACACCTCATCTCGCGCCAATGACAAGAGGTATTATGTCGACGATGTATATGACAGCGACTGAAAAAGTAACTGAAGATCAATTGATTGAATTGTATAATGAAATGTATAAAGATGATTATTTTGTAAGAATTCGTAAAAAAGGGGAGTATCCAACAACTAAAGATGTCAGTGGTTCTAATTTCTGTGATATATCAATTACTTATGACGAAAGAACAAACCGAATTACAGTGATAAGTGTCATTGATAACTTAGTAAAGGGAGCATCTGGCCAAGCTGTGCAAAATATGAATAAATTATTTGGATTTGAGGAAAAGGCAGGAATAGATTTTATGCCGTTATTTCCGTAAAAATATTACTGAGCTAAATCTACGAGGAGGATTCAAGTGGAAATAACAAAAAATGCCAACGGAACAATTGTTTCACCAAAAGGGTTTAAAGTAGCAGGTCTTTATTCAGGAGTAAAAAGAAAAAAGAATGATTTAGGGGTTATTTATAGCGAAATACCAGCACAAGCTGCAGCTGTTTATACATTGAATAAAGTTAAAGCTGAGCCGCTTAAATTAACGAAAGAAACTTTAAGTAAAGAAAATATCGTTCAAGCGGTCATTGTAAATAGTGGTAATGCAAATGCTTGTACTGGAAAACAAGGCATGCTTGATGCAATTGAAATGCAAAAAGAAACAGCTAAAAAGTTTAACGTTAAACAAGATCATGTTGCTGTTGCATCAACTGGAATTATTGGTTTGCAAATGCCGATGGATAAAATCATCCCGCATATAAATCAGTTAGAAGTAGATTCAACCGAAGAAGCAGCATCTGATTTTTGTGAAGCTATTCTAACAACAGATACATTTACAAAATCAGTTAGTTTTGAAACTGAAATAGATGGAAAAAAAGTAGTTATGTCAGGAGCAGCAAAAGGTTCAGGTATGATTGAGCCCAATATGGGAACAATGTTTGGCTTTATTACAACAGACGCTAATATAGAAGCGAATGTTTTAGATGGAGCGCTAAAAGAAGTTGTTAATCAAACGTTTAATTGTATAACTGTCGACGGTGACACTTCTACTAATGACATGGTTTTAGTTATGGCTAATGGTATGGCAGAGAATGAATCATTAACCAAAAATCATCCTGAATGGTCTAAATTCATCGAGTTATTAAAACAAACAAGTGAAGCACTATCTAAAATGATCGCTCGTGACGGTGAAGGCGCTAGTAAATTAATTGAAGTAAATGTTACAGGAGCGAATTCAGTTTCTGATGCTAGAAAAGTTGCAAAATCAGTTGTAGGATCTTCACTAGTAAAAACGGCTATTTTTGGAACAGACGCTAACTGGGGAAGAGTTATTGTAGCAGTTGGTTATAGTGAAGTGGAAATTGATCCAGAATTAATTGATTTAAGCATTGGAGGAATTCAGCTTTTAGAAAAAAGTGAACCCGTTGCATACTCTGAAGAGTTAGCAAAAGAATACTTAGAGGAAAAAGAAATAATTAATATTGAAATAAACCTTAATCAAGGTAACGAGTCAGGCAAAGCTTGGGGATGCGATTTAACGTATGATTATGTCAGAATAAATGCGAGTTATCGTTCGTAAAGGAGAGAGACATGGACAATATTATAGTTTTTAAATGTGGTGGAAGTTCTGTAGATGATTTATCAGATGATTTTTTCAAAAATATAAGTTCACTTCAAAAGCAAGGTATGAAACCAGTAATCGTACATGGTGGTGGACCGGCTATTAAAGAAAATTTAAATAAATTAAATATTGAATCTGAATTTATCGACGGCTTACGAAAAACAACTGAAGAAATTATTGATGTTGTCGAAATGGTCCTCTCGGGAAGTGTCAATTCATCTTTAACTCGTAGGTTTAATCAAACTAATTTAAAAGCCTTAGGTATATCTGGTACAGATAATAATTTAATTACTGCAAAACCAATAGACTATGAAAAATACGGACTTGTTGGGGAAGTAGAAAATGTAAATGTTGAACTGCTTAATGTGTTATTAAAGGAAGATTATATTCCAGTTATATCACCATTAGCGGTGGATCTAGCTGGAAATAGATACAATATTAACGCAGATACAGCAGCTGGTTCAATAGCTAAAGCATTAGGTGCTAAACAGCTTATTATTGTAACAGATGTTGCAGGAATTTTAAAAAATGACGAGCTTTTAAAAGAAGTAACAATTCATGATATAGAGAAATTAATAGAAGAGGGTACAATATACGGCGGTATGATTCCAAAAGTTAAAGCAGCATTAAATGGATTAGAAGGTAATGTAAGTCAAGTTAAAATTGTGAATGGTAAAAATTCAGTCTTAACTACTGATAATCATTTGCTTGGTACAACCATTAAAAATACTTAGGAGTGAAAAATATGAGTTCGATATTTCCAACGTACGCAAGATTTGATGTGGAGATAGAGGAAGCAACAGGTATGAAAGTAACAGATACATCTGGTAAGACATATATCGATTTCACATCAGGAATAGGAGTATGTAATTTAGGGCATCGTCATCCTGCTGTGCACGAGCAAATAAAATTACAATTAGATAAATATTGGCACGTGTCTAATTTATATCATAATCCTATCCAAGAACGTGTTGCTAAGGCGTTAACAAGTAAATCTTCAGGAGATTTAGTGTTTTTTTCAAATAGCGGTGCTGAAGCAAATGAAGCGGCGATAAAACTTGCAAGAAAAGTAACTGGAAAAGAAACGGTTATAACTTTCGAGCAATCATTTCATGGCAGAACTTTTGCAACAATGGCAGCGACAGGCCAAAATAAAGTACGAGAAGGCTTTGGTCCGATGCTAGAGAAGTTTGCTTATGCTACATATAACGATATTGAAAGTGTGAAGCAATTAATTGACTCAAATACAGCGGCAATCATGCTTGAATCAATTCAAGGTGAAGGAGGCGTTGTTCCAGCTAATCAAGATTTTGTTGATGAGTTGATTCAATTAGCTAAGCAATACGAAGTGTTAGTTATTATCGATGAAATTCAAACGGGAATAGGGCGGACTGGAAAAGGCTTTGGTTATGAACATTATGGCTTAGATCCTGATATTATAACGGTTGCTAAAGGTTTAGGTAACGGAATGCCTGTTGGAGCTATGATCGCTAAAGAAAAGTACAAGGAAAGTTTTGGACCAGGAAGTCATGGTTCTACATTCGGTGGAAACCCACTTGCAATGGCAGCAGCCGAAGCGGTGATAAAAAATGTATTTAAACCAGACTTTTTAAATGAAGTTAAAAATAAAGGGAATTATTTAATGGCTGAATTAAATAAAGAACTAAAAAATATTGAAATGGTTAAAGAGGTTCGTGGAAAAGGTTTAATGGTAGGAATTGAATGTAATCAGGCTGTTTCTTCAGTTGTTAAAGAATTGATTAATCAGGGCGTGTTAATCTTAAACGCTAGCCCGAATGTCTTAAGATTATTACCACCATTAATCGTTACGTATGACGAAATAGATGAAGTAGTTGGATTAATAAAACAAGCATTAGTAAAGTAGGGGGATTCAAATGCCAAAAGATAAGTCAATAAATACAGTGTTAGTAATTGGTTCAGGACCTATTATAATTGGTCAAGCAGCAGAGTTTGATTACGCAGGTACGCAAGCTTGTGTAACCTTAAAAGAAGCAGGGTGTAAAGTTATTTTAATTAATAATAACCCAGCAACGATTATGACTGATAACAAAGTTGCTGATGTTGTCTATTTTGAACCACTAACGATAGAAAACATTGAAAAGATTATTCAAAAAGAAAATCCAGATGGATTACTTGCGACTGTGAGTGGACAAACTGGCTTAAATTTGGCATTTGACTTATCAGATCAAGGAATGATTGAAAAGTATAATCTTACTGTTTTAGGAACTTCAATCGAATCAATTATGCGTGGTGAAGACCGGGATAAATTTAAACAGTTAATGAATAAAATAAATGAGCCAATACCAGAAAGCGAAATTGTTGCGAATCTAGAAGAGGCTAAAGCTTTTAGTGAGCGGGTAAGTTTTCCAATTATTATTCGTCCAGCCTATACATTAGGCGGATCTGGCGGAGGAATTGCAACAGATGAGTTTACATTTACTGAGCTTGTCACAAGTGGTTTAAGAGCAAGTCCAATCAATCAATGTTTAATTGAAAAAAGTATTGCTGGTTGGAAAGAAATTGAAATGGAAGTCATTCGTGATAAAGCAGATAATTGTGTCGTTATTTGTCATATGGAAAATATAGATCCAGTCGGTATTCATACAGGTGACTCAGTCGTTGTTTCTCCGGTACAAACATTATCAAATAATGAACTGACGATGTTAAAAGAAGCTTCTAAAAATATTGTGCGTGAAGTGGGAATTATCGGAGCTTGTAATGTCCAGCTTGCACTAGATCCCCGTAGTTTAGATTATTTTGTAATTGAAATAAATCCACGTGTTAGTCGTTCGAGTGCGCTTGCTTCAAAAGCAACAGGATATCCTATTGCTAAAATCGCTACAAAGCTAAGTTTGGGTTATACTTTAGATGAAATGATTGATCAAAAAACCGGTAAAACATTTGCCGAATATGAACCAGAATTAGATTATGTTATTGTTAAATTTCCACGTTTTCCATTCGACAAGTTTAAAAGTGCGAATCGTTTGCTAGGTACACAAATGAAAGCAACAGGCGAAGTTATGGCAATTGGTAATAATTTAAAATTAGCTATTCAAAAAGGAATCCGTTCGTTAGAACTTCAAACGAATGGTTTATATTTAAAAGAATTAAAAGATAGTTCAATTGAAGAGCTTGAAAAATTGAATATTAATGCTGACGATCGTCGTTTCTTTGCAGTTCTAGAAGCATTTAAACGTGGTGTTAATCTTGAACATATTCAACAAACAACTCAGATTAATGAGTATTTTCTTAAAGAAATGAGCGACCTAGTCGAATTAGACAAAGAAATAGATACTCTAAGTGCTAATGACATAACAACTGAGAATTTATTAACGTACAAGCAAGCAGGATTTACCGATGAATTGCTTGCAGCTAAACTAAAAATTAATTTAGCTGATATGAAAGAGTTACGTACTAAGTTAGCAGTTTATCCTAAAATCAATCAAATTGACGCAAAAACTTACAAAACTGATAATTTAGATGCTTATTATTATTTGAACTGGCAAAAGGATAAAGAAGTATCACAAGTTAGTAATAAAGAAAAAGTGTTGATTATCGGGTCAGGACCAATTAGAATTGGTCAAGGTGTTGAATTTGATTATTGCTCAGTACAAAGTATTTTAGAATTACAAGGTAATAATTATGAAACGATTTTAATTAATAATAATCCTTCAACAGTGAGTACAGATTTTGAAATCGCAGATAAATTGTATTTTGAACCCATTACAGTAGAAGATGCGTTAAATATTATTGAATATGAACACATTGAAAAAGTATTTATTCAATTTGGTGGTCAAACTTCAATTAATCTTGCTTCAGGACTTGAAGCTGCTGGGATTAATCTAATCGGTACATCGAATCATGCGATTAATCAGTTTGAAGATAGGGATTTATTTTATCAATTTATGAAACAAATAAATTTACCGCATATCCCTGGAAAAACTGTCTATTCTCGTGAAGATTTAATTCAAAAAGTTACTGAATTTGGTTATCCTGTGTTACTTAGACCTTCATTTGTTATTGGTGGTCAAGGGATGCTTGTTTTAAAAAACGAGCAAGATTTAGATGATTACTTGAATCAAATTAAACAAACAAAAACATTTCCAATATTACTAGACGCTTACTATCCTGGATTAGAAATTGAGGTCGATGTTTTAACAGATAATAAAGAAGTATTGATACCTGGAATTTTTGAGCATATAGAACGTGCGGGGGTTCATTCTGGAGATAGTATGGCTGTTACTCCGCCAATTAATATATCAAATGATTTAAAAGAACAAGTCCTTACTTATGCAAAAAAAATAGCTGTAGGCGCAGAATTTACGGGCATATTTAATATCCAATTTGTTTATTATGAAGGTATGCTATATGTTTTAGAAGTAAACCCACGTGCATCAAGAACAGTTCCAGTGATGAGTAAAGTGACTGAAACTAATATGGTAGGTATAGCAGTACAATTAATATTAGGTAAAGAATTAAAGGAATGTACACAAAAAATTAATTTGATGGAAGAAGCACCTTTTTATACAATTAAAGCGCCTGTATTTTCAACGCATAAATTACCTGGTGTTGATCCTAAATTAGTGCCTGAAATGAAATCGACTGGAGAATTAATTGCGATTGATGCAGATTATGAAATGTGTTTACAAAAAGCATTTATTTGGAACGAGCCATTAGCTAAACAATTTATAAATGGAAAAAAAGAAATTTACGTAGCAAAAGAATTAAATTATTATAATGAATTAGATGAAGCATTAAACAACCTTGATATTAAGCTTGTTTATGAGTCTGAAATTGACAATTTAACTGAGTGGTTAAAAAAAGACGCTGCTTTTGGCGTTTATAGTGAACAAGAAGATAGTTTAGCAAGGGAAAAAGGACTAGCATATAATCTCATGATTATTTCAGCTGAAGAAACATTAAAAGCATTAGCGAAAATAAGTCTTGCGAAAAACGATGTTGTATCAATTTATCAAAGAAATAATCAAAAACAGAAAGAAGGCATTTTAAGATGAGTGAATCAAAATTAGGTCTAAAATTAAAAGAACAATTTAAAGGAAAAGATTTTTTAAAAATCAGCGACTATACAAAAGAAGAGTTAACAGATTTAATAAATTATGCAATCGAACTTAAAGAAATGCAAAAGTCAGGTGTACCTCATGAATTACTAAAAGGTAAAACACTTGCAATGATATTTGAAAAATCATCTATCCGTACGCGTGTCTCTTTTGAAACGGGAATTATTCAGTTAGGTGGTCATGCATTATTTTTAAGTAAAGATGATGTCCATTCAGGAGAAGCGGTTTCTGATACAGCTGAAGTTTTATCAAGATACGTAGATGGGATTATGATTCGAACTTTCGGTCATGATATTGTCGATGAATTAGCAGTCAATGCTTCAATTCCAATTATTAATGGTCTAACAGATGATTCTCATCCATGCCAAGTTTTAGCAGATTTACTCACGATTTATGAACAGAAAGGTACATTTGAAAATTTAAAACTGGCTTATGTTGGTGATGGTAATAACGTTTCTCAGTCTTTAATTATGGGTTGTGCTATTATGGGAATCGATTGTTATGTTGCGGGTCCTAAAAATAATGAAGTGAAGTCTGAAATTATTGAAAAAGCTAAAGCAAAGGCTAAAGAATCCGGTGCTCAAATTATTGAAACAAATGATCCTGTTGTCGCTGCAGAAAATGCAGATATTATTTATACAGATGTGTGGACGAGTATGGGTTGGCAGGGCGATAAGACAAATCGATTAAAAGAGTTTGAAGGTTATCAAGTAAATGAAGCATTAGCGAAGCATGCTAAAGCAGATTATATATTTATGCATTGTTTACCAGCAGTACGTGGTGAAGAGGTAGCTAAAGAAGTAATTGATGGAAGCAATTCGGTTGTATTTGATCAAGCGGAAAATAGATTACATGCACAAAAATCAGTTATGGCTACATCAATGTAAAAAAACGAGTTCACATTATGTGAACTCGTTTTTTAGTCTACTTTTACTGTCCAATCAAATGTATCATCTGTTCTACCATATTGAATATCACTTAATGATTCATAAAGTTTCTTAGCTACTGGACCTGTTTCGCCGTTATTAATAATAATATCTTCGTCTAACCATGTTAATTGACCAATTGGAGAAATAACAGCTGCAGTACCTGTTCCGAAAGCTTCTTCTAGACTACCATTTTTAGCAGCGTCATAAACCTCTTGGATTGAAATACGACGTTCAGTAACAGGTGTACCCCAATGCTCTAGCATTTGAATGACAGAGTCTCTTGTAATACCAGGTAAAATACTACCATGTAAATTAGGTGTAACAATTTCGCCATTTATTTTAAAGAAAATATTCATGCTTCCAACTTCTTCAATGTATTTCTTCTCAACACCGTCTAACCAAAGAACCTGGGCAAATCCTCTTTCGCTAACGATTTCAGAAGCAGCTAAACTAGCAGCATAATTTCCGCCTGTTTTTGCTTCGCCTGTCCCGCCGGTAACTGCGCGAACATATTTATCTTCAACAGCAATTTTAACCGGATTAATACCTTCTTTATAATAAGCACCAACAGGTGATAAAATGATCATGAATTTATAGTTTTTAGAAGGAGAAACACCTAAATATGCTTCTGTTGCAATGATAAAAGGTCGAATATATAAAGAAGTACCTTCACCTTTAGGGACCCAATCTCTTTCTAAGCTAACGAGTTCTTTAATCGCTTGTGTCGCATAATCTACATCTAACTTAGGTATGCGAATGCGTTCGCTTGATCGATTAAGACGAGCTACGTTTTGATCAGGTCTAAACAATAGAACCTCGTTATTTTCAGTCACATATGCCTTTAAACCCTCAAAAACAGTTTGTCCATAGTGAAATGAGGTTGCAGCAGGATCAAGCTCTAAAGGGCCATAAGGAACTATTCGTCCATCGTGCCAACCTAATTCTTCTGAGTAATCTAAAATAAACATGTGATCAGTAAATAAAGTTCCAAACTCTAAAGTAGATGGATCAGGTTTTGGTTTTAATGTTGTTGCTTTTTCAATACGAATATTTTTAGTTTCCATAATGATATCTCCCTTAATAATTAGAATAGTGCGTATATTCATTATAACTGAAAATGTTGCATTTGTGGTTAAATAACCTCAAGTAGTTTAGATTAAATACTCAAGTGACATAAAGTAAACAGTAAATTCAAAGTTAAATGCATTGAAAAGATTGAATTATTAGAAAAATAGCAATATAATAAAGATTAAGGATGGTGTATAAAAATGACGAAAGATTTACGTATAAAAAGTAATGTTTTTGATGGAACAAGAAAAGCGCCTAACCGTGCAATGTTACGTGCAGTAGGTATGACAGATGAAGATTTTACAAAGCCAATTATTGGAATTGCTAGTACTTGGAGTCAAGTAACGCCTTGTAATATACATATAGATGGTCTTGCATTAGCTTCACGAAAAGGCGCCGAAGAAGCAGGCGGTGTACCAATGATTTTTAATACCATTACAGTGTCTGATGGTATTTCAATGGGGACAGAAGGAATGAAATATTCTTTATCAAGTAGAGAAGTAATTGCGGATTCAATTGAAACCGTTGTTGGAGCAGAAAGTATGGACGCTGTTGTAACAATTGGTGGTTGTGATAAAAATATGCCAGGATGTATGATTGCAATTGCAAGATCAGAAGTACCAGGTATATTTGTTTATGGTGGGACAATTTCGCCAGGTAAGTTACATGGTAAAGATATTGATTTGGTTTCAGTATTTGAAGGTGTTGGAAAATTAAATAAAGGTGATATTACTGAGAGCGAATTAAAAGATATCGAATGTAGTGCTTGTCCAGGAGCAGGTTCGTGTGGAGGAATGTACACAGCTAATACAATGGCTTCTGCAATTGAAGCAATGGGGATGAGTTTACCAAGTACGTCATCAAACCCAGCTGAATCTCAAGATAAAAAAGCAGATTGTAAAGATGCTGGTAAAGCTGTTTATAATTTATTAGAAAAAGGAATTTATCCTAAAGATATTATGACGAAAGAAGCTTTTGAAAACGCGATTACAATTGTAATGGCTTTAGGTGGTTCAACTAACGCTGTGCTTCATTTACTAGCTATAGCTCACGCAGCGAACGTTGATTTAACAATGGATGATTTCACGCGCATTCAAAAACGTGTTCCTCATATTGCTGATTTAAAGCCAAGCGGTCAATACGTTATGGAAGACTTATACAATGTAGGTGGAATTCCGGGAGTTATGAAGATTCTTTTAGATGCTGATCTTTTACATGGTGATTGTCTAACAGTTACAGGTAAAACAATTGCTGAAAACTTAGCAGAATATCCAGATTTAGAAATTGGCCAAAAAGTCATTACAGAAATTAAAGATCCTAAACGTCCAGATGGGCCGCTTATTATCCTTAAAGGTAATCTAGCTCCTTCAGGTGCAGTAGCAAAAGTATCTGGAGTTAAAGTAAACCGTCATACCGGACCAGCTCGCGTGTTTAATACAGAAGAAGAAGCAACACAAGCAGTGATTGATGATAAAATTACTGAAGGTGATGTGTTAATCATTCGTTATGTTGGACCAAAAGGTGGACCAGGAATGCCAGAGATGTTATCGATATCAGGTATTTTAGTAGGAAAAGGATTAGGAGAAAAAGTTGCATTATTAACTGATGGACGTTTTTCAGGTGGAACGCACGGCCTTGTAGTAGGTCACATTGCACCAGAAGCGCAGTCAGGCGGGCCAATTGGACTGATTGAAGAAGGTGATCTTGTTACAATTGATGGTCATAAACAAGAAATATTTATGGATGTTTCAGAAGAAGAATTAGCACGTCGTCGCAAAGATTGGGTGGCACCACCACTTTATTCAAAAGGCGTTATGGGTAAATATGCAAGACTTGTTTCATGTGCCTCTATAGGTGCAGTAACAGATGCTTTTGAAGATTAACAAAAAAGAAGTCACAATTTAATGTGACTTCTTTTTTGTTTGTTTTATTCACCTGTTAATCCAGCATGGATTTTATCGATATTGTATTGTAAATACTTAACGTACGTGTCAGCCTCTTCACCAAGCGCACCAATCTCATCTGAATAAAGTTTGTCTTCGTAAATATCTACGCCACTTTCATTAGAGACAGTTTCCATTGGGCGTGTATCAACGTTCGACTCAACAAATAATACAGGTGGTTCTTCTTCTTTAATAAAGTTAACTAAAGTAGTGATTTGTTCTGGAGTACCGTTTTCTTCAGTATCAATCTCCCAAATAAATCCTTCTTTTAAATTATAACGGTCAGCCATGTACTGATAAGCACGCTCACTTGTTACAAGGACGCGGTCTTCTTCAGGGATTTCACCAATGCGTGTTTTGTATTGCTCATCCATTTCTTTTAAGGTTTCAAGGTATGCTTTAGCGTTTTCTTCAATTTCTTCTTTATTTTCAGGTGATACTGCGATTAAACCATCTTTAACATTTTCTGCCATAATAATACCGACAGTTGGGTCGATAAATGTATGAGGATTAATTTCATCTTCCTTACCATCTTCTGAAATTAAGTACATTGGTTCAACACCTTCTGAAGCTTCAAAGACTTTTGCTTCATCTTGGCCAGTAGATTCAATTAATTTAGCAAACCAACCACTATCTCCACCTTCAAGATTCACTCCGTTTGAAAATAGTACGTCTGCTTCTTCGGTTTCTTTAATATCTTCTGGAAGTGGTTCATATTCATGTGGATCTGTTCCGATTGGTACAAGGTTAAATGTTTCGACATAATCTCCACCAATTTGTTTTACAATATCTTCAAGTAATGTAAAAGTAGTAACAACATTTATTTTATCATCACTTGTAGCGTCTTTAGCATTTGAATCTGAATCATCGTTACCACCACAAGCTGCAAGTACAATAACTGCCAGAAATGCAACAGTCATAAGTTTAATGAAATTTCTCATAAATCTAAATCTCTCCTTTGATTTTTAATCTGTATTATATAAATGCACAAAAGCATAAATATTAAAATTTTAAGCTGCTGACTTTGATTTTCTTGCACGGATTGAACGCCATAATACACCTTGTTTTGGTGCAAAGATAAATGCTAAAGTGAACAAGAAAGTAGCAACTAAAACAATAACAGCACCTGATGATAAGTTATAAACAAAACTAAAATACAATCCAGCGACACTTGAAAACGCACCGATTGAAGCAGATAATAAAATCATAATCCACAATTTATTCGTTAACAAATAAGCAGTAGAAGCAGGTGTGATTAACATAGCAACTACTAAAACAACACCAACAGTTTGCAGTGATGCTACTGTTACTAAAGTAAGTAATACCATAATTAAATAATGAATAGCTCTAGTAGGTAATCCATATGCTTGCGCCATTGTTTCATCAAAACTACTCACAAGTAATTCTTTGTAAAAAAGAACAACAGTAAGTAGCACAACACTACCGATAATTAAAGTGATCCACATATCTGAAGATCTTACCGATAACACATTACCAAATAAGATTTGTGTTAAGTCGGTTGCTGTTTGTGCTTTAGAAATTAAAATAATACCTAAAGCGAAAAAAGCAGTAAAAACAATACCAATTGAGGAATCATTTTTTATTCGGCTATGTTGAGTTACAACGCCAATCATGACAGCAGCTAGAATTCCAATTAATACGGCACCATAAAAATAATTAATGCCTAACATAAATGATATCGCTACACCTGGAAGAACTGCATGAGAAATGGCGTCTCCCATTAAAGCCATACCACGTAAAATGATAAAACTACCAATTACACCAGAAATAATCCCAACCATAATCGAAGTAAAAAAAGCTTTTTGTAAAAATTCATATTGCATTAAATCACTAATAAACTCCATTTAAACGCCAACTCCCATTTGGTTGAGTACTTCAAAATCCATATTATAAGCTTTTTTCATTATTTCAGGCTTAATAACATCTTGAACAGGACCAGAACTAATTAATTCTTTATTAATCAAAACAAGGTCATCAAAATAGTTTGTAACTTTTGTTAAATCATGATGAACGACGAAAACGGTTTTCCCGCTATCACGTAACTCTTTTAAAATTGTAATAATTGTTTTTTCACTTGCAACATCAATTCCAACAAACGGTTCATCTAAAAAGAAGTATTCAGCTTCTTGAGCAAGTGCTCTAGCTAAAAACACACGCTGTTGTTGACCGCCAGAGAGTTCGGCGATTTGTCTTGAGGCAAATTCTTCCATATTAACTTGTTCTAAACATTTATAAGCAAATGCTTTATCAGATTTTTTAGGTCGTTTAAATAATCCTAATTTAGGATATCTACCAATTAACACGGTATCAATAACTGTAATTGGGAAATCCCAGTCGATATCAGTTCTTTGTGGGACGTAAGCAATGTTTTTTCTAACACGTTCTACACTACCTCCATCAAAAGATACTTCACCTTTATCTTTTGGGATAAGACCAAGAGTAGCTTTCATTAAAGTTGATTTACCAGCACCGTTTGGACCAATAACTCCAATTAACTTATGTGAATCAAATTTGAAAGATACATTACTTACAACTTCTTTACCATGATATGAAACATTTAAATTTTTTACACTAACAGTACCGGCCATTGCTTTCACCTCTTTATAAAAGTTTAATTAAAAATCTATTTTTAGCTTACTCGAAATAGTTTACCTTACGCAACATCTTCATAAATTCAGTGTATTACATAAAAAGAAATTTGTAAATAGATAACTGAAAAGTATTCTCAATGCAAAATAAATTTGACAAAAAAAAGATGAATTGTTATATTAGAAGTTGTGTTAAAATTAAATGAAATTCCTCGTTAGGTGAGGCTCCTATATGGAGGTAAAGCTACTACCCAGAAACGTCGAGAGACACCAATGGGTCAGCAGAATTAGTCGACTTAAGGCTGTTCTAATGTAGTTGGTTGAAAAACAACCAAGCCATATAGTGCTAAAACTCTACAGTGGAGGATGCATAGTCATACTTTAAATGAGCTTATTTAAGATGTCAAACACCCTTCTTCGTAGAGGGGTGTTTTTATTTTTTGTAGATATTAATTTTAATAATCTGCTCATTTATTAATAAAAATACTTCTGTTATTTTAAAGTAAAATATATAATCAATTATTAAGGGGGCGTAAAAATGAAAAATGAACAAACGTTTGAAATTGAAACAGCAGGTTCAATCATGAAAGAAGAATTTGTTTCAGTTAATGAAGATGTAACAATTGAAGAAGCTATTGTAATATTAAGAGAAAATGTAAAAATCAAACAAAATATATACTATATGTACATTGTTGATGATTTTCATGAATTGGTTGGTGTGTTAACTATAAGAGAATTACTTGCAGCAGATGGTGAAGAAAATATTGCTGATGTAATGATTAAAGATATTATAGCAATCCCTGTAAATGAAGACCAAGAAGAAGTAGCGTCAGTTTTCCGTGATACTGATCTTGTATCAATGCCTGTGGTAGATGAAGAAGATCAAATAATTGGTGTTATTCATGTCGAAGATATTTTAGACGTTATGCAATTAGAAGCAACTGAAGACTTTCACAAAATGGCTTCAATGGGTACAACGCCTGCTGATTTTTCAGAAATGGGTTTAATGAATGCTTCAGTCGGACTTTTATATAGAAAAAGAATTGTTTGGTTAGTTGTTTTAGTCTTTATGAATATATTTTCTGGTGCAGGAATTGCCCATTATGAACACATTATAGAGGCAAATGTTGCGCTTGTATTCTTTCTACCATTACTAATTGATAGTGGGGGGAATGCCGGTTCACAGTCAGCTACGCTTGTTATTCGTGCAATGACAATTGGGGACGTTAAAATTAAAGACTGGTTTAAAATGTTTACAAAAGAAATATCAGTTGCTGCGTTAATGGGGTTCACAATGGCAGCAGCAGTTTCGATTATGGGTGTCATTCGTGGTGGACTTGATATTGCAGTAGTAGTTGCTTTAACGATGGTATTGATTGTTATGATAGGTAGTTTAATAGGAATGTCCTTACCATTTGTTTTTGACAAGTTAAAACTAGATCCTGCAACAGCAAGTGGACCTTTAATTACGTCGATTGCTGATATCGTGGGTGTCCTCATTTACTTTGGTGTAGCATCTTGGTATTTAGGGTTATAAAATTAAAAAATGAGTCTAAGCGAAAACGCTTAGACTCATTTTTTAATAAGCAATACCAACTCGGTTTTTAATGAATGTACTATCAAACAAGAGAGAATAAGCAAAACTTGCTGTATCTCCAACTGAAATTTTCTTACTGTTTTCAGGTAAGAAATCTATTTCTGTTCGGTATCCTCCTATTTCTACTCCATCAGGTAAATAAGTAGGGCAAACAACTGTCCAATCCAAATCAGATTCCCGAAGTAAGAGGTAAGCTGCTAGATGATCTTCGGCAGCGGTAGTGGTTTTTCTTTTTGACTCACTTGATTGAAACCGGTAAAGCTTAGGTTCAACACGGCTATTTAAAATTCCTGCTGTTCCAATTGTAATAATTTTTGTTAAGCTATAATGTGCCATCGTTTTAATAATTAATGGCATACTTTTTGATAAAGTATCATTTTTATCAGTATTTAGAGCGCTAATGACAACATCGCTATCTTTCATCGAGTTTAAAAGGTCTCCTTCATTTAAAACGTTCCCTTCGTAAACAGTAAGTAAGTTAGATTCAATTCCCAGTTTTTCTGGAGAGCGTACTAAAACACTTACTTGATGTCCGTCATTTAAAGCTGTTTTTAAAATCTCTTGACCAACTCTTCCAGTTGCTCCAAGTAAATAAATATGCAAAATAATTCCTCCTTAAAAATCATTATTCACGTTCTACCTTATACCCAATAAATTTATAATAAATAAGATAAAGTGATGGAATCATCACGAGAGTAAATGAACCTGAGAATGCGAGTCCAGAAATAATTGTAATCGCCAGTGCTTCAAACAAGGGGTCACCTGATAAAGCAACAGGAATTAGTGCCACAATTGATGTGAATGAAGTAAGAAGAATCGGTTTAATTCTTGCATAACCCGACTCGACAATCGCTTCTGTAATATTCATATTACCTGATAGGCGACGTACTTCAACAAAATCGATTAAAACAACAGCATTTCGAACGACAATCCCAGTAAGTGAAACAATACCCATTACACCAAGGAAACTAAGTGGTGTTTGTGTGATAAAGAGTCCAAGAATTGCGCCGGAAATACCAAGATACACAGCAAATAAGACTAAAAAAGGTAAGCTAAACGATTTAAATTGAAAGGCTATAACTAAGTAAACGAGTAGCAAAACAACTAAGAAAAGAATTCCAATTTCAGCGAAGAATGCTTGTTGATCTGAATTTTCTCCGCCAGTTGAAATAACATAATCATTCGGTACGTTTTCTTTTTCATTCTCTGCTATATCTACCATATCTGTCTTAAAATTTTCTGTATCTCCAAATGCTTTTAAAGTAATTGCACGCTCGCCTTTTTCATGAGGCACTTGAGCGATAAGTGATGTCTTTTTGGCTGAAAGTAGTTCATCTAAAGGAACAAATGTAGGTGGCCCTTCAGCTGATAGAGAAGGGATGACACTTTTTGAAAGATCAATTTCTTCACCTTCATTTACACCATCTTCTTTTAAAATAACTTCTTTTGAAATCTCACCTTCGTATATATTAAATAAAGGAACACCTTGTGTGAGCAATTGAAGTTGATTTGTGACTACGTTAAGCGGTATTTGATTATCTTCAAGTGCTTGTTGATTAGGTGTGTATTCGATAGCTGGAATCAATTCACCTAAGTTGTCAGTGACAATATTAGCACCTTTATCTAACATTTTACTTTTTAAATCATCCCGTATTTCAGTAAGTTGCTTGATATCGTCTCCTGAAACAGTAACCGTGACGGGTGCTCCAACTGGGGGCCCTTGGACAATTGTATCAAGGAAAATTTCTGCGTCACTGTAACGCTCGCGTAATTCAGGCTGCCATTTGTCGATAAATTCAGTTGCACTAGTCTGGTCTTGATTGATACGAAATACTGCTTGTCCTGTATTTTCACCTGTATTATCCATCGAGGCAGCAAACAAGTTAGGTAAGCCGTCACCTGTGAAAATAGACGTTTCACTTACGTTTTCATCTTCTTTAGAAACTTCATCAGTCATTTGTTCGATAATTTTATTCGTATCTTCAATTGTTGTTCCTGCTGTAAGTCTGACGTCCATTGTCACTTCTTCTTTATCTGCAGCTGGAAAGAATTCAAATGGTGTTAGCAGGGCTAACAATAACAAACCTGTAGCGATAATTAATCCGCCAATTCCGACAAGTAATGGACGTTTTAAAACTTTACGTAATACTGTTTCAGAATAAAATACTGCTATTTTTTCTAAAGGTTTCCCTAAAAATCCGGGCGTATTTGATATTTTTTTGTTACGTCGTTTAGTTTTAATAAATTGTAGCATTGGTACGAGTGTAACTGATAGAATAGTCGATGCAATAATTGTAGTAATTAAGATACTTGGCAGTGCCTTTATAAAAGCACCATTTCCTCCAGATAATAAGAGTAGAGGTGAAAAAGTTACGACAATTGCTAAGCTAGAAGAGACAATTGAAGTGTATACTTCTTTTACGCCATTAATTGCACCATCGATTGGCGAGTCACCTAATTTATATCGTCTTTGAATATTATCATTTACGACAATGCTGTCATCAACGAGAATACCAATTGCAATAATGAGTCCAATAACGGAAATCTGATTTAAATCAACGCCCATATATGGAATAGGGATAAGCCCAATAAGTACAGAAGCAAGAACAGTTAACGCTACTGCAAATGAACCGAAAAGTGTTAACCCAGCAGTTGTTATAATGAGTACTGCAATAACTGCGATTAGTAATGAGATATATAAACTATCAAATATCGTGTTTACATTATCAGCTTGTGATTCATAGGTGTGTGCGGTCACTTCTTTAGGAAGATTATCAATAAATTCATTCATTTTTTTATCTATCGTTTTATCCATAGAAGGGATATCTTGACCTAGTTGAAGAAAGACAGTATAAGAAATCGCTTGATTCCCGTCAAATGAGACAATGTCTTCTGCGTCTTTTGCTACTTCACCGATATCCGCTAAATCTGCTAAAGGAAGTGCTTTCTCGCCTATTTGTAATTTTTCAAGTTTTTCAATGCCTTCATCTTGTTTCACACTTAAAACGAGACGTTCTTTACCATCATCATGTGTACCAAGTGAGAGTGGTTGATTAGATTGTTGCAACACAGTAAGCACATCATTAGGTTGCAATTGATTTTCTGCTAGTTTTTCAGGATCAAGCGTAATTATTATTTGCTTTTCTGAAAAACCTTTAACAGTTGTTCCGGCAATTCCTTCGATTGATTGAATATCATCTGAGAGTTTAGCTAAAGAATTTTCTAACTCAGCAAGCTCCTTTTCATCCCCTGTGAACATATAAGAAACAAGGGGAGATGTTAAATCGAGTTTTTTAACTTCAGGCGCTTGTGCATTCTCTGGTAATTCACTCGTCGTCCGTTGTACTTCTTGTTGTACTTTGTTAATAATTTGCTCACTGTCAACCTCATCTTTTAATGCAAGTGTGATGATTGATGCTGAATTCGCAGAAATAGACTCTATTGTATCGATTCCGTTTATATTCTTAACAGCTCGTTCTAGCGGACCAGTTACCGTTCTTTCTACTTCTACAGGTTCTGCACCGGGTAAAATAGCTGAAACCATTACAAGGTCAACAGGAGTTTCTGGAATCTCACGTTTTGGTAGCGTAAGGAATGTATAAACACCAACTAACATTAGAATCAGTATTAAGAAAATAAATAATTTACTACGTTTTAAAAGATAAGCCACGGACTATCTTCCTTCCTATTCTATAATTAATCGTTTTGCAGACATGAAGAACTACGTACTTAATTTAAAATATCATCTAATGTATAAGAGATTTTCATATGTTTTGGTTTTACTACCTCAGTATACTTCCATACTCCATTTCCGCCAATATAAAATGAGATATTCTCATATTTTTCAGCAATACGATCGAGCATCTCTATTAAATAAGGCTCCTTTTGAAAAGGTTGAATCGTTGACGCAGAGAATAAAACTTTTTCTGGTTTTATTCGCTTTATCAGTTGCTCGATAGAAGAGAATTTTGGTGAAGGAGCAATTCTAATTGTCCGAAAGCCACGAATTTCTAATTGTAAGAGTAAAATTTGTAAAGGTATTTCATGGCGTTCATTAGGTAAACAAAAACCAAGTACAGTTGGTGCATCAGTGTTGTTAGGAAAACCTCTACTTAATTCGGTTAAAAAATCACGCACAACGATACTTGAGATTGTTTCTTGGCTTTCATCCCAGTCTTTGTTTTTCCATAACTCACCAATTATTTTTAAAAAAGGTTGTACAGTGTTTTGTAAAAATAAGTCTAAGCCGTATTGTTGATTTGCTTGTTTTAATAAAAGCATTAAATTTTCTTCGTCATAAATCACGCCTGCCTCAATAAGTTTAGGAATGTAGGGACTAGGATCTACTGGGTTTAATTTATTTTTAATTAAGTTTAATTTTTTCTTCTCTGCGACAATATTTATGGCATCTTTTACCGAGTATCCTTGATCTCGTAAGTTTTTTAACGCTTTTAACGTTAACATATCATCATGTGTATAAATTCTATAACCATTAGCTAACCGATTTGGATTTACAATTTTGTATCTACTTTCCCATTTACGAATGAGTTGCTCCGAAAGTCCAGTGAAATTAGAGACTTCCTTTATATAATAAGTTTTTTTGGATATATCTTCCATTAGCGTCCACCCTCTACAGAAATCTGTCTTAATACTATCATAACATTGTACAGAAATCACTAAAAATAATAAAAAAACAATTATAATCAATAAAACATTGTACAAGATTAATAAAAGTAGTACAATGTAGTTAATTAATAAAATAAAAGTGACTTGAGGAGTTTGTCTAATGAAAAAAACAGTAAATGTAATTGGTGCAGGTGTAGCAGGACTAGCAAGTGCAATCCGTTTGCAGCATGCAGGATACAATGTTGAGATTTTTGAAAAAGAAAGTATGCCAGGTGGTAAAATGCATAAAATTGAGCAAGATGGGTATCAATTTGATCTAGGACCGACAATCGTTATGATGCCAGAGTTGTACAGAGAAGTATTTGAATTATGTGGTCGGGATCCAGATGATTATATTCCAATGGAACAAGTTGATCCAATGTACCGGGTTTATTTTAATAATGAAATCGATAATCCCTATGATATTTCAAATGATTTAACGAAATTGATTGCTACAATAGAAGAGATAAATGAAGATGATGTTGAAGGATTCATGGCTTATTTAGAAGAAATATATAAACGATTTAGAGTTGCTAAAACAGATTTTTTACAAAAGCCATTCCGTAATAAAAGAGATTTTTATAATCCCTATATGTTAAAACAAGGATTAAAATTAAAAACATTCGATACAGCAGACCAATTTCTAAGTAAATATATAAAAGACGATCGTTTAAAAAATATGATTAGTTTTCAAACCTTGTACATCGGAATTTCACCATATAATGGACCATCGCTTTATTCAATGATTCCGATGATTGAATTTTTATACGGCATTTGGTTTATCAAAGGTGGCATGCATACAATGGCTACTGCAATGGAAAGATTGTTCCTTGAGTTAGGCGGAAAAATTAACTATAACGTTGAAGTTGAAGAAATATGTATTGAAGAAGGTAAAGCAACAGGTATTTTAGTAAATGACACAAAAGAAACGTCAGACTTTGTTATGTGTAATGCCGATTTCCCATTTGCAATGAAAAACCTTGTTAAAGATAAGAAAGCAAAAGGCAAATATACTGACAAAAAAATAGACAGCTTGAAGTATTCATGTTCATGTTTCTTAATGTATTTAGGGATGGATCGCAAATATGAAGAAGTAGAAGGTGTTCACAACTTTGTGTTTGATAATGATTTAGAAAAGAATTTACATGATATCTTTGAAGGAAATAAAATGGATAGCGCATCATTTTACATTCATATTGCGTCAAAAATAGATCCATCACTCGCGCCTGCAGGAAAAGACGGTTTATATATATTAATGCCTGTTTCAGAATTATCAACAGCAAAGTATGAATGGAATGAAGAAACAATCGAACATTACCGTAATTATATTTTAAATTCGATGAAAGAAATAAAAGGATTTGAAAATGTTGATAAAGAAATTGTTACTGAATCTTACATGACTCCAGTTGATTTTGAACAGAAATTCAATGCATATAATGGTGCAACTTTTGGTCTACAACCAACACTTTCACAAAGTAATCATATGAGACCACAAAGTAAGGCTACGCATTGTGAGAACTTATACTTTACAGGAAGTAGTACACATCCAGGAGCAGGAGTGCCAATTGTTTTATTATCTGCTAAAATAGCTACACAAGAACTCATCAAAGATGATCGAAAAGTGATTTTTAGTAACTAAACATATTGGAGGGATTAAAATGGATACCAAGCAAGAAGCAGCAGACTTTTTATATTGTGAAGAGATTATAAAAAAACATTCTAAAAGTTTTTATTATGCATTTTCACAACTGCCTGAAAAAAAAGCAAAAGCAATCTATGCAATCTATGCTTTTTGTAGATCGGCTGATGACCGGGTTGATGAAAATATAGGCCCAATTAGTCAACGTCGTGATTTAGAACGGTTAAAACGAGAATTAGATTTATTTAATCGTGGCGAAGAAATTAATCACCCGCTATGGCGTGCGCTAAGACATGTATTTAATCATTATGAAATGGACATTCAACCATTTTATGATCAATTAATTGGTCAAGGTATGGACATCGATTTTAAACAACCAGAAACCCTAGAAGAGTTAGAAGATTATAGTTATTATGTTGCTGGTACTGTTGGATATATGTTGCTTCCAATCATTGGTTCAAAATCAATCGAAACTTTAAAAGAAGCGGCAATTGATTTAGGCGTTGCTATGCAAATTACAAATATTCTAAGGGATATTGGCGAAGATTACCAAGAAAAAGAACGAATCTATTTACCAAAAGTGGAACTTGCTTATGTGGGTTATTCAACAAACGATTTAAGTTCCGGTGTAATTAATGAATCATTTATAGAGTTATGGGAAAAGCTAGCTTTAAGAGCAGAAGTATTGTATGCCAGCTTTACAAAACACATTCATCAATTCGATTCTGATAGCCAAATGCCAGTAGCTCTTTCTGCGCAGGTTTATCGTGGTATTTTAAATGCAGTAAGAGATAACAATTACGATTGTTTATCAATGCGTAATTATGTAGCTAAAGAAGAAATGGAACAAATAAATTCTGTAATAAGCAAATGAAATTCATTTTAGAAAGGTGTTTATAATGAAAAAAAATAAAACGATAATTGTTATTGGTGGTGGGTTAGGCGGCTTATCAGCAGCGATTTCATTAGCACAAGAAGGTTACACTGTTTCATTATATGAAAAAAATGATCACCTAGGCGGGAAATTAAATCGACTTGAGCAAGATGGCTTTGGTTTTGATTTAGGGCCTTCTATTTTAACAATGCCACATATATTTGAAACTTTGTTTGCAGGAAGTGGCAAGCAAATGAAAGATTATGTACCGATGCAAAGATTAAACCATCAATGGCGTTCATTTTTTCCTGATGGAAATGTAATTGATTTATATGAAAATCTTACAGATATGAAAGAAAAAAATGATTCACTAAGTAAAAAAGACATGAAACAATATAAAAAATTACTAGAATATTCAAAAAAACTATACGATACGACCGAAGAAGGATATTTTAAACAAGGCTTTGATAATACAAAGGAAGTTATCCAACATCACGGCGCACTAAAATCTGTGAAAAACTTCGATTTGTTTTCTACAATGCGTCAAGGAATTGATAAAAGAATTAAGAATAAACAGTTTAGTGACATGTTAAGTTATTTCATTAAATATGTTGGTTCATCACCTTATGACGCACCTGCTGTTTTAAATATGATGATTTATATGCAGCATGCACAAGGTGTTTGGTACGTGCCAGGTGGTATGCATTTACTAGGTGAGGGATTAGTAAAGTTAGCTAAAGAGGCAGGTGTTCAGTTCTTTACTGGAAGAGAAGTAGTAAAGCTTGAAAAAAGAAAAAATCAGATTACAAGTGTTATTTTAGACGATGGCAGCAAGCTAGTTGCAGATTACTATATATCTAATATGGAAGTTATTCCTGTTTATGAAAAGCTGCTTGAAGAAAAGCCAAAATACGTGAATAAATTAAAGAAAAAATTCGAACCAACGAGTTCGGGTCTTGTTCTCCATATCGGTGTAAATAAGAAATATCCACAACTGAATCACCATAATTTCTTTTTTTCAAAAAACATGAAAGAACAGATGAATAAGATATTTCATGAACATGAATTGCCAAATGATCCAGTTATCTATTTAGTTAACACAAACAAAACAGAATCAAATCAAGCACCAACTAATTATGAAAATTTAAAAATCTTGCCTCACATTCCTTATATCCAAGAAAATAAGCCCATAACTCGAAAGCAATATGAAGATTTTGCTGACCTTGTACTAATTAAATTAGAAGAAATGGGATTAACTGATTTACGAAAAAATATTGTCACACAAGATATGTGGACACCTATTGATATTAAACGTGTCTATGGATCTGATCGTGGTGCAATCTATGGTACTTTATCTGATCGTAAAAACAATAGAGGTTTTAAACATCCAAAACAAAGTGAGAAATATGATAATCTGTATTTTGTCGGCGGTACGGTAAATCCAGGTGGTGGCATGCCAATGGTTACTCTCAGTGGACAACAAGTAAAAAATAAAATTGTAAAACGAGATCAATCAGATGGAAGATAAATATTTAATAAAAGTAGAAGCAATGTTAGAAGCTAGAGTAAACAATCATGATTTACTACCAGTCTTAGAGCGGAAACAAATTTTAAAACAATTAAAACACATGTTAATTGAAAAAGAATTTGTTTTTTTAGAAGCGTTAAATACAGATTTAAAAAAATCAGCGTTTGAAGCTTATGCTTCAGAATTTGCTGTTTTATTAAATGAAATTGACTATGTGTTAAAAAATATAGATAAATGGTCTAAAGAAAAGTCTTCATATCGTTTTAAAATAGGTACAATTGAAAAAGTCGAAAAAAACCGTGAAGCGTATGGGACAGTACTTGTAATTAGTCCGTGGAATTATCCTTTACAACTTGCTTTAATGCCTGTGATTAGTGCAATTTCAGCAGGAAACAGATGTGTAATTAAACCATCAGAACACGCACCAGCAACGAGTAAGGCATTACAAAAGTTGATTGATGTTTATTTTTTACCTGAACAAGTAATAGTCGTCCAAGGTGATGCCGAAATCGCAAAAAAGCTAATTAATTTACCATTTAATCTACTTTTTTTTACGGGTAGTGAAAAAATAGGTAACTTAGTTTACGAGCAAGCAGCTACAAAACAAATGCCAGTCATTATGGAGCTTGGAGGTAAAAATCCTTGTATTATAGATGAAACAGGGTTTTCTGAAAACGCTTTAGAAGAAATTGTTTGGGGTAAGTATTTAAATGCGGGGCAAACTTGTATTGCTCCTGATAGGTTATTTGTTCATCAATCAATTTATGAAGAGACATTAGAAGCTTTGAAAGAGAATATAGTCTCTTTTTTTGGTGAAAATCCAAGTGAAAGTTTAAATTATGGTCGTTTAATTCATGAAGACCACTACCGCCGTTTAGAACGTCTTTTAACAGCAGGGACAATCTATTATGGTGGATTGTCTAAGCGAGAAGAGTTATTTATCGAACCAACGCTTTTAATAGACGTTAATCAAAAAAGTGGTTTGTTAAAAGAAGAAATATTTGGCCCAATTTTACCAGTTATACCTTATACTGATTTAAACGAGTTACTTCGACAGAATCTATTACAAAAAGATAGTCTGGTTGTTTATCTTTTTAGTAAAAACAATGACACTTTAAACTTATTAAAAAAGCAAATGAAATCAACAATAAGTATAAATCATGTTATTCAATATGCTACAAATCCTAAGATTGCTTTTGGAGGAGTTGGAAGAAGTGGATTCGGTGCTTATCATGGTTACGCTGGTTATAAATCATGTAGTTATGAGCGAGCAATATCAAAGTCATTCACTTATAAACAGATGAATAAAAAATTTCCACCATATAAAAAGCAAGACTTAACGCTATTGCGAAAGTTACGGAAATGGCTTATATAAGAAGTTAATAGGAGGAACCAAAATGCTACTTGCATTTATAATTGTTTTATTGCTCATATTAATAGGTTTAATAAGTGGTATGTTTATGTTTTGGTCACTTCCAACACCGCAAAATGTAGAAGGAAAGCAAAAGAATCCATTTCTATCAATTATTATACCTGCGAGAAATGAAGCACACCGCTTGCCAATCCTTTTAGAATCTTTAAAACACCAAAATTTAAAAGCTTACGAAGTAATTGTTATTGATGATAAGTCAGATGATCAAACTGTAGAAGTAGCAAAGAGTTACGGTGCAACTGTTTATGCTAACACCGCAATAAACAATGTGGATTCAGGTAAAACAATTGCTTGTGCGAATGGAGCAAGTCATGCTAAAGGGGAATGGTTACTTTTTTTAGATGCGGATGTAAAATTTGAAAAAAGTAATAGTTTAGAGAAGCTTTTATCGAGTTATCAAAACCAAAAATCAAAAGGAATATTATCAATTCAACCTTACCATAAAGTTGAAAAAAGATATGAAAATTTATCTGCAGTATTTAATATAATTGTGCTGACCGGAGTTAATGTATTTACGTATTGGAAAAGTAAATTCAAAACTGCAGGATCATTTGGTCCATGTATCTTATGCGATAAGAAAAGCTACCTTCAAACAGGGGGACATGCTTGGGCAGAAGAATCAATTATGGATGATTTTGCATTAAGTAAACTTTTTTTAAATGATAATTTACCAGTTACAAATTACGGAGGTAAAGGAATCATTAGTCTGCGTATGTATTCAGGCGGCGTGCGAGAATTAACAGAAGGATGGACAAAAAACTTAGCTACCGCATCTCAATCGACCCATCCACTTGTTATGACATTGATTAATTTATGGATATTTGGGGCTCTTTTAGCAACAAGTTTACCGTTGGTTGCTTTATTAACGGGGAATTTTATATTTATTACTCTTAGCTTAGCTGCATATATGTTTTATGGTATACAAACAGCTGTCCATGCAAAAAGAGCAGGTAATTTTAAAAAACGGATTTTTTTATTTTATCCAGTTTTATTTTTATTCTTTATAGGTGTGTTTATGTATTCATTATATCGCACCCATATTTTGCACTCCGTTATGTGGAAAGGACGAAAAATTAAAGTGTAATGAAGGAGAGCTAAAAAAATGTCAGTTACAGCAGGAATTATACTTATACTAGTAAATATTATTGCTTGGGGATTTTTTCATTTTTTTATTTCTTATTTATGTTTTAAAATCCCAATAAGCTTCTTTTTAGAAAGTAATCGTTTTTTTAAAATAAAAAAATGGGAACAATCAGGTGAAATCTGGCAAAAATTATTGTTAGTCAAAAAATGGAAAGGCTTCCTAATTGATGGCTCTTCGATAGCGAAAAAGAGTTATAATAAAAGTCATTTACATGGCAAAAGAAAAAATGATTTAATGGTCTTTGCAGCTGAAACAAAACGAGCAGAGTTAACGCACTTTCTCTTAATTCTTCCAGCACCTTTGTTCTTTTTGTGGAATCCAGTTTGGGCTGGTTGGATTATGATTATTTATGCATTAATAGCGAATCTACCATTTATTATTGTGCAGCGTTATAACCGGGGAAGAATTGAAGTCATTTTAAATAAATTATAATAAACCCTACTCATAATTAAAATATACCTGGTCAAGGTAGATTTTTTAGAGCAGGTTTTTTTAATTAAATGGGTTAATATGAACAAATACATTACTTACTTCTGGATGTGTTTGCATCAAGGTTATTTTTGCAGACTTTCCTATATCATGCCCTTTTTTTACACTCATTTTAGAATCAACACTGATTTTTAAGTCGATGATAACGTAACTTCCATGTGTTCGTGCAAACAGCTCATCTATTTGATTAATTCCTTCAACAGAAAGAGTGGTATCATGATATTTACTCACATCTTCATCACTCAATACTTTTTCTAAAATAACGAGTGAAGATTCCTTTGCTAAATTATAACCAACTTTAATTACGATAATGGAAACAACAATTCCTGCAATCGCATCTCCGTAAACTAAGATAGGCATATTAATTTTATCACCTAAAATAGCAGCGCCAACACCAATTAATACAGCAAGTGAAGAGAGTGAATCAGATCTATGATGCCAAGCGTCGCTTATTAAAGCTGTACTGTTGTATTTTTTTCCAAGACGCATTTTATATTGGAATAAAACTTCTTTTAAAATAATAGAAAAAATAATGATAAAAAGGGCTAATTGAGTTGGTGCAATAGGCGTTTCTCCAAACAAAATTTTTATAGAAGAAATACTAATTTCAATTCCGACCACAATTAATAAAAGTGCTACGATAATGGATGCAACATTTTCAGCTTTTCCGTGACCATAAGGATGTTCTTTGTCAGGAGGTTTATTTGATATGCGGACTGCAAATAAAATTACAACTGAACTTACGATATCTGAAGCAGAGTGTAAAGCGTCAGCAATTAATGCGCGACTACCTGACAAAAAGCCACCTAACCCTTTAATAATTGTTAGAAATAGATTAGCGAATATGCCAATCCAAGTTGCCCTATATATTTGTTTTGTATTTTCTTTCACATTTATCTCCGCCTTTTATGTCTATCTATATACTACCAGTAAGGTATCGTGTGGGTCTAGAGCAACGTTATTAGCTATCTTAAACATGCATAAATATGTACAACTATTTTGCCGTAAGCAAACAAAAAATAGATGATAAAAAACGTGTTTCTTGATAAGATAGAATTAATCTAATGGAGGGATAAACATGAAATTACTGACATACTATAAAAATGATAAAAAACATTTAGGAATTAAATTAGCTGAAGGAATACTTCCAGTTAATTCAATGAGTATTCAAGAGGTTATTAATCAAGGTGAACAAGGTATCATGCATTTACAACAAATAATAGAAAAAAGTTCAGTTGATGATTATTTATCAGAAGAAATTGAATACGCACCGGCACTTACAGAACCTGAAAAGATAATTTGTGTGGGTTTAAATTATAGAAAGCATGCAGATGAAATAAAAGCTGATTATCCCAAATATCCCATTTTATTTAATAAATTTAATAATGCATTAAGTGCTCATCAAGCTAAAGTGTTAATACCTGAAACAACAGAAAGACTTGATTACGAAGTGGAGCTTGGAATTGTTATCGGTAAAAAAGCATGTAATATTAGTGAATCAGAAGCACTTGATTATGTTTTTGGTTATTGTACAACAAATGATTTATCAGCACGTGATTTACAAAAAAGAACAGGTCAATGGATGTTAGGTAAAACAAGTGATGGATTTCTTCCAATAGGGCCTTATATCGTAACAAAAGAAGAGATACCAAATCCTAATAACTTAAAAATTAAAACAAAATTAAATGGAAATATTGTACAAGATTCAAATACATCAGATATGATATTTTCAGTTCCAGAATTGATCAGCTATATATCAAAACATATGACTTTAAAGCCTGGAGACTTAATTATTACAGGTACACCTGAAGGGGTTATTATCGGAAAGCCAATTGAAGAAAGAAGCTATTTAACACAATCTGATGAAGTGACTGTAGAAATTGAAAATCTAGGTAGTTTAACAACTCGGTTCAAATAATTTGAATATTAAATATTGAACATATTGCATTAAATGAGTCTGTATTAGTCATCTGTTCATTGATTTAAATGATCTTAAACTTACCTTTAAATAATCAAAAATAAAAAAACGTGCAAAAAGTGATGGTAAAAGGTATGATTGGGGTAGAGGTGATAAATATGACTGACAACGCAATAGACACTATAGAAGACGACATAGGGGAAGCCGAAACGACTTATTTAACAAGTGAAGTTTCAAAAATGTTAGGTATGGCCAATACTACAATTAGAAAGTATAGTCAAAGCTTAGAAAGTAAAGGCTACTCTTTTACTAAAGGACAGGGGACGGGAGCGCGTCGTGCTAGATTATATACAGATAAAGATATTACTGTTTTAAGATATTTAAAAGAAATTAGAGAAGAAACAAATATAACAGTAGAGCGTGCGACAAGTGTTGTTGTTGAAAGGTTTGGTAAAGGTACAACACAGGAGACGTTGCCTGAAAGAGTGCCAGTTACTACTGATTTAGATAAATACGCTAAACAACATGATGAATTAAAAAAGACGGTTAGTAAACAAAGTGGGTTAATCTTAAAACAGAATAAATTAATTCTTAATTTAAGTGAAAGATTGGAACAACAAGAAGATTTTATAAACGAACAAATTGACCAAAAAGTACATAAAATAATTAATCAAAATAAACAAATTGAAACATCAAAAAAAACTACCAAGCAAAAAAGTGGATTATTAAATAGAATAATAAAAAGTATAATACGTGGAATGAATTAATTATAATTAAATTCAAACAAAATTTTAAAGTATTAATGTACTTGCAGCACGCATTCAATCTAATTGACATTAATCTTGTTAAAAGGTATCATAAATTAAGGTTAAGTACTTTCGAACTTAATATTTATAAGAGGTGACGAGAATGATTCAATCAGTATTAACTATTGGTGCAGTTTTAGTACCAGCATTACTTATTATTAGTATTATATTAACGAAAGCAACATCAAGCGAGAAATACGTTGGATATTTTCCAGCACTACTTTCATTTGCAGCAGGACTAATCTTACTCCTATTTGCTACAATTATCGATAAGATTGTCATCATGGGTGCAGGTTTAGGTGGTTGGGGAATTGCGTTATTATTTGCAGGCGCAGTTAGCGCATTAGTTATCTCAGTTCTTGATGCGTATGCTCAAGTGGATGCTAAAGCATAAAAAAACATGTAGAGAATATTCTCTACATGTTTTTTTATTTAACTATAAAAGTTGTTGATTCATCTTGATTAATAATCCTTTCACGCATTAATTTTCCTAAAGCGCGTTTGAAAGCTGATTTACTCATTCCAAAGATATCTCTAATATCTTCAGGATCACTTTTATCATTATAAGGCATTGTGCCATCATTAAGTTTTAAGTAAGCTAAGATAGTTTCAGAATCTGGATCGATTCTTTCTTCTTTTAAAGGGAGTAATGAAGCATTTACAGTCGCGTCATCTTTTACTTCAATGACTCGTCCTTCAATAAACTCACCTAATCTAGGTTCTTCTTCGCGTTCTGAATTGTGAATGAAGCCTCTAACATTATTTTCAGTGATAAATGCAGCACCTTCACGATTCGTATAATAAATAGTACCTGAAACAGGGCTATTTAATTCAAAATCTGTTGCAGGTTCGAATATGGGCTCAATGTCATACTCAGTTGCAGGAATTGCAAGTAAGCGTCCACGTCTATCTTCACCAAGTGCAAGGTATAAAAAATCATTTTCTATTGGCCATACTTCTGTATAGATTGGTAAATCATCAACAGAAACTAAAATTTCTTTAGTCGTTCCAATATCAACAAAAACGCCTAATTGAGGGACGACATTAATTACTTCAGCCCAACCAAATGTTTCACGATCAATTCTTGGAATCATTGTTGTTGCAACGACTTGTTCGTTTTTATCGTGATATAAAAATACTTCAATTTCAGTTTCATCTAAAAGTTCTTCATCTTCATTCATATCATTGAAATGTAAAAGTACATCATGGTCCTCTACATCTAATACATAGCCAGTTTCTATTTTTCTAATCACAATCGCTAATTTAATTGTTCCTACTAATAAGCTATTCATATGTAATAACTCCTTTATTTTATATTGGAAAAGGGATACTCTAATTAAAGAGCATCCCTTATGTTTAGTTGGTTTCAAGTAACTAATAAGTTTTATTTTTTATATCCCTAATTATATATTGCTATAATTTAGGTGGGAAATCAGTTTCGTTTAGATAGACGAAACATTATTTCACTTTACCGCGGTCAAAATTCCACTGGGTGTTTCTTACTTAAGCAACGTAAACCCAACCTTCTTTTACGTCCTTGCGACCCTTAAGTCGCGCCAGTGTGAATAAGTATTGCAAAAACATATCGTAGAATGCCATAACTTATTGGTCACTCATATATTCAACCTAATTAGTATCTCATTAAAACAATTAAATGTCAACTATTATAATCGAGTCACGTAGATTCTATAAATTGTTGAATCAATAAATATACACCTGTAAATGTCAATAGGGCGTATGTTAATTTGCGAAAAACAGCTTGATTAATTCTAATGAATAAAAATTCTCCAAAAAACATACCGATGGCGATTAGAGGTAAGGATAATGCGCTAAGTATCCAAACGTTTAAAGTTGTGCCAGCGACAAAAACTTGAGTAAATAAACTCATGATACAAATAAATATATAATAAATTAATGTTGTCCCCCGCAATTTTTCTTTTGGGGTGTCTGTACCAGAAAAATAAAGTAAAATGGGTGGCCCTGACATGCCAATACTTGTTGTGAGTGCACCAGAAACACTACCAATAAAAATGTCTTTTATATTTGTTTGTTTAATTCTAATGTTTAAGAATAAAAAGAAAGTTAATAATAAGACTAAAACACCTATTCCGATTTTCAGCCAAGCAATATCTAAAAGCATGAAAATGGCCATACCAATTGGTAAACCTAATACACTTCCAAATGTAAAACGCTGTAAAATTCCTTTATCGACATCATTTTTAACTTTTTTAATGAATGCCAAAGAAATGACTAAAGATAATATTAAGCTAATTTGAACGGCTTCACGCGGTTCTAAAATAATTAATAAAAATGGAGTCGAAACAATCGAAAAGCCAAATCCAGTACTCGATTGTAAAGTAGCAGCGAGCAAAATAATAAGAATAAAAAGCAAAATTGTATTCAAATTGATCACCTAATCCTATCACTATACTTAAATGTGTGTATACATACATTTATGATAGATGATTTACTTATTTAATACTATGAAAAATTTACTAATCTGTAATATGTTATTATTGAAATAGAATTTCTAAATGGAGGTGCTTTTAATGGATTTAAATTTAGCAGAAAAAGTTGTTTTAGTAAGTGGTGCAAGCAAAGGAATTGGAAAAGGAATAGCAACAGAGTTTGCAAGAGAGCATGCAATTGTTTATATCGTCAGTCGAACAGAAGGAAATTTAAAGCTAGCAACGAGTGAAATAAAAAAAGAGACGAACAATGATAAAGTGAATTATTTAGTTGGTGACATGAAAGATGCAGAAGATATTAAGCGTGTTGTTGCTGAAATTAAAAAACAACATACGAAAATAGATGTACTTATTAATAATGCAGGCGGTCCACCACCAGGTGGCTTTTTAGAAGTAGCAGAAGAAGATTGGTATCATGCTTTTGAACAAAATTTGTTGAGTGTTGTCAGAATGACGAAAGAAGTCATTCCTCTCATGTTACAAGCGGGGAGTGGTCGGATTATAAACATTACGTCATCGTCAATTAAAGCAAGTATTGATAATCTTATTCTTTCAAATGTTATGCGACCAGGTGTACATGGACTGACAAAAAGTTTAGCAAGAGAGTTTGCTAAAGATAACATTTTAGTAAATACAGTAGGGCCAGGTAAAATAAAAACAGATCGAACATTGCAATTAGGAAAATCAGCATCTGAAAAGTCAGGTAAGTCAATTGATGACGTTATGGAAAACATGGCTAAAGATATTCCACTCGGACGTTTAGGTGTGCCGGAAGAGTTTGCTAAGACAGTTGTCTTTTTAGCTTCAGGGGCAAATACTTATGTAACAGGACAGGCTTTGTTAATTGATGGCGCACTAGTAAGTGCCTTATAAAAAAATAGAGAGAAGGCAAATGCCTTCTCTCTATTTTTACGAGTTTGTTTATTCTTCAAACCATTCTATTTCACCATTAGATAATAAATATTTTGCTCCTACAACTTCAACGTCACCAGCTTCAGCGTGTTCACTAACAATTGAACTTTCTTCTAAAAGTTGCTCGACAGTTAATTTCACGTTTATATCTGTTGTCTCGTCGATAAGTTCATCATCAGAAACGTCAGTATCTTTCGCTTTTGCAACGGCAGGCTCGATATTATCAAGAAAAGCATCTATGTACTTAGTAGTTTCTGTACCTAGAGGATCATCGTCTTTAGCAACTGCTGTAGTCACTGCACCACATTCTTCATGACCTAAGATTACAACTAAAGAACTATCTAGATGTTCGACTGCATACTCAATACTACCTATTTCTGCGTCATCAAGTATATTTCCTGCGACACGTATAACAAATAAATCACCTAATCCTTGATCATATAAATGTTCAGGCGTTACGCGTGAATCTGAACAAGCGACAACAACTGCAAAAGGATCTTGTCCCTCAACAAGTTCACTTCTTTTTGATTGTCCTAAATCAAAATTAGCCATTTCATTTGAAACGAAACGCTGATTACCTTCTTTGAGTAGCGTCATCGCATCTGTTGGATTATTAGCTACCATGTTTTCATAAACTTCAGTTTGTTCAGTTTTTGGTACGTCTGTGTTATCTTTTTCTGTTGCATCATTAGACATACAACCTGCTAGAACTGTAGATAATAAAATAGTTGCTAGTAAAGTTGAAATTGTTTTTCTTTTCAAAATTATCATTCTCCATTCATTTTATCTAATAACTTATAGTTATTAGTAGTGATTTGTAAAACTTATCTTGTATGAACTTAAGATAACTTAAGTCTCTATATATAGCAAGGAATCCTATGCGTTTTTTAGACATATACTAGACATATATGAACAAGTTATGTAGATAAAATGGAATGGGTTTTGTTTTGGACTAAATTATTTCTTAATACCACTAATTGTTCCGTCTAATGACATAGGTGCATTCATATCGACAAAGAACAAAACAAGCGTACTATCTTTACTTGCAACGATAGGTGGGAGTGGATTAACTAAGTCTGTTAAAGCTTCTTGTTTACTAATAATAATGGTTTTAGCCGAAATCTCTCCATTCATCACATATAGAAATGGAGTAAAGCCTGAATACGTTGGGACTGTTAATTCGTCGCCTGCTTTTGGATGTGCGTCTAGGATGTAGACTTTTTGTCTAAGATAAAGAGGTGCGTCACTTCCTTTTGGTCCGACCATTAAATACCAATTACGATTATCTTCAGGTTTATTATGAAATTGAATTTCTGGAGAAAGGTCTGTTTCATTTGGTCGGACAAAGATTTGCAACATTTCTACTTCATTATCATTAATTCTTTCTTCATGCCAAAAACTTGCGCCCGCATTCATCATCATTAATTTACCACGCGCAATTGGTGCTTTAAAATCTGCAGAATCTCTGTGATGCATGACACCTGTGCCAATGTAACTTAAAATTTCATCATTAACGTGTTCATGCATTTTTATTGTTAAGCCTTTTTTCATTACTGCATGGTCAATAATGGCCAATGGACCAAATGCAGTATCTGCGGTTTCGCTGCCAAGAATATTACCTGGTTGGACACGTGTAATAGAAAACGGGCTTTTAAAAGGATTTGTATGACTATCTTTCGTTAATTTTTGTAACAATATAAACGCCTCCTATTTATAAGATATAAGAAAATCGACTATCCGAAGGTAGTCGATTTTCTTATGAATTATTTATTTTGCTGGACCTTTATTAATTTCAGTAAGCCTAGGATTAACAGCAAATATTTTTGCTTTAATATCTGTTACACCAGATTCAGTTAATCTTTTAGAGTGCATATCTAAATATTTTTTAGCTGTTTCTTTTGTTTCAAAATTGTAGATTCCACCAGCTTCATTTGTATCAGAATTTTCCGTCCAGATTTTCCAAATGACTCCCTCTTCGTTATTGATACTTTTTGCTAAATCTTCAAAAGCTCCGACCATTTCATCTCCGAAAGGTCCGTCCATTTTAAAGTCGACTTGTAGTATATATGTCATAAATACTCTCCTTTAGTTATTTTTTATGTGTAAAATACGTTTCGCCTAAGAATTCTTTTGTTTGAAAAGTGTCAGCAGAAAGCTCTTTTTCAACAAAAGAAGTAATATCTGATTGTGCTAAATCATACATCTCTTCAATTTCTTTAGAGAATAACAGTTCTTCTTTTTCAAATAGACTAGCAAGAGAAGGCTGTTGTTTAGGTTCTAAAGTTTCTTGATTTAATACTTGTTTTAGTCCATCAACGTAAGCTTCAAATGGACGCCCACCAACAATTTTAACACCTTGATTATCTTCATTAATCATAATCATACTTGGGAATCCACGTGCACCTAAACTTCTAGTAAGCTCGAAATCTTCATTCAATAACTGCTGTGTCACTGGTTGGTCAGCTTCATTTACAATCGCTTTACCATCTAACCCGAGTTTATTTAAAAGTTCAATCATGACTGAATTGTCTGATATATTTTGATTATATACGAATAAAGCTTCTCTTGCACGACGAAGGTACTCAGTTGCTTTTCGATCGTTATGATTCTTTTGAATAACTTTAAACACACGTGATGGTGGAAAAGATGATTGAACAGGGTTATCAACCATTAAGCTACCATCAATTGGCATTCTTGTATGTTCACCAACTTCTCTCCAATGACCAGCAACGTCCGCGGGTTTATAAATACCATTAGCAGGATCAATTGGCCCGTCATGCCACTTTTCCAACAAACCACCCATTACTGTATGAAAGTTAAAGTAATGACCATACTGTTCACTAAAACGACGAAAAACAGGTTCTTGTGCCCAACAATGTGAACAAATTGGATCAGTTACATAATAAACATTAATCGATTTTTTGGGTTGATTGAAATCAATCAATCCCGCTGCTTCTTCCTCAGCTTCACCACAAATACCTGTTTCTAAATCACAAATCATATTTTTATTATTATTCAATTTTATTCCCCATTTCTATATATTCAAGCAGAGAGTTGAACTAAAGTCCAAGTCAATTCTTTTATTTTATAAGGTTAAGTCTTAATTATTTGCTTACAACTTGATTGTATAACATAATTAAAAGTTAGAACACCAATAGTTTGTTGGTATTGTCGTTTATACAACACATTGAAGAAATTGTTGGGGAAATAGGAGGAGAATCTTTATGACTCAACCAAAAACAGACCTTCGGATTCAACGTACACGTAAATTTATCATGGATGCTTTTATGGATTTATCAAGTGAAAAAGACTTTAAAGATATAACAGTGAAAGATATTGCTACAGAAGCGATGATTAATCGGGCAACTTTTTATTATCATTTTGAAGATATCTATGATTTATTAGAGAAAGTATTATCAGAAGTATTATTAGTTAATCTAGATTGTAACAACTATGAAAATAGAAAGCTTAATGAAGAAGTTATTGTAAGTACTTTTGTAGCGATAACGAACTTCCAAAAATCATTATCTAATCGTTGTCACCAAGGATATGAAGATACGATTGCTCGAATTATTAGAGAACAACTTGAAGTTATTTTTTATAAAATGTTATTAAAACAAAATGATGAAAAAGAAGATGAAGCCTTAAAAGTTACTGCTGTAATGATAAGCTGGGGGATTTACGGCGCTTCAGTGGAGTGGAAAAGAAATAGTGAAAAGATAGCACCAGAAGCATATATCAAATTAGCGATTCCTCATTTAATTAACGGAATAGACTCGCTATCTACTAAGTAAATGAATTAATCTAGATTTGCGCTTGACAAGGGAGATTAAAATATATGAATGAATTATTGTTTAATGTTTTTGTGGGACTTTCAATACTAACAACAGGTGTTGTTGCTGGAACTGTCTTTGCCTATGGTAATTCAGTTATGCCAGGCTTGAAAAGTTCTGATGATCGTACTTTCGTTTTATCTATTCGACACCTTACCTCATCAGTAGCCAATCCAATGTTTCTCTTCTTCTCAAACGGTGCGCTCGTAGCTCAAATTGGCTTTGTTGTCTTAGCTATAATTTTACAGCAGTCGGATAAAGTTGTACTGGGATCAATTGCCTTAGTTTTTTATGTTGCTACTTTACTCATTACTTTCTTAGGAAACTTACCACTAAATAAAGCAATTATTAATGCTGACTTACCCACGAGTGATTCGAAATGGAATAGCTTTAGAGTAAAATTTGAATCGCGTTGGACTTTTTGGAATCATGCACGTACTATCACGTGTTTTTTGAGTGTGTCTTTATTAATTGTAGCGATGCTCATTAATTAAGTGTATTAATGAAACTAGTCTCTACCTAAAGAGAGTTTATAGGAGCATCTTATAAAATATATTATTTTTGTCACAATTAACCGATTAGTTTTATTATTACTTCAGTTTATCCTTTGTGTACAAGCTTTATTGAAGAAATGGACTTAAATAAAACGAAGTAATCTTGTGAAAAAACAAGTCAAAATAATCCTAAAAAACTCTATAAATATTTGAAGAAATAAATATATATATACAAAACAGGCTTAATTGTAGTATAATTAGAATGTTGTATATAAATAATAATACTATTTGTCTGTTACTAAACGGAACCTACTTGACTAAAAGTGGTTTTTTTTTGGACTAAATAATGTTTATTATAAAATAGCAAACCATATCTTGTATTTCCTCAACTTGAGCTTTTCTCCACAATCCACTGAAAACCAATAGTAAGTCTCAACTCCTTACACATTCATTAAATTTAAGATTGATTTATCAGATAAACTCATATTTAAAATCGGAGGTGTTTTATTAGTGCTGAAATTTGAACATGTATCAAAAATTTATGATGGTAATAAAAGAGCAGTGAATGATTTATCATTACACTTTAAACAAGGTGAATTTATTTGTTTTATCGGACCAAGCGGTTGCGGAAAAACAACGACAATGAAAATGATTAATCGATTAATTGAACCTACATCAGGAAGAATCTTAATTAATGGAGAGAATATTTTAGATAAAAATCCTGTGCAATTAAGACGTGATATAGGTTATGTTATTCAACAAATCGCTTTATTTCCACATATGACAATCGAAGAAAATATTGTCCTTGTTCCGAAATTATTAAAGTGGTCAAAAGAAAAGCGACATGCAAGAGCAATAGAATTAATTGAATTAGTTGATATGACAAAAGACTTCTTAGATCGCTATCCACACGAATTAAGTGGGGGACAACAGCAACGAATTGGGGTGCTACGGGCACTAGCCGCAGATCAGCCACTTATCTTAATGGACGAACCATTTGGTGCGCTTGATCCTATTACACGTGATTCGTTACAAGAAGAATTTAAGGTTTTACAAAAAAAACTTAATAAAACGATTGTTTTTGTTACTCATGATATGGATGAGGCATTAAAGTTAGCTGATCGGATTGTTATTTTACGTGACGGCGAACTAGTCCAGTGCGATACGCCTGAAAATATATTGCGCAATCCTGCGAATAGCTATGTTGAAGAATTTATTGGAAAAGACCGGCTTGTCCAGGCGAAACCAGAAATTAAAACAGTTGAACAAATTATGAGTTCTAATCCAATTACGACAACAAAAGATAAAACATTGTCAGAGGCAATCCAACTGATGAAAACAACACGAGTCGACACGTTACTTGTTGTCGATGAAGCGAACATACTTGAAGGAACAATTGACGTTGAAATGATTGATCAAAAACGGAGTAAAACAAGTTTAGTATCAGATGTATTTGAAAAAGAAACGTTCACAGTTACAGAGGGTACTTATATTCGTGATGCGATTAGACAAATTTTAAAAAAGGGAATGAAATATATCCCTGTAGTTGATAAAGAAAAACGATTAATTGGAATTATTACAAGAGCGAGTCTTGTCGATATCGTTTACGATTCAATCTGGAGTGAGGATGAACTGTCATTATAGTAACAGGAGCTGATTTAGGTGAGTAGTATTTTGTCGTTTATGACTAATAATGGTACTGAATTGTTATTTAAAATATGGGAACATTTATATATTTCGTTAATAGCTGCTTCATTAGGAATCATTGTCGCTGTTCCACTAGGTATTTTATTAACGCGAATCCCTAAAATAGCTAACTTTGTTATGGGTATTTTAAGTATTGTGCAAACATTTCCTAGTTTTGCAATTTTAGCTTTTTTAATCCCGTTAATTGGAATTGGGAAAGTGCCTGCAATTATTGCCTTATTTATTTATTCTGTCTTACCTATTATGCGAAATACCTATATAGGTGTTAGTGGATTAGATCGTAATTTACTAGAAGCAGCCCAAGCAATGGGAATGAACAGTATAGAAAAAGTGATTCATGTTGAGTTACCGCTTGCTATACCAGTGATTATGTCAGGCATTCGTATTTCAACTGTTTATTTGATAGGTTGGGCGACACTTGCTGCATTTATTGGTGGAGGCGGATTAGGGGACTACATTTTTACCGGACTTAACTTATATCAAGTAGAGTATATTATTGCTGGAGCGATACCTGTTACACTACTTGCATTATTGACTGATCTTTTCTTAGGGAAATTAGAAAAAATGGTAACACCAACAGGTATGAAAAAATTGCATGAGACAACATAGGGGGGCAATGTATTTATGTTTAAAAAAAATCAAAAACTTATTTTTCTGTTGATTGCATTTGCTATCACGATGAGTGGTTGCTCCCTTCCTGGATTAGGTGGATCCGATAAAAACTCGGTTGTTATTGGAACGCTTGATACGTCTGAATCACAAATTATGGGAAACATCGTTAAGTATCAAATTGAACATTATACAGACTTAAAAGTAACTCTTGTAAATAACTTAGGTTCATCTGTCGTTCAACATCAAGCAATGACGAGTGGGGATGTAGATATTACTGCTACACGATATACAGGGACCGATTTGTCAGGAGTGCTAGGTTTAGAGCCAGTAAGTGATCCTGAAAAAGCGTTAGAAATTGTACAACGCGAATTTCAAGATAAATTTGAACAAACATGGTTTGATTCATATGGATTCGCCACTTCTTATGCGTTTTCGGTAAAAAGTGAGTTTGCGAAAGAAAAGAATCTTCAAACTGTCTCCGATTTAGAAGAGATTGCACCTGACTTGAAGTTTGGTGTCGATAACTCGTGGTTAAAACGAAAAGGGGATGGCTATCCCGGATTTGTTGAAAAATATGGATTTGAATTTGGTGAAACATTTCCCATGCAACTCGGACTTGTCTATCAAGCTGTAGCAAACAATAAGATGGATGTCGTGCTTGCTTATACAACGGATGGGCGAATACAAGCTTTTGATTTAAAAGTATTAGAAGATGATAAAGAGTTTTTCCCAGCTTATGATGCTTCACTTGTAGCGCATAATGATGTCCTTGAAAAGCACCCAGAATTAAAAGAAATATTACAGAAATTATCAGGTAAAATTAATACAGAAAAAATGCAAGAATTGAATTATGAAGCGGATGGAAAACTAAAAGAACCAGCGATTATTGCCAAAGATTATTTGAAAAGTGAAAACTTTTATGAATAAATCGAAATTCGAATAATCATTTGAAAATTTGAAAGTAATTATCCAAGGAAATGGAGTTGAATAGATGGAAACGATACAAGATGTGTTGTTTTATTATTCACAAAATGCCTCGTATGTATGGGAACAATTTTTTAGGCATTTCTTAATGTCTATATATGGCGTATTATTTGCGGCGATTGTTGCTATTCCAGTTGGAATTATTATCGCACGTTATCATCGCTTAAGTGACTGGGTTATTTCACTTGCCAATGTAATCCAAACAATACCAGCTCTAGCGATGCTTGCTATGCTGATGCTTGTTATTGGTCTTGGAGCGAATACGGTTGTGTTTGCACTCTTTTTATATTCGTTATTGCCTATCATAAAAAACACATATACAGGGATATTAAACGTTGATCATGCCTTAACTGAATCAGGAAAAGCAATGGGAATGACCAAGTTTCAAGTGCTGAAGATGGTCGAGCTTCCCTTAGCACTGTCTGTTATTATGGCAGGCATTCGGACGGCTTTAGTTATTTCAATCGGTATAGCAACGATAGGTACCTTTATCGGTGCTGGTGGCCTGGGAGATATTATATTGCGCGGAACAAATGCAACGGACGGAACCGCAATTATATTAGCAGGAGCTATTCCAACTGCACTTATGGCTGTGATGGCAGATGTTGTTATGGCTTGGTTAGAACGAAGATTGTCACCTGTTAAAAATAAGTAGTTTTTGAAATAAGAGAATATATACAGATTCACGTAAAGAATAAAAGCACCTTAATAATTTAATAGAGAAAGGAACATGACTATGACTAAAACAATTATGTCTCAAAAAATATTACCAGAATTACCGGTACCATCATTAAGCAGTACAAAATCTAAACTAATCGAATGGATTATGCCTTTAGTAGATGAAAAGCAATTTGGAAAAACGCTTGATGTAATCAACAGCTTTTTTGAAGAAAACGGAGAAGCAGAAAAACTTCAAAAAAAATTACACGAATGGAATCAAAATCAAGAAGGTAGTTGGCTTACACCGTTTTGGAATGATATTTATTTAAACCATCGTGACTCATTGCCATCAACTATGAACTTCAATGTATTACTAAAAGAAAGCCAAACTATAAAAGAGAATACAATTATGGAAACAGCAGGAGAAATTAGTTTTTTGGTAGCTGAACTTTATCAAGATATTATTGATGAAAAAATGGATAAAAACTTCGATACGAGTCAATTAAACAAAATTTTTCGCTCAGTTCGAATCCCTCAAATAAATAGAGATACATTCCATGTTGCTGACTTTGATAAAAAAAATAATCACGTTGTCCTTTTATATAAAAACAACGTGTATAAAGTACCTGTTACAGATGAAGCAGGTAATATATATAACAGTATCGATATCACAGCTGCCGTTGAAGTAGCTTTATTAGAAGATCAAACAGAAGGTGTAAATGTTGGTATATTTACAACGGCTAAAAGAGATCAAGCAGCTCAAGTTTACAGTGAACTTAAAAAATCAAAAGTAAATACTAACACATTAGAAACTATAGCAGATGCACTCGTTGTTCTTTCAATTGATGAAGAAAGCCAAAACGGTGAAGAAGCAATTAAAAATCTCATGCTAAATGAAAAAAATAAGTATTTCGACAAGACAATGCAAATCGTCATTACTAAATATGGAGGAGTAGGTTTTAATATGGAACACTCTGCTATTGATGGTACATCAGTCGCGCCTGTTATTACTCATATTAGTAAGGGTTTCAAGCAAGCTCTTCCACAAGTAAGTCACATGTCTCAAATACTCTTGGTTGAAAAAATGACATGGGAACTTTCAGAAGAAATTCTTGATAAATTCACTCAATTTGAGCAAGATCATTTTATTAGAAAAAATAATTTTTCACTTAATCCACATGTTTTCACAGACTTTGGAGCAGAGCAAATTAAACATCTAAAAATTAGTCCAGATGCCTTTTTCCATAAAGCACTACAACTCGCTCAGTACCGTACTTACGGGAAACTAACGAGCGTGTATGAACCTGTATCTGTGCGTAATTTTTATGAAGGTAGAACCGAATCCGCACGTGCGACAAGTATGGAAAAGCGTAATTTAGTCAAGGCAATTGAAAAAGGAAGTTACACTAAAGAAGAGTTGTATAGCTTAATGCAAGTAGCAAGTGACGCACATTCTAAGCGCGTAGGAGACTGCCAGCAAGGACTCGGTATAGAAAGACACCTCCATGGTCTTGAACAAATGTATCATTTATTTGGAGCTGAATTAGGTATAGAATCATTACCAGAACAATTCAAAGACGCAGGATACCTAGCACTCCGTCGTGATTTTATTTCAACAAGTGGTATGGCTTATAAAAATGCCGAATATCGTATGTTTGCCCCTGTCGTTGATAATGGTCATGGTATAGCTTATTTCTTATTAGAAGATTCTATTTCTATTAATATTTCAAGTTATGCAGAAAATAAAAGCGAAGGCGATCAGTTAATGAATCATATGATAAATGCCTTGCATGAATTAAAGGTAATCGCAGAAGTAGGTCAAGGATATAGAGAAGAAATTAATTTGAGAATTTCATAATCAATTAAAAAATCATCGTTGTTTAACTAACGATGATTTTTTCTAGTTTAAATACTAGCGTAATATGATAGAATCAAGAGTGCTTGAGTAGATAGATTTATCATGATTATTATCTATTAATTACGTTTATCCAAAGAAAGGAATTATATAAATGTCTAAAACAATCGTACTAGCAGAAAAACCGTCAGTTGGACGTGATATCGCAAAAGTACTTCATTGCAATAAAAAAGGAAATGGCTTTTTTGAAGGTGACCAATATATTGTCACTTGGGGTCTTGGGCACTTAGTAACACTTGCTACACCAGACCAATATGATGATAAATATAAAACATGGCGGATGGAAGATTTGCCTATGTTACCTAATCATTTAAAAACAATTGTTATTCCAAAAACTAGTCGTCAGTTTAATACAATCCGTACGCAAATGAACCGAAAAGACGTAAAAGATATCGTAATTGCGACAGACGCAGGGCGTGAGGGTGAGCTTGTTGCACGCTGGATTATTGATAAAGTTGGTTCTAAAAAACCGGTTAAACGCTTATGGATTTCTTCAGTAACAGATAAAGCAATTCGGGACGGATTTAGCAAATTAAAACCAGG
>JARIBO010000054.1 GCA_029257405.1 Caryophanales bacterium
GTGTAGATAATGATGCAATTAAAGCAGCGATTGTCCCAACATGGGAAAAAAGAGACGATCGTTATTCAGATGAACGGACAGAAGAAACAGCGAAAAACAGAAAGAAAATTGAAATGTCTTATATTGGCGGCTAATTTTAATTTGAGCTAATATTTTAAAATAAAATTTGATAAGCAAAATAGTAATCCTACTTAATGAATACGGTTTTTAAGAGGGAGTAAAAGATTATGCAAGATAGATATTCGCGTCAAACGCTTTTCCAACCAATAGGTGAAGAAGGTCAGAAAAAAATCGGACGAAAACACGTCTTAATTGTTGGATGTGGTGCATTGGGATCGCCTAATGCTGAAAATTTAGTTCGAGCAGGTATTGGAAAGTTAACTATTATTGACCGTGATTATGTAGAATTTAGTAATTTACAACGTCAACAATTGTTTACAGAACAAGACGCAATAGACCAAATACCAAAAGCAATTGCAGCAAAAAAAAGATTAGTAACGATTAATTCAACTGTCGAAATTAACGCACATGTAATGGATGCTACTGTTCAATCATTAACGCCACTATTAGAAGATGTCGATTTAGTGATAGATGCAACAGATAACTTTGATATACGATTTTTATTGAATGATTTATTACAAAAGTTAGAAATTCCTTGGATTTATGGTTCTTGTGTAGGAAGTACGGGAATGAGTTTTACGATTTTACCAAAAGAAACACCTTGTCTCTTATGTCTTCTTGATGCAACACCTGTATCTGGAGCGACTTGTGATTCAGTTGGAATTATCTCACCTGCTGTACAAATGGTTGTAGCTCATCAAACAGCAGAAGCATTTAAGTTATTAGTAGAAGATGAATCAGCACTAAGAAAAAAGTTCGTCATGTTTGACCTTTGGAACAATTATTATCAAGCGGTCAATGTTGAACGAGCGAAAAAAGATACATGTCCAAGCTGTGGTATAGAACCAAGTTATAAATATTTAACACATGAAATGCAAACGAAAGCAGAAACGCTCTGTGGTAGAAACACAGTACAAATTAGACCAAATCAAGAAAATGATTTAGAAGAAATAGCACACCGTTTAAGAAAGATAGCGCCAGTGAAAACGAACGATTTTTTAATATCTGTCGAGTATCAAACATTTCGAATTGTGTTTTTTCAAGACGGTCGAGCATTAATTCACGGAACTAATTCTATTGAAAAAGCCAAAAGTGTTTATTATCAATTAGTAGGGTAGGGGGAGAAAGTATGATAGAAAAACGAAGACCAATTAGTGTAAACGAGGCAATTGAACGTGTAGAAGAAAAAACGACAAAAGGAACAATTGAGTATGTTCCAATCGAAACAAGTTACGGAAATACGCTTGGAACAGATTTAGTAGCAGATCATCCAATTCCACCTTTTAATAAAGCGGCATTTGATGGATACGCAATTAGGTCAATTGATACAGATTCAGTTGATAAAAGCAATCCAATTCAACTTGAAGTAATAGGTGAAATTGGTGCTGGAAGTGTATTTGAAGGAACTGTTGGAAAAATGCAGGCAGTCCGTATTATGACTGGTGCTCAAATGCCAGATGGCTGTGACGCAGTTGAGATGATTGAAGCGGTAAAAGAACTGCATATAAATGAAAGACCAATGATTGAGATGAATCGTCGATTCGAAGAAGGCGGTAACGTTTCCTATGAAGGAGAAGATACTAAAAAAGGAGAAGTCCTTGCTAGTAAAGGTACGTATATAAATCCAGGAATTGTTGCATTACTTGCGACGTTTGGATATAAAGATGTGCCTGTTAGCAAAAAACCAAAAGTTGGCATTATTGCTACAGGTAGTGAATTACTAGCAATTGATGAGGAGATACAACCCGGAAAAATTAGAAATAGTAACGCTTATATGATTTATGCTCAAGTAGAGCGCGCAGGCGGAAAACCTATTTACTACGGACAATTCGAGGATGATTTCGAAACGTGCTTTAAACAAGTTTCAGAAGTGTTAGAAGAAGTAGATATGTTAATCACAACTGGTGGCGTATCAGTAGGTGATTATGATTATTTACCAGATATCTATGAAAAACTAGAGGCAAATGTATTATTTAATAAAGTAGGAATGCGTCCAGGCAGTGTAACCACAGTTGCTGAAAAGAATGGAAAGTTATTATTTGGTCTTTCAGGTAATCCTTCAGCATGTTATGTAGGATTTGAGCTGTTTACCAGATTAACGATTCGTAAACACTTAGATAGTTTGCATCCATTTTTGAAAAAAGAAACAGCAGTACTTGGAATCGATTTTCCAAAGACAAACCCGTTTGACCGATTTGTGCGTGGTAAGTTGTCTTATAATCAAGGGAAACTTATTGCTACACCGAATGGGTTAGATAAATCAAACGTCGTTTCTTCTTTAGGTGAAGCTAACTGTCTGATTGTTTTACCAGGTGGAACAAAAGGCTATGAAAAAGAAATGGAAGTTGAAGTAATCTTGCTTGAAGACCAAGAAGGCGCTGAATCATTCTACTTGGCAAGAAAAGGAGTCTGAGCGATGTCTAATAAAAATTTTGAAATAACAGAAAAGCCAATCCAACCAGAAACCTTAGTAAAAAAAGTTGAACGCAGAGAAGCAGGTGCGATTACAACATTTGTGGGCGTCGTAAGAGAATGGACAAAAGGAAAACGAACCATTTATTTAGCTTACGAAGCTTATGTTCCAATGGCAGTCAAAATGTTAGAACGAATTGGAGAAGAAGTTCAAATAAAATGGCCAGATGCAGAAATCGCAATATCTCATCGAATCGGTAGTTTACAGATTTCTGATATTGCAGTTGCAATTGTTGTTTCTTCACCCCACAGGAAAGATGCCTATGAAGCTAATGAGTATGCTATTGAACGAATTAAGCAAATCGTACCCATTTGGAAAAAAGAACATTGGGAAGACGGCGAAGCATGGATAGGTGATCAACTGGAAAATGTACCATATCCAGAAGGAAAACCAAATATGGAGGGTGTTTAATGATAACAATTTTATTTTTTGCTCAACTACAAGAAGATATAGGACAAGCTAAAGTAGAGCTCGAATTAGAGCCCTTAACCGTTTCAGAATTAAAAAACAAGGTGCAAAAAAAATATAAAGTAAGTGGACTAAGACACATTATGACAACAATTAATGAAGAGTTTGCAATGGATGATGAAACAGTAAAGCCTGGAGATACAGTAGCTTTCATACCACCTATTAGTGGAGGTTGATTGGATGAAAATCATCCAAGTAGTTGGCTATAAAAACAGTGGTAAAACAACACTTTCAACAAAGTTAATTGAGTATTTTTCAAATAAAGGAATCAATGTAGCTTCACTTAAACATCATGGGCATGGCGGTCTCCCTTTGGGATTAGAAGAAACGGATAGCGCTAAGCATTTAAAAGCTGGCGCAGTTATCTCAGGTGTAGAAGGTGACGGAATGTTTCAGTTGACCAAGCAAAATTCATGGGATGTAGAAGAGATGTTGAATTTTTATAGAAGTTTAGATACAGAACTAGTAATCATAGAAGGATTTAAAGCGCATCATTACCAAAAGATTGTCTTGATTAGAAACGAAAACGATCTTGAATTATTAGAGGCAATAACAAATATAAAAGCGATTGTCACGTCGCTTGAATTAAAGCAAAAAGATTATCCATATAAAGTGTTTAAACCAACAGAATTGAATTTGTTAGTTCAGTGGGCGGCACAACAATTTAATTTTAAAAAGTAAGGCTTAGTGAATTTAAATTGATCAAATTGTTATGCCTAAGTTCTGTTGGTTTAAAATATTTAGTTAACTTATTTTATATCACAAATTTCTATTGGACAGAATTCACACCCAACTGCGTTTCTTAAAAAATGCATATCTTTAATTAAAATTTTTCCAGAATCATCCATAGAAATCACATTTTGTTTGCGAAGATAAACCAACATCCGGTTGATATTTTCACGACTTGCAGCACAAAATCCTGCTAATTCTTGGTTTGTTAAATTAATATTAATTAAGATTCCATTATCTTGTTTAATTCCATAACTATTGGATAAACGAATAAGTGTTGAATATAAAGCGCCTTTTTTACCATATAATATTAAGTCTCTCATTTTGTATTGGAATTTTCTCATTTGGTTACTTGTCCACTTCATGAATTCAAAGCTGAGCGTACTGTTTTGCATGAGTTCATGCTCGAATTCATCTTTATGAATAACGATTACATCACCTGACTCTATTACGCTTGCGTTTAAAAAATAAGTTGGCTGATCAGTAAACATAATTAATTCACCGAAAATATCATTTTGTTCACAGATTCGTAAAGTTAATTCTTTTCCATTTTCGGCGAGCTTGCCAATCTTTACAAGTCCAGATTTAACTACATAAATATGACGCGCTTCCATGCCTTCTTGAAAAAGGAACGAACCCTTGGTAATATATCTATTAGTGCCAAGTGTGCTTAACAATGAATGTAATTCTTGAGTTAACAAGTCATCTTGACGTGTTCTCATCATCAAATTGTTTTCCATGGCCATCCTCCTTTTAATTTAAATTAAAAGCATTTAGATACATCTACAATAAGGTAAGTGTATCAGTCGTTAGAATTAAATGTCAATCTAATTTTGAATAATGTGAATATTCAGTCGGAGCGAAAAGGAGTAATAAATATGACATTAAAATTACAAGGAGTCATCCTTGCAGGAGGAGAATCTCGCAGGTTTGGTTCTCCAAAAGCTTTTGTAGAA
>JARIBO010000002.1 GCA_029257405.1 Caryophanales bacterium
ATGAGGTGAAGTAAATGAGTTATGATGCAATTGTTATCGGAGCAGGACACAACGGATTGGTTTCTGCTCTTAGACTAGCTGATAAAGGCTGGAAAGTACTTGTGCTTGAAAAAGCTGATCGTGCTGGAGGAGCAGCTAAGTCTGGTGAACTGACTGAACTCGGATTTATCCATGACTTCTATGCAATGAATATTGGTTTATTCCTTGGGTCAGAATTTTATCAAAAATATGGAAAAGAAATGGAGCAATATGGTTTTGAACCTGTTGTAAATGATTACCCTTATGCAAGTGTGTTTCCAGATGGCACTGGTATTGGTTCTCATACAGATTCTGAACAGATGCGCAGTAATATTGCGGCTCACTCTTTAACTGACGTTGAAGGATGGAAGGAGATGAATGATTATTTCGATAAAACCTCTCCTGAATTTATGCCGTTGATGCAAATGGAGTTGCCTTCACGGAAAGCTTTAAAACAAGCATATAAAGCATGGCGGAATCTTTCTTATGACGGCTTAATTGAACTTGGTAGCCAAGTATTAAAAACGCCAAGACAATTTTTAGATTATTATTTTGAAAATGATAAAGTTAAAGCGATGTTTATCCCGTGGGGCTTCCATCTTGATTTCGCACCAGATGTATCAAATGGTGCAGTTTTTCCCTTCCTAGAATCCATTTTAAATCAACGTAATGGAATGGTTATTTCTAAAGGCGGTATTCAAGTGATGATCGATAGTATTGTCAAAATGATTGAAGCACGTGGTGGTGAAGTACGACTCAACACGCAAGTTGAAGAAGTCCAAGTTAAAAAAGGTAAGGCACGTGGTGTCCTGATCGAAGATGGTACACCTATTAAAGCGAAAAAAGCTGTGATTGGTAATGTGACACCAGTTCAGCTTGTGAATAAACTTATTCCGAGAAAAGAGCTTCCAGAAAAATATCTAAAAAAAGCAGATAATTATACGCATGGACCTGGAACAATGATGATTCATTTATCTTTAGATGCGCCACTTGATTGGCGAGCTGGAGATGTTTATAAAAATTATACATATGTTCATATTGGTCCTTATACTGAGGATTTAGCTCGAACATATACACAAGCAATGAACGGCGAACTTCCAGATAGCCCGCTTCTTGTTGTCGGTCAACCTGAAACAGCTGATCCAAAACGTTCACCTGAAGGTAAATATACACTTTGGATTCAAGTACGCGCACTTCCAAGTACTGTTAAAAAAGACAGTTTAGGTGAAATTACTCCAGCTCACTGGGACCACTTAAAAGAAGCTTACGCAGATCGTGTGATTGATAAATTAGCCGTTTATGCACCTAATGTAAAAGAAGCGATTCGCAAGCGCGTCGTTTTCTCTCCGGTAGACTTAGAAAGAGACAATGCTAATCTACAAGGTGGAGACAGTGTTTCTGGAAGCCATCAGCTCTTTCAATTTTATCTATTTAGACCAATTCCGGGTTACTCTCGTTACGAGACACCGATTAAAAATCTCTATCAAGTCGGTGCTGCAACATGGCCAGGTGGCGGCTTAAATGCTACTTCTGGAATGTTACTTGCAAATAAATTAAAATAAACACATAAAAAGCGCAGTAGCCAATTCTCTTGGCTACTGCGCTTTTAAAATTTATTTTGAAACTGGAACAACTGCACCTTCGTACTTTTCTAAAATAAAGTCTTGAATTGGTTCTGAACGTAAAACATCAACTAATGTTTTTAATGCTTCATTGTCTTCGTCTTCTGTTTTTACAGCAATAACGTTAACGTAAGGTGAATCTTCGCCTTCAATATATAATGAATCTTCTAAAGGACTTAAACCCGCTTCGATTGCGTAATTTGTGTTAATTACAACGAGTGTATCAACTTCTGTTTCATATAGTTCAGGTAAAAATGCTGCGTCATAATCTGGTGTAAACTTTAAATCTTTTGGATTATCTTCAATATCGTCAATCGTTGCTTCTGCAACATCAACATCGTCTGCTAATGTAATTAATTCAGCACTTTGGAATAATCCTAACACACGGCCATGGTCTGAAACTGAATTACTTAAAATAACTTCTGTCCCCTCTTTTATTGAATCGATATCTGTAATTTCTTTAGAGTAGATACCCATTGGTTCAATATGAATTCCACCAACGTGCGTCAGTTCATATCCTGTATCTTCAACTGTTTGCTCTAAGTAAGGAATATGTTGGAAGAAGTTTGCATCTAATTCACCACTTGCTAAGTCATCATTTGGTAGTACATAATCTTCATAAGCTTCGATTTCAAGTTCAATTCCTTCTTTTTCTAAAGCAGGCTTAGCTTCTTCTAAAATTTCTGCATGTGGGACACTTGATGCACCAATTTTTAATGTAACTGAACCATCACTTGTACCTTCTGCTTCATCTGCTTTTTCATTACCACCACAAGCTGCTAATACTGAAAGTAATAATACCGTAAATAAAATTAATAGTCTTTTCATTTTTATTTTCCCCTATCTTTTATCTAATTTTTTTGAAATATAATCACCAATAAATTGGAATATAAATACAATAATAACGATAATAATAGAACAAATGAGTACAATATCAAAAGCTCTCCGTTGAAAACCTGCGTAATACGCGTAACTGCCAAGACCACCGGCACCAATTGCTCCTGCCATCGCTGTATAGCCAATTAATGCAATTGCTGTTACTGTAATTCCTGAAATGAGTGCGGGCATTGATTCAGGAAGTAATACTTTAAAAATAATACTCCGTGTTGTCGATCCCATTGATTTTGACGCTTCAATAACACCTTTATCAATTTCTTTTAAAGCAATCTCTACTAAGCGTCCGTAAAACGGTGCTGAAGCAATAATAAGTGCAGGTAACGCACCATTTGGCCCTCTAATCGTTCCAATTAAAAAGTATGTAAAAGGAAATAGAAGTAATATTAAAATAATAAATGGTACTGCACGGAACACATTCACAAATGTTGCTATGATAAAATTGATTACTTTGTTTTCCCAGAGTCCACCTTTTCCAGTTAAGTAAAGCAGTAATCCTAACATAATTCCTAAAATAAACGTTGCAGTTAGTGAGATTAATGTCATATAAAATGTTTCATATGTTGCTTCCCAGAGTTTATCCACATCAAGATTAGCAAATTCAAGTGTCATCGCGAACGACCTCCACATCTAAAACCGATTTACTTATGAATGTTTCAGCCTTTTTAATTTCTAACTTATCACCAATAAGTTGAATGGTGAGCAATCCTAGCACGCCACTTTTAGTTTGAGTAATTTTTCCTTGTAAAATATTTACTTGCACATCAAACTGTTTAGCAATTTCACTTATTAATGCCTCATTTGTAGCTGTACCTGCAAAGTGGAGCCTGAGTATTTTCCCTTGTGGATCAACATAGTCGAGTAAACTTTCTAAGGTATCTTCTTCCTCTGTTTCCATTACAACTTGTTCGACAAATTTTCTTGTGACATCTTGTTTTGGATTTGAAAATACATCGAGTACATTACCTAATTCAACGACTTTCCCATCTTCCATCACCGCAACTTTATGACAAATTTTTCGAATAACGTTCATTTCATGTGTAATTAAAATAATCGTTAACCCTAATTTTTCATTAATATCAACCAGTAAATCTAAAATAGAGTTTGTTGTTTCTGGATCGAGTGCTGATGTTGCTTCATCACACAATAATACTTTTGGATTATTTGCAAGTGCTCTCGCAATACCCACACGTTGTTTTTGTCCCCCGCTGAGTTGAGCTGGATACGCATTTTCTTTACCAGTTAACCCGACTAAATCAATTAATTCTTGCACTCTTTTTTTTCGTTCTGCTTTTGGTACTTTAGCAATTTCAAGAGGGAATGCAATGTTTTCTTCTGTCGTGCGTGACCATAGTAAGTTGAAGTGCTGAAAAATCATTCCCATTTCTTGTCTAGCAAAACGAAGTTCTTTACTACTTAAATGAGTCATTTCCTTATTATCAATAACAATGCTTCCTTCTGTTGGTTCTTCTAACCTGTTAAGTAGACGAACGAAGGTACTTTTTCCTGCCCCACTGTATCCAATGACACCGAATATTTCACCTTCTTTAATATCTAGTGTTAAAGAATCAACAGCAGTTATTGGCTCTTTATCTAACATAAATGTTTTATTTAGATTTTTGATTGAAATCAATTCATTCTTCCTCCTTGCACTGGATTGCACTTCCTCGTTTATCATCACTCAGATTATGTACATACAAATAAAAAAAATCCTTCTGTCCGCTGAGAACAGAAAGATATATACCTTTTCGTTCTCTCATTTATCAAAGTAGCTACTTTGCAGGATTTAGCACCTTTTCAATTTTAAAATTGAAGGTTGCCGCGGTTTCCAAGGGCCAGTCCCTCCACCGCTCTTTATAAGAGTTTCAGATGTATTAAGTTTTTAATGACGTTAAAATTATACTATCACGACAACATTTGACTGTCAATTAAAAGCAATGCACTATAAAACAATATAATGATTAGGCTTGATATTTCTCTAGCTTTTTTTGAGTATTAATAACTTCATTATTTAAAAAGTACAATTCATCTAAAAATCGCGGGACAAACATACCTGGTCCATATGCTTTTTGCATTGCACGTTCTGCTGCAATCCCGTACCCTGCGGTTGCTTCAACACTTGCTTCATACATAGAGTTACCTGCCACACTAATAAACGCTCCAATCACAGAAGTAAGCAAGCATCCACTTGCTGTTATATTTTGAAGCATTGTGTGACCATTTCTACATAATGTTGTTTGAATACCATCTGTTATAACATCTACTTCTCCCGTTGCTATAACAATTGTTTCATATTTTTTTGCTACTTTTTTAGCTATGGCTGGATTATTTTCTTCTATACTCGAATCAGGACTTGTCGTTTTTTCTAAGGCATCACCTAAAACCGCAATTTCGCCTGCGTTAGCACAAATAGCTGCAAGTTTAATAGTTGATAAAATCTCATAAATTACTTTTGTACGAAAAGTCGTTGCGCCAACAGCAATTGGATCTAATATAACTGGAATGCCTGCTTTATTTGCTGCTTTTCCTGCTAATAATAAAGCCTCTGCCCGCTCTTCACTTAATGTACCTAAATTTAACACAACAGCTTTTGAGTTTTTTCCAATTTCTTCTGCTTCTTTTGGTGTATTAGATACAGATACAGAAGCGCCTAAAGCAATTAATCCATTTGTAGAAAAGTTAGACGCAACTTCATTCATAATATTATAAATTAACGGTTTATTTTCTCTTATTTTTGCTAAATAATTCACCTTTAGTATCTCCTTTTATGATTTTTATTTACAGATAAATATTTTATTAATACCCTACTTCTATAGATGCATTTACTATATACATCAAATCATTTTTATCTTGTTGGTCTTCTAAGAAAATACCACTTGTCGTTGCCATCCCACCTGTCATAACTTCAATAGTAACTTCGCCGTAAGGAATAAGTTTTTTTATTTTTTCATGGTTTAACTGATCTAAGTCTTTTGGCATGGCAAGTTTAACATTTACTTTCATCTTATTAATATCACCATCAGGCAATTGATCACGTATTCCTGGCATTGAATTGTAATGAATGGCATTTTTTATAGCGCGTTTTGCTGCTTCATTTACATCTTGTCCATGGACATCTACACCTGTACCTGTTTGTATAAA
>JARIBO010000011.1 GCA_029257405.1 Caryophanales bacterium
TTTAAAAATATAATTGTAAAAAACTCCCGATAATAGATAAAGAAAGTATTACTCTGCTTACTACACTTGACTTTCCAGTTATTAATTTTAAGACTACTGCAAGTACCGCAAAACTCGCCCAAAAAATTGCAATCGACTTTTGTATTGTATAGTTTTCAGGTAAAGCAGTATAAGCTATGTAAGCTAACAATATTACAAATAACATATTAATGATAAAAATCCCATTACTCGACTTGTATTTACTTTTATACAATAAGAATTGAAGTATTACTGCAACACTAATCAAAATTAAATAAAAAACGAATAAAACTCCCAGAGCCATAAAATATCCTCTTTTCTATATGTAAAATATTAAAACTTACTTTATATTGTATCAGCTGTTAAATTATAAAGGAATTTTATTAGATTGATACCTACTTGTTGAAATTGTTTGACTAATCACTCATCGTTTGCTAATATACGTTCTGTAAACGCTTACTTTAAAAAATAAAAAGGAGTGGATATATGTGAGTTTATCTATTAAACAAATATTAGAGAACAAAGGAATTAAACCAAGAGAAGAACATTTAGAAATTTTAGAAACCCGTTGGAAAGGTTTGGCTGAACTTCGAGGCGACTTAGACGGAGTAAATATAGATGACGCAGACTTAGCTTTACGGAATATTCCTGGAGGTGATCATGTTGAGTAAAGAATTAATTGGAAAGCCTGTTGAAGAATTAGCGGAACTGATTAAAAGCAAATCGCTTTCTCCAGTAGAACTAACTGAAGCTATTTTAGATCATACTGAAGCAACTGAAGGCAGAATAAATGCATATATGGAAGTATACAAAGATGATGCACTTGCAGATGCTAAAAAAGCAGAAGAAGAAATTAATAATGGAAATTACAAAGGGATGTATCATGGAATTCCAATGGCGATTAAAGACAATGTATATTTTAAAGATAAAGTAACAACAATGTCTTCTAAGATTCACAAGGATTTTGTTTCAGATTATGACGCAACTGTTGTAACAAAATTAAGAGAAGCGGGTGTTATCTTTACAGGAAAATTAAGTATGCATGAATATGCTTGGGGAATTACAAATAATAATCCCCATTATGGCGCAGTTAAAAACCCTTGGAATTTTGAAAAAATACCAGGTGGTTCAAGTGGGGGATCTGGAGCTGCAGTAGCGACTGGATCAAGTGTTGCTACGCTAGGAACTGATACAGCTGGTTCGATCAGAATCCCTTCTTCAGCAAATGGAATTGTTGGATTAAAACAAACATTTGGTCGCGTGAGTAAGTACGGCGTTTATCCATTAGGGTTTACATTAGATCACGTAGGACCTATGACAAGAACAGTAAAAGACGCTGCAGGTTTACTCGAAGTTATTGCAGGATTTGACACAAATGACCCGACTTCAATTAATACACCTGTTGATCAGTACTTAGCAAAAACAACGGGCGATGTTAAAAACTTAGTTATTGGGGTAGAAGAAGACTACTTCTTTAACCGAGTGGATACAGAAATCGAAAAATTAGTTCGTGACGGAATTAAAAAGTTAGAAGAACAAGGTGCTAAAATTAAAGAAGTGAAAATACCTACGCTTAAATACGCAGAGTGGGCAGAGTTAATCACGTCACTTTCAGAAGCATCAAGCATTCACCATAGTGACATGCTTGTTAGACCTGAAGACTTCGGGCATGATATTCGGATGTTGTTTGAGTTAGGTGAACTTCCATCAGCTGTTGATTACTTACAAGCACAGCAAGTAAGAAGACAACTAAAACAAGAATTTAATCAAGTATTCCAAGAAGTTGATATTCTAGCGATGCCAACATTACCTATCTTGCCTAATAATATTGGAGATGACTGGGCAGATTTAAATGGTGAAAAAGTAGATTTAATCGATAATATCATCCGCTTTATGGGGCCTGGAAATTTAACAGGACTACCAGCATTATCTGTACCATGTGGATTCAGTCAAGGTTTGCCAGTCGGCATGCAATTTATGGGTCCGGCATTTGGTGAAGCTGCTATTTTAAACGCAGGATATGCACTAGAGCAAACAAACCCAATGAATAATAAGAAGCCAGAGATATTAACAAATCCTTAAATACGCTTTTATTAAAATAAAATATGAATTAAAAGCCTATCTAAAAAGATAGGCTTTTAACATACCACCTCTAAAAAATGTTTACAACCATATTAAAATGTGGTATATAAATAGTATAGTAAGGGTTGGAACTTAAACAATTGGAAGTACAAGTCAAAATATGAGAAAAGGAGAGATTAGTTATGGCTGGATTAATTCCTTTCAACAAAAAGAATGATAACGCTGTAAGTCCTACACCTCTAAGACCCTTTGATATGATTGACGACTTTTTCGGGGAAGCATTCAGTAATCTTCCGAGTTTTAAAAGAGATCTGACATCTGGTTCATTCAAAGTCGATGTGAGTGAAACAGAAAATGAATATCTTATTGAAGCAGAGCTACCTGACGTTAAGAAAGAAGCAATTAATCTTAATTTAAATGAAGATAAATTAACTATTTCTGTAGAAAAAAGAGAAAAATATGATACTGAAAGTGAAGACAGATCATATATTCATAGAGAAAGACGCTATAGTTCGATGCAACGCTCTATGTACTTGGCAAATGCTGATTCTGATCCTGAAAAAGTACATGCGAAATTAGAGCATGGGCTTTTAAAAGTGACTGTACCGAAAAAAGACGAATTTAAGCAGCAAGATCACTCACAAAAAATAAAAATTGAATAAATGTATTTTACTTTAAAATATTCAAAGCTTCATCATTTTAAAATCAAAGAATGATGGAGCTTTTTTATAGCACATAATGTGATGAAATTTATATTAAAAAAGTTTCTTAGGAGGGTTGTTCATGAAGCCAAAAATTTTTGAATTTCATAATGAAAATGATTTAGTGCAAGAAGTAGAAATACTAATAGGCCGAGGAATCAATAAGAAAAAACTTTATGTCATATCACTAAATAGTGATCGTGATAGAAGAATTGCTCATAAACTTGATATCTCAAAAGTAGGTGTGAAAGAAGAGGGTGTAGATACATTGGTAAAAAATGTATTTAGAAATAGAGCAAAGCGTTTAAAAGCTAAATTTAAAGAATTTGGTTTTGATGAAACAGAAGCTGAAGCATTAGAGAGCGAATTAGAAGCAGGTAAAATCTTGTTATTACAAAAAGAATAAGTAATTGTTATGAATTGACCTTCTTAAGAAATCTAAAAAAACAGGTATGAATTATTTCATACCTGTTTTTTTATTAATTATAACTTTAATTCTTTAGGAGGCAAGTTTTTCTTATTCATTACTTTAACTTCGAGTGGTTCGATTTTTAAAATGACTAGATTAGGATCTTCTGGACCGTCAAACCATTCTTTCATCGCATCATTCCAAACTTTTTCTTTGACCTCTTTAGAGTCATGCATTGAAACTTCACCCATATATTCAACGAATTCATCATTGAATCCATCGCCATCGTAACCGAGTAATATATGTGTATAAGGGTTCTCTTCAATTTCATCAGTTTTATCAGTTTTTTTACTTGTTGCTGCATAAAGTGTTAAATTGTCATTTAAAAATGTCATATAACGTGAATGTGGTTTATTATTTTTAACAGTAGCCATTGTTCCTACGTATGAATTATCAAGGATATTTTCGACAATTGCGCGTAATTCTTTTTGTTCCATTTAAAACACTCCTTATTTTGTAAATTGATTTATAGTTTGTATTCACTTATAACGAATGTTTTAAACATAAAGAGATAAATAATTATAAGTAGTTAATCTACTTTATATATTGCTATAAAGAGGAAGTAATTATACAATATAGTAAATATATACAAATAATATACAAATAAGTTGAATGTCTAATAAAATAAGGTGGAGGGCCTATGAAGATATTTTACGAAAAATATAAAAGCATCTTGATGTTTATTTTTTTGTATTGGTCTATTTGTTTGATTATGTATTTAATAATAGGCGATATACGTTATGTTCTATTATCATGGAATATCTTGTTAGCTATATTGCCATTATTTTTTATTGGAAAAGTAGTAGTAACGAATAAACGAAAACAAAAGAAACCGATTATTTGGTTATTATTATGGCTATTTTTCTTCCCAAATTCGGTTTACATGGTTACTGGTTTTATTCATTTAGCGAACGAAAACTTTGTTTGGATAATAGATCGTGATCAACATTCTTCTTATTCGGATATTGTATATAGTAATGATATTTTTGTGTGGACTAAATTATTAGTTATTTCTTTAGGGTTTCTATTAGCTATATTAGTTGGATTTGAGTCACTCTATCTATTTGAACAAATTATTAGGAAGAAGTACTCAAAAATAATTTGTTTTTTCGTGATTTTTGGTGTTGCGTTACTGACGAGTGTGGGTGTTTATATTGGTAGGTTTTTACGATTTAACAGTTGGGATGTTGTATTTTCACCACTTGAATTATTAAAAGAAACCTTAAATCTAGGTATGTTTGGTATTGAGTTTATTATTATATTTACTTTATTTGTATTAATCAGTTATCTTTTATATAAAATATTTAGAAAGCAGTAACAAATAAAAGGCTTTATTTAATATAAAAAACAACTTTTAGTGTGGTCATTTACAAATCCGGTAGATTGCATAAATGCGTAGCAAATAGTAGGACCAAAAAATTTAAAGCCATCTTTTTTCATCCTTTTACTAAGTAAAATTGATTCATTTGTTTGATTAGGTACTTCACTCTTATGTGTCCAATGATTTTTTACCGGGAAATTTAATTCTAAAACATGCTCTATATACGCACGAAAACTACCATATTCTTTTTGGATATTTAAAAATACACGCGCATTGTTAATGACTGATTCTATTTTCATTCGATGTCTAATAATTGAGTCATCTAGCATTAATCTTTCAACATCTGCTTCATTAAACTGACTTATTTTTTCTAAATTGTAATTTAAAAAGACGCTACGATATCCTTTTCGTTTCTTTAAAATAGTGAGCCAACTTAAACCTGCTTGAGCACTTTCTAAAGTGAGCATTTCAAATAAAAATTGATCATTATCTAAATTTTTTGCATTTCCCCATTCCTTATCATGATGAGAAATATCTAATGGATGATCTGACACCCAGGCACACCGCTTTATTTCCAATTTAATCACTCTTCTCTGTAAACTTACTTTAATTTTAACATAAGAACAAAAAAGACTTGGTAACCAAGTCTTTTTAGTTAATGAATTTACTTAACAATAAATACAGAACACTTTGCATGTTTAATTACTTTATTACTCACACTTCCTGTAACAAATTTTTCAAGTGCACCAATTCCGCGATTTCCAATGACAATAACATCTATATTATTATCAGCAGCATAATTAACAATTTCATCAGAAGGTTTACCAACAAGCCTTTCATAAGTTACCATATCGAGACCAACAAGTTTTGTTTTTGCAATCGAAATAATTTGAAAAGGTATTTTATCTATCGCAACATTTCTTTCTTCAACGGGTTCAAGTGGTTCATCATTAATTAGCGGACCAGGATCTCTATACAAAAATTCATCACCTGTATTTGTTGTACTAATACTCATTCGTTTTTCATAAATATCATCATGAACATATAAAACAGTGAGTAAAGCATGGTTGTCTTCAGCAAGCTTTTTAGCAGCATCTAATGCTTTTAAACCATGTTTAGATCCGTCAAAAGCAACGAGTATCTTTTTTAATTGGACCATTAGTATACACTCCTTTCAAGGCTTAAAAGATATTATAATCTTGAAAAATAAGACTGTTGAATTTCAACAGTCTAAATATTTAGAGGAAAGTTTATTTCTTCTCTGCTAACCAAGCTGATATTGTTGTTAGTTCTTTACCTTCAACTAAATTAGGTGTCATACCATTTCCACCTTCTTCAATTTGAGTTTTAATTTCATCTTCAGATAATTTACTTCCAACCGCTGTTAAGTCAGGACCAACATCACCTGTGAGATCGTCACCGTGACAGGTAGCACAATTTTCTTTATAAATAGCTTCAGCTTCAGAAGTGTCAACCGTCTCTCCGCCATTATCAGCAGGTTCTTCTGAGCTACCACCATCTCCACCACAAGCACCAAGCAAAAGAAATATTCCGAATATTATCGACATAAGTAATTTCTTCATTTGCTTACCTCCTTGTAATATACTCCGAATTTGTACAACTAGTTAACTATAACCTTAATATACTTAATCTAAACATTTATTCCTTCGTTTTTTCGTGTGCGTGAAAATAAGAGTGATAAACAATATGTTCTCGGGTAAATTCGGTAGGGGAAGATAGTCCAGCAACTGCTGCGAGTTTAAATAATGCTTCTCTCACTGTGATTAAATAATTACACGCTCTGTATTTCTTTTCTTCAATGATGAGAGCTTTTTGTAAATAAGGATCTGTTGTGGCAAGACCAACAGGGCATGTGTTTTTATGACAAACAAGTGACTGAATACACCCAACACTTTGCAGAAAATCTCGCGCAATATTAACTAAATCAGCCCCAAGTGCCATTGCTATCAGGTCTTGTCTTAATAACTTTCCTGATGCGATAATTTTAGTTATTAATTATTCTTATTTCTGCAATTTAGTTAGTCACTTTCACACCATTCAAATGATCGTCACGTGTTTTAGCATCTCCCTTGATATAATGATTTGTTTTATTAATCAAAAATAAAATTATTATATAGTATAATAAAATAAAGAAAATAAAAAGGTAGGCGTGTCATAATGAATGAATTTTATAAGACATTAACTTTTGTAAATGAAAAAATGTATGAACCAACTAAGTTAAAAATAAAATGTATTGAAGAAGAAAAACAAAACTATAAATATGGTGCAGGTAGATTTGAGTTATCAGGAAGAACCGTTCGGTTTAGAGTGGCACATACAACACCTACTAAAATAGGGCAGTTTGTTGCAATGTGGGAAAAAGATAAAGCAAATAAAAATCAGGCCTTTCCAGAAAAAGAAGCACCCGATTTATTAGTGATTACAACGCTAAAAAATGAAAGAGAGTGGGGCCAATTTGTCTTTCCTAAAGAAGTTCTTTTAAAACAGCAGATTTTAAAAACTGATCAAATAAAAGGCCGTATGGGAATACGTGTCTACCCAAGTTGGGATAATCCAACAAGTATCCAAGCAAAGCAGACCCAAAAGTGGCAACTCGCTTATTTTATTCATATGGATAACCGAGAAGCAATACCTACTAAAATGATAAAAAAACGATACGCATTATAAAGCAAGAATTTTAGATGTTTAGTAAATTATTTTTGCATTTTAACTATATTAAGCCATCCTGAATTCTTTAACTAAGTGATTAGGTACAATCTGAATAAAAAAAGTGAAGTTATAAAGATTAATGGTTTTAATTAATGTTTATTTTATTGTACAAACGATGAATAAGTTCTTTATTAAAGCCATTTTTCGTACAGATTTATTTGTATGAAATAAATAAACAGAATATTCTCTATATTCTGAAAAATATCTTGACTTTTGATGTTTTTTATACTAGTTTTAAAGTATAAAAGATTCTTATGTCGGATTAAAACTACCAATAAAAAGGTAAAAGAGAGGAGGACAGATAAAAGCTGATCAATTACGATGTTGGTAAGCTAAAATAATAAACTATTAAATCATCCAACTAATTCTTTAGGAGGGATTTATATGACTGAGAACGAAAATAAACAAGTAGATTCCGAAAAGAATGAAGAAATGGAAAGAGTTTTAGTAGAAATGAAAACAGATAAAAATAAAAGTAGTGAATTTGCAGTTAATTTAACTACAGGGTTAGATCCTGATTTAGAGTTTCAAGTAGATACTGAATATGAACCAATTACTATGACACAAGCAAAATCTACTGAAGAAGCATTGTCTGAAGAACCAAATGAAGAAGTAGTGATTATAAGAGGTAAAATCAAAACGAGTGAAATAGAGAAATTAAAGTCACAACCAGATGTAATAAATGTTTGGAGTGACCCAGAAATAACCCCATTTAAAAATTGTGCTATAACCCCTTGTGATTGTGATTGGGGAACAGCAAAAGGTGATATTCAAGATGTTGCAAAGTATCTGGGTGTAGATAAAATTTGGGCATCTGGTTATGAAGGAAATGGAATAGTAATTGGGATAGTAGATAGTGGTGTACAAAAATCTAAAATACCAGGAGTAGTAGGTGGTTGGCCTTCAAATTGGGGTACAATATCAAGCGAAGGTGAACACGGAAATATGACAGCTACTGATGCTTTAGGGATGGCTCCAAAGTCTAAAATATATGATATTAGAATTTTTGGAAATGGAAATGCGACATCTAATGCTTTACAAGGTTTTCAATGGGCGATAAATCAATATAAAGCAAATGGAACTCCGCAGATACTTTCAAATAGTTGGGGATTTACAGGAGGAGGCCATGACGCTGCAGAAAATCCAAACCATCCTTTCACACGTAAAGTTGTGGAAGCAATTAATACAGGAATACTAGTCTTATTTTCTGCTGGGAATTGTGGTGAAGCATGTCCAAGTTCGAGCTGTCAATCTACTGGACCAGGAAAGAGTATTTGGGGAGCTAGTGGACACGAAAAAGTAATGACAGTAGGTGCTGCGAATATAAAAGAAGAATGGATAGGTTATAGTAGTCAAGGACCAGCTGCTTTATCAGCAGATAAACCTGATTTTTGTTCAATAAGTCATTTTAAAGGATATCATGATGTTGATACAGGAACGTCAGCTGCATGTCCAATAGCAGCAGGAGTAGTGGCCTTGCTTAAACAAGCTAAATCATCTCTAACTCAAGATGAAGCAAAGAAAGCTTTAAGAAGTACGGCAAAAGATATTGGTCCAACAGGATTTGATCATCATTCAGGAGCTGGGATAATAAATGCAAAAGCTGCCATTGGAAAAATTGCAACTTGGGAAAAAAATAAAACAGTAATAGGTTTGTGGACAATTAATCAAAATCGTAATGCACATGTATACTTTAAGGGAGTAGGTTGGAAAAAAATCTCTTCAACAAATGATAATATATTTTTCAATATGCTTTCACAACTTACTGCTGCGAAAGCACATGGAAAACCCGTTGATTTCTATGAAGAAAATGGCGTTATAAAAGAAGTTTATGTGTTTTAAAATATATTAAATAGATCATTAAAAGAGAGGATTGGTATTATGACTAAGGAGATGTCGTCAATAACTGAACAAAACAACGAAAAAGTGAGTTTGTTTAATAGCAGTGAGATGTCTGTTCCTAGTATTAATCCACCTACAGAAAAAAGTTCAGAAGAAATAGATGGTTCAGATGTTTCACTAAGAGATAGTGACTCTGTTCCAGTACCGTTTATAGAAGAAGAATCAGCAAGTACAGAAGGGTTTAATCGTAATAAAAGAATAAATGGTTTATGGTCAATTAATGAAAATAAAAATGCATTTGCACACGTGTCTGGTGTAGGCTGGAGAAAAATCGCAAATAATTCAGATAGCGGGATAGTTGCTCTCAATATGTTAACTTCGCATGCTAGAGCAGAAAATTCAGCTGTTGATTATAGTGAAGATAAAGACAGTATGATTTATGAAATATATGTCTGGTAAAAATAAATAATGTGAATATAATCAATCAATTGTGATATATTTAAAAAATCTAAAAAACACAATTTAATTCGTGCTGTACCGAGATTAATTCGGCAAATTTGGTCTTTGAACATGATTAACAAATTATTACAGCACGAATTAATGTAAAATAATTAATTATATTTAACTGGAATGTTAACACTAAACTAGAAAACAACTAGAAGTCTAGTAGTTTAGATTATACAGGCGTTAAATAGCCGAACATTCCATGTATTCGATTGTAATTAAAACAATAAGTAATCATGAAGTTCAAAATCTAATTTTTTCTATTCTGAAAAAATGTGCTCCATTAGCAAATTTAGTCTTAGTTATTTATCTTTATTTAGTTATTATTAAATCATAATGTTATAATAAAGTTGTGACTTAGTAAAAATTATCTAAATAAAGGAAGTAATTTATGATTCAACTTAAGCATGTAGCAAGACAAAATTACTTGAAACGAATAGCACCTGGTTTATTAGTTAGTTTTATCGTTATTATTGCTGGAATTTATACGGCTGATTTAATAGGGGTATTACTTATAAAAATGGCTGTTTTGCCACCTGGAAGTGCGAGTCCAATTTCGGGTATATTTGTCGCGATTTTATTTGGTATTATAATACGTAACTTGATTGGTTTACATAGTGTTTTTAGAGAAGGTGTTTCATTTGCAGTTACTTATGCGCTGCGAGCAGGAATTATCTTACTTGGTTTAAGGCTTAGTTTGGCAGAAGCATTAAAGCTTGGTGCGTGGGGTATTCCGTTAATTATGGCGTGTATTATATGTGGTCTTGGTGTGACGCTATATTTTACAAAAGTGATGAATCAATCACGTCGTCTTGGCACGTTAATTGCTTGTGGGACTGGGATTTGTGGCGTGACTGCGATTATGGCAACATCACCTGTGATTAAAGCAAAAGATAATGAAATATCATATGCCGTCGCTAATATTACGATTTTCGGTTTAGTTGGCATGTTATTTTATCCTTATTTAGCTAATTTTTTCTTTGCAGATGATCCAATTAAAGCAGGACTCTTTTTAGGTACAGCGATTCATGATACGGCGCAAGTAGCTGGATCGTCACTTATTTACTCGCAAATATACGGTATAGAACAAGTTGTTGACGTTGCAACAGTAACTAAATTGACGCGTAATTTATTTATTATTGCGGTTATCCCATTTGTTTCATATCTCTTTTTTAAGCATTCTAAAAATGAAAATGGAGAAAAGCATGCAATTCCAAAGTGGTATAAACTTGTTCCTTTGTTTGTAATTGGATTTTTACTCCTTGCTTTAGTAAGAACGGTAGGGGATATGACTGCAGTAAATTCAGGGCTTGCGTTTGGATTATTTGATCCCGCTGCTTGGACAAACTTTTATTCTGCGTGGAGTTCATTTGGTTCAACCTATTTGCTTGGCCTAGCAATGGCAGGAGTCGGATTATCAACTGACTTTAGCATGTTTAAAGGGCTTGGTGTGAAGCCATTTTATATTGGATTAATTGCTGCAATAAGTGTAGGAGTAGTAAGTCTTTCATTAATCTCTTTGTTTGGTCATTTAATCGTTATATAAAAACAAACGACTAAAAATTAGTCGTTTGTTTTATTTTGTTAAATAATCAACTGCAAATTTAGCAGTCGCTAAGACGCCGTATCTGAGTGCATTATCATCAACATCAAATTTATTATTATGATGCTCTGCGCCGCTTCCATATGCTTCATTTCGCATACCTACAAAAGCAAAAACTGACGGTGCAATTTTAGCATACTGATTGAAAGATTCAGAAGCAAACCACGTGATGTCATGCACTAAGCCATGAGGGATTAATTCACTTATCCCATTTTGTGCGATAAGCGATAAATCATCATCATTTACTACAGGTGCGGCGACAAGATCAAATGTTGGATCAAATTCAACAGTACATGCGTGTGCTTGTGCGGTTAATTGAATGACATTTTTCATCAGTTCGAGTGCTTTTTGACCTTCCTCTACATCGAAAAAGCGTAATGATCCGCCGATTTTAACGTGATCGGGAATAATATTATTCGCAGAACCCCCGTGGATTTGTGTGAGTCCGAGCGTCACGGTTTTAGTCACATCAATTCTGTTTGCCCACGCGCTTGAAAGAGCTGAGAGAATTTGTGCCGAAGCAAAAACAGGATTAATAGCTAAGTCAGGTCGTGAGCCGTGGCCACTTTTACCATGAATAGTGAAATCAACTGAAATAGCACCTGCCATAACAGGCCCTGAATCAACGCTAATTTTTCCACTATCTAAAAATGCAGCAAGGTGATTTCCGTAAATCGCTTCAATTCCTCTATTTTCTAAATGCTTAATCATCGGCTCAATGCCTGCACCAATTTCTTCAGCGTCTTCAAAGATAAAGTAAATTTTACCCGATAACTCATCTTCAATTTCTTTTAGCATCTTTATCACTGTTAGAACAATCGCCATATGACCATCATGTCCACACGCATGCATGACACCAGGATTTTTAGATTTGTATTTTCTTTTACCTGCAAGGTTATGAGCGTCTTCTTCAATTGGTAAAGCGTCAATATCTGTGCGGATACCTAATGTTTTTCCAGGTCTATTAGTGTCTAGAAGAGCTGTAAAACCAGTACTTTCTGGAACTTCTTCAATTGTTAATCCCATTTCTGTGACGCGATTTTTTAAGTATTTTGACGTTTCAAATTCTTCACTACTTAGTTCAGGGTGGGCATATAAATAAGCTCTTGTTTCAATTGTTTTAGGTTCGAGTTCTTTTGCTTTGTCGTTTAGAAATTTATTTAGCTTCATTTTAATAACCTCCATTATTTTAATTATAGCAAAAAAATACGTCTTATTAAGTTAATAAGACGCATAAGTATTTACTATAAAAATTTACTGAACCGTTTTTCCAATCGCTCTTGGAAAAATGAAATCACGATACAAATCGGCCAATAAATTAATGCGACTAAAACATACATTGTCATCGCATCAAATGTCCGCCCAGCAACAATTTGTGTTTTTTGAAATAATTCAGGAACAGTGATTACTGCAGCAAGCGATGTTGCTTTTACAATATCCATAAACACATTTGTAAGTGGGGGAATTGCGATTCGGGTTGCTTGCGGTAAAATGATTTTCCTTAGCGTTGTCCAGTATCCGAGATTTAAAGCTTTTGCTGATTCCCATTGTCCGCGGCTGACACTATTTAAGGCAGAACGATCAATTTCTGCAATATAGGCTGCACTATTTAAACCAAACCCAAGTGAAGCAGCAACGAGTGCAGTTAGTTTAATCCCAATAATCGGTAATCCGAAATACAAAATAAAAAGAAACACAAGCATTGGTGTACCCCGCATAAATGAAATATAGATTCGGGCAGGAAGTCGTAGAAATATATTTTTTGAGCTTCTTGCAAGCGCAAGAAGTAAGCCTAAGACAAGTCCAATCCCCATTCCAACAAATGCGATAAGTAGGGTCATCGGTAAGCCACTTAATACAAAAGGTAAGCTTTCAATTGCTAACTCGATATCAAATAATCCACCAAAATTAAATCCGTTAAAATCCATGACGGTATCTCCTTACAGATCTAAGTCTTCAATCACTTCAATATCGCCTTCAGGCTTAACTGATGCATCTTCTTCATAAAACTCAGTAGCAAGTTCTGATAAAGTACCATCTTCACGCATTTCAGCTAAAGCTTCATTTATTTTTTCTTTTAAAAGGTCAGCTTCTTTAGGTAAAATAACAGCTTGTTCGGTTGGATGAAATTTTAATGTGGGATGTAAATGAATATCAAAGTCTGGAAAAGCGCCAACCCCGAACTTCGTTAAATAGTAATCATTAATAACTACATCTGTACGTGCATTATCAACATCTCTTAAGTAGGCTTCGTT
>JARIBO010000045.1 GCA_029257405.1 Caryophanales bacterium
AAATACGTGGTCTTTACCAAATATTTCTTTTGGCATACAATAAGTACACCTGAAATTACACCGATCTGTTACTGAGATTCTTAAATCCTGTAGTGGTCGACCAAATTTATCTGTTATCATAGACAAGGGAAACCCTCCTCTTATTATTTTATTATTGTAGTTCGATTCTACTAAGCATATTATATTAAGCACTTAATGATGTCAAAGCGACTAAGGTTTATGAACATAGACAACTCATTATTTAGCTGTAATTTAGTAAAAAGTCATTTATATTTTAATTACAAATTGCTTTTTTATAAAAAATATGATTTACTCATTTCTTATATATTTTAATAATTTACTTTTAAAATAATAAGATTACTAAACAATGCCTGTCACAGTTTTTTAGCTTATTATTATTTAACTTTAATTTGCTTGTTCAGTGTTGAGCAAGTGGATTACCTCATTTAAAAAATTAAATTGGCTATCAATATTCAAATTGTCTTTTAGAAAAAGAGAGAAGATTTCTAAAGTTTACTTACCCTATTATAAACGATATTTATTTTAAATAGCTGTGATAAATATTACAAATTAATGATTGAATAAACTAATTGTGTCAACTTAATCAATACTATGTGTCAATTTATTTAATTTTATTAAACTTTTAATTTTATTAAGTTAAATGGAGTTAAAAAATATTCTTCCTTCAAAAACCGATAGTTCATTCAGTTCAACAAAAAGTCACTATTTATATAAATTAAATTAAGCTATACTAAATATATGAATTATTAATTCAAAGGAGATTATCTTGATGGTTAAATTAAAAATGGAAAATATAAATAAAATATATGCAAATGATATTTTAGCAATAGAAGATTTTAATCTGCAAATTTACGACAAAGAATTTATTGTACTTGTTGGTCCATCAGGATGTGGTAAATCAACAATCTTAAGAATGGTTGCAGGTTTAGAAGATATTACGAGTGGTGATTTATATATAGACGATAAAAAAATGAATGAAATTCCACCAAAAGACCGAGATGTGGCAATGGCATTTCAAAATTACGCTTTATATCCGCATATGAATGTCTATGATAATATAGCTTTTGGACTAAAAATCCGTAAATTTAAAAAAGAAGTAATTAAAAATCGGGTCCATGATGCAGCAGAAGTTCTTGGGTTAAAAAAGTTTTTAAATCGCAAACCTAAAGAACTTTCAGGCGGACAGCGTCAACGAGTTGCACTAGGCCGTGCTATTGTGCGTAACCCTAATGTATTCTTAATGGATGAACCTCTTTCGAATTTAGATGCAAAACTAAGGATGCAAATGCGGAGTGAAATAAAGAAAATACACGAACGAATGCAAACAACAACGATTTACGTGACGCATGATCAGACTGAAGCAATGACAATGGCAACAAGGCTTGTTGTTTTAAAAGACGGGATCATTCAGCAAATTGGATCTCCAAAAGAAGTGTATGATTATCCTGAAAATATGTTTGTTGGTGGATTTATCGGCTCACCACCTATGAATTTTTTTCAAGGCACTTTAAAAAATGACGGATTCTTAATCGGTAAAAAGTTTTTAAGTATACCTGAAGAAGTTATTTCAACGTTAGATAAAAAAGGTTATATTAATCAATCGATTATTTTAGGTATTCGGCCTGAAAACATTTTTGTTGAACCAGAAAAAAACATTTCATTTTCAGCAACCATTGACGTTTTTGAATTAATGGGTGCAGAATCTTATTTATATTCTAATTTAAATGAACAAAAATTTACTGCTCGAGTTAACTCACGTCAAAATTTTAATAGCGGCGATACAGTTAATTTTTCGCTAGATACAAGTAAATTATCTTTCTTTGATCCAAATACAAAAAAACGCATCTATTGATTAAATGTAGTCAAATGCTAAAGACCCCGAAGTAACTAGGTGCTACTTTGGGTGTCACTAAAATAATAAATCCAACAACAGCTGTTCCAATATTTCCTATACTGACAATATCTAATGCGTACTCTTGTTTTTCTTGTGCATAAAATCTAGAAATATTACGAATAATAATCTCAATGTATAAACAAATCGACAATTAAATTGTAATTTAATTTTCTATACCTTTGAAGAGAGTATCTCCAAACGGTAAAAGCAACCATCATAGCTAGCGTTGAAAATATAAACGCCTTTTTTCACCTTCTGCTTGTCTCCTATTAATAATCTTCTTTTAGTAAGAAATAGGACTTAATATTGTAAGCGATTACTAGTCATAAATATACCAGCACAAAAAGAAAAAGTAAATATGTTATTTATTTTCAATATATTAAAGAAATTACTGTTAGATTATTTGTGATAGAATTAAGATAACTATATATTTAAACAGAAAGTGAGGAATACCCATGAATGATCCATTAGATTGCTCACATCAAGGGTGTGTTTCGTTAGTTCCTATTTTTAATCATTTACAAGCAGAACAAATGAATGAAGTTATGCAAGTTGTTCAAAATCTTTCATTTAAAAAAAATGAATTAGTCTACCGTGCTGAAGATATTTCTGACGCACTATATATTGTAAATAGTGGTAAAATAAAAATTTATCGTTTATCAGAAACAGGAAAAGAACAACTTGTTCGAATTTTAAATCCAGGTGACTTTACTGGGGAACTTGCTTTGTTCCAAGATACAACGGCTGAGCAAGATGCCTATGCAGAAGCTATTGAACCTTCTTCTATTTGTATGATTCAAAGAGGTGATTTCCAGGAATTACTTTTAAAGTATCCTTCTATTTCTTTAAAAGTACTGACTGAATTCTCTAACCGATTAGAAACATCAGAAAGACAAACAACAAGTTTTGCAACAGAAGATACTGACACAAGAATTGCTGTTTTCTTAAGTGAATTAATTGATGAAAATGATGCTAATAAAAAAGAGCAAACCATTTATCTTCCTATGGCAAGGAAAGATTTAGCTTCATACTTAGGTACCACTCCAGAAACTCTAAGTAGGCAATTAAAAAGTTTTGAGAATAGCAAACTAATTAAACAAGAAAACAATCGTAAAATTATAATTTTAGATTTAGAC
>JARIBO010000012.1 GCA_029257405.1 Caryophanales bacterium
AAATACGTGGTCTTTACCAAATATTTCTTTTGGCATACAATAAGTACACCTGAAATTACACCGATCTGTTACTGAGATTCTTAAATCCTGTAGTGGTCGACCAAATTTATCTGTTATCATAGACAAGTCGTAACCCCCTTTTACTATTTTATCCTACATACTATCGATAATAGCTACACAGATGTGTTTGTATTTAATTTTTAGAATTCATTATCTTCAGTAAATTAATATATTACGCCATATCCCCTTACATAAAAGATTAAAAATGTTTTTTTAATCTTTTATAACTATTTGGTGTGTCAATATCAAAGATAACACCAACATCTTCTACTGGTAGAATAATTTTGTCGGCAATTTCATCTCGAATGGATTTAATTCCTTGATCACCTTGGATTTTTTTCGTTAAAATTGGAGTCATGTTTCCTAAAAAAACAGGATGACCGACAATACCTTTATACATTGGCCGTACAAGAAAAGTGGTACTGTAATGATTTACTGATTTTAAACTAGTTTCTAAGAGCATTACAATTGTTTCTTTTTTGATTAAGGGAAGGTCCCCCAGAAAGATAAACACATGTGAAAACTCTAATAATGCTTTTCTTAAAGCAATTTTTAAAGAAGTACTTTGGCCTTTTTGGTATTCTGAATTATAAAGCCATTCAAATCGGCTGTCATCAATCATTATTTCCTCTTGAATTTGAGCTGCTTCATGACCTATAACTGTATAAACTTTATCAAATGGATGAGATAATATATCTGTAATAATTTTACCTAAAATTGTTTGTCCATCTATTGATAATAATTGCTTGGTCTGTCCCATTCGTGTTGAAGTTCCTGCTGCCAATATAATTGCACAAGAAGTTATCTTTTTTTTATTTATCGCCATTAACTTATTTCATATTCTTTCTTAGATTTATGAATTTTTTCTTTATTATGCAAAAATCCACCGTCATGGCTTTTTTGAACAGCAATAATTTCTGCAATAATACTAATTGCGATTTCTTCAGGTGATTCAGCGCCTATATCAAGACCTATTGGATTATACATTTTATTTAATTGCTCAGTTGTAAATTCAATGCCTTCTTCTTTTAAAGATGCAATCATTCGATCTCTACGTGATTTTGGACCAAGTACTCCTACATAAGCCGCACTAGAGCTAAGTGCAAAGGCAAGAGTTTCTCGATCTTTTTCGATATGATGATTCATCACGATAAGATAAGATTGATTTGTAATGCTTACAGACTCTCTAAATTGTGGAGGATGCGATATGATTCTTTCAGTTTGTGGAAAATTACTGACTGAATTAAATGATTCTCGCGCATCGATAACAATTGTCCGATATCCTAAGTCTACACTTTGCTTTGCAACTGGGATTGCATCGTGACCAGCTCCAAAAATCACTATTGAAACGGGCGGTGTATAAACATCTAAAAAAATGGATACATTACTGCCTTCACTTAAAGTTAGGTCTATTGTTTCTGAAGTAGGATTTTTTTCTTTTAATTTAGCTGATAATTCTTCTATAATTTTCATTTCAATTAATAGATTCGTTAATGAGCTTTTCATATAACCTTCTGTATCTAAAAAAACACGTGCAGGTTCATAATTTTCTGTATCTTCACCCTGTAATACTGTTGCTAAGCCACATAGCTTTTCTTCTTTAATATTTTCTAACCAAAACTCATATATATAATCCATTTTCATCTTACTAAACCACCTTCCTATCAGAAATTAATCGGTTCAATATACACTTGAACTTTTCCAGGACAACCCAAGCCAAGTCCCCAAACAAGATCTTCGCTCATATCATAAAATTTCATTGTCGGTTTTCCACTTATCATGACATCTTTTGCCACTTCTGCAACGTCTGATTCTAAACAGCCTCCAGAAATGAGTCCTACTTGAAAACTTGTTTCATCAACAAACATTTTTGCTCCTTCTTTACGATAACTTGAGCCAAAAACCTTTACGACAGTTGCAATCGCTGCCTTCTTCTTAGATGTTTTTGCTTCTTGTATTGCTTGATATACTGCTAAATTATCAGACAACGTCTTTCCTCCTATCTATCTATTTATTTATTGAAAAGAATAAGGAATTCATTTAGCATGAATTCCTACATTTTTTATAATACTTAATCGATAAGAACTTCTTTTAAAGCTCTTTCAACATATACTTTTGTTAAATGTTCACGATATTCTTCAGAAGCAAACAAATCTTCTCCCATATCGCCATCTTCTGCAGCTGCTTGTGCAGCTTCTTTAATGTTCTGTAAAGTAGGTTTTTTATCCATTAAAACATTTTCCACTTCAAATGCTCGGTAAGCTACATCACTTGATCCTGTAACACCTACGCGTACATAATCAACAACGCCTTCTTCATTCACACCTGCTATAGCTGTAACACCAACGACAGGATAATCAGTTGCTGGATGGAAAAACTTTAAATATGTTTGCTTAGCTTGTGTTGGTGGAATTTCAATACTAATTTCAGTAATTATGCTATCTTCTGAAAGCATTGTAATTAAAGGACCGATAACGAGTTCATCAATTGGCGTAATCTCTTCGCCATCACTATTATGAACGACAAGTTCAGCGCCTAATGCATGAGCCACTGCTGGGTAATCAGCAACAGGATCAGCATGTGCAATGTTTCCACCAATCGTTCCGTGATTGCGTATTTGTAAATCTCCTATGACACTTGCTGCTTTAGCAAGTGAAGGTAAATGTTCTTTTACTAGTTCATTTGTAGAAACATCATAATGAGTAGTTAGAGCACCAATAATAAGACGATTTTCTTCTTTTCTTACCCCTTTTAAACCAGGAATACGTGAGATATCTATCAATATACCTGGCTCCGTTATTCTAAATTTCAACAGTGGAAGTAAGCTATGGCCTCCTGCAAGAATACTTCCTTCTCCATCACTTTTAGCGAGTAATGAAATTGCTTCTTCTACAGATTCTGCACGAACATAATTAAATTTAGCTGGGATCATTAGTTTTTCGCTCCCTTCTGAATAGCTCTCCACACTCTTTCAGGTGTCAATGGCGTTTCAATATTGCTTACATCAAAAGGTGTCAAAGCGTCAATAACAGCATTCACTGTTGAAGCAATTGAACCTGTTGTACCAGATTCTGCAACACCTTTAGCCTTTAATTGATTGACTGGAGAAGCTGTATGCGTAAATTTCATTTCAATTTTCGGGAAAAAGCGTGCTTTTGGCATTGTATAATCCATAAATGAACCTGATAATAATTGCCCTTTAGAATTATATTGAATTTCTTCCCATAGAGCCTGACCTACACCTTGAGCAATCGCTCCTAAAACTTGACCTTCTACAACAAGTGGATTGATAAGTTCCCCAGCATCAGTTACCGCAATAAAGCGTAAGATTTCAATTTCACCGGTTTCAACATCTACTTCTACCACAACTAGATGCGTTCCAAATGGATATGTGAAATTTTCTGGATCATAAAACATTTTTTCTTCTAACCCCGGCTCTATACCTTCTGGCATACTCCAAGCAAAGTTTGCTGCTTTAGCTATTTCTTGGAATGTTTTTTTGTTTTCTGGATTTCCTTTTGTATAAAAAATACCTTTCTCAAACGCAACATCATCTGCATCTGCTTCTAATAAGTGAACTGCGACTTTCATCGCTTTATCAATGACTTTATCACAAGCCATTGCAATAGCTGTTCCACCAACGGGGAGCGAACGAGAACCATAAGTTCCCCAACCCATTGATACAGATTTGGTATCATTGAACACAAAATTTATGTCTTCATAAGGTATACCTAGTTTATCTGCAACAATCTGAGTAAATGTTGTATCGTGCCCTTGTCCATGAGGAGAAGTTCCTGTAAATACAGTAACGGTGCCTCCTGGATGTACACGAACTGTAGAATTCTCCCATATACCTCCTTGGAATCCGATAGCCCCTGCAACTGCAGATGGACCAAATCCTGATAACTCAACATACGAAGCAAGCCCTATACCAATATACCTTCCTTCTTTTCGAAGTTTTGCTTGTTCTTTTCTTAATGCTTCATAATCAGCAGTTTCTAAAGCAACGTCTAGAGGCTTTTGATAATCTCCACTATCATAAACTAACCCTTGTGCGTTGGTGAATGGAAACTCGTCTTTATCTGGGAAGTTTTTACGACGTACTTCGACGGGATCCATTCCTATTTGACGAGCATATTCATCGACTGCACGCTCTAACATATAAGTACTTTCAGGCTTTCCTGCACCACGATATGAGTCGACAGACATTGTATTTGTGTACATACCATAAGTCGTTACTTGCGCTTTTGGAATTTTGTAAGAACCTGACATCATTAAACCAAAGTCAATTGTGGGATTCCCCGGACCAAAAGTAGCTAAATAAGCTCCTACATTCGCATGATTTACAACACGTAAAGCTTTCATATAACCATCTTTAGTTCCCGCTAGTTCGACATCAACCATCATATCTCTACCACCATTGGCAGATTGGAAATGTTCGTTTCGTTCCTCTACCCATTTAACAGGTGTTTCTAAATCCATTGTTGCATACGCTACTAATGCTTCGTCTGGATAAACGCCAATTTTCCCTCCAAAACCACCACCCATATCAGGTACAATCACTTGTAATTTATGTTCTGGAAAATCCAATACTTCTGATAATACCATTCGATGTATATGTGGGTTCTGTGACCCTACATATAATTTCAATTCGCCATCACCAGGATTAAAATAACCTAATGAATTACGTGTTTCCATTGGACTTGGCGCAACACGCTGAGAATTATAACTTTCACGGACAACAACTTCTTCTTTTTCAATATCATCATCTAATACTTCACCAGCTATATAAGTGAAAGCTACATTGTTTTTAACTTCTTCGAATATTTGAGGTGCGTCTTCTTTTCTTGCGTCTTTTTGATTAGCAATAGAAGGTAAAGTTTCATATTCCACATCAATTAGATTTAAGGCATCTCGTGCAATATAGCGATCTTTTGCCACGATAAATGCAACACCATCACCAACATAGCGCACAGTTCCTATAGCAAGTGGATACTGCTTTGTTTCTATGAGGTTTGCTCCCGGCACTAACCATGACGATGGTACAGGATTAATTTTCCCTTCCAAATCCTTACCTGTATAGATTTTCACGACACCTTCTAAATCTTCTGCTTTTGTAGTATCAATAGAAACAATTTTTGCATGTGGATGTGGACTACGGAGTACCGAAGCGTGTAGCATACCCTGTAACTTAATATCATCAACATAAGTTCCGTTCCCCGTAATTAATTTAGGATCTTCTTTTCGTTTTAATCTTTGACCTACTAGTTTTTCCATCGATTAAACCTCCTCTTTCGATGAATTTTGATCAGCCATAATCTCTGAAGCTCGTCTAACAGCATTGACGATAAACTCATAACCTGTACAGCGACAAATAAGACCATCTAAACCTTCTCGTATTTCTTTATCTGTTGGGTTTGGATTTTGATGAAGAAGTTCTATACTCGCCATCATTGCCCCAGGTGTACAATAGCCACACTGTAACCCATGCTCTTCCCAGAATCCTTGCTGAATCGGATGCAAGTTGTCTACCTTACCTATTCCTTCTACAGTGATAATTTCAGCTCCATCAACATGAACTGCTAATAATGTACAAGATTTTGCTGCTCGGCCATTAACTAAAAGGCTGCAATTTCCACATTGACTCGTGTCACAACCTATATGTGAACCTGTTATACCTAAATAATCACGAATAAAATGAATCAAAAGAGTGCGAGGTTCTACTGTTGCACTTCGCCTCTCCCCATTAATTGTGACGGTGACTTCTACTAAATTATTTGACATTTTCACACCTCCAAAGTATTTTATGTTATAAAAAGAATAAACACTTTTAAAACCTTATGCATTTTTTGCTTCTTTTTCGATATCTTTCATAAATCGCTTTAGAATTGTTTTTGCAACTCCACCAACCATACGTTGACCAATTGTTGCCATCAAACCTGTCACTTCAATTGCTGCGACACAAGTTAATTCGGTTCCTTCATCATCACCGATAAAGGTCATTTTTGCATCTGCATTAATTTCTCCTGGCTTCCCTTTTGCTTTAACAAGCAGACGGTAACTTTCAGGTTCATTTTTATCAACTTGTTCAACATCTGCAGTGAATTCACCCTTAATTGGGCCCATGTTTATACCCATTATCGCTTCATATTGTTCATCACCTACTTTTTCGAATTTTTTGCAACCAGGTAAGACTTCCTTTAAGACATCTGGGTCTTGAATGACATCCCACAATTCCTTAGATGATAAACCCTTGAACTTATAAGCATAATTAATTTCCAAATTTTTCACCTCTTTTAATTTAATTTTCTAAAAAATTAAGCGAGTATACTTTTTGTATTTACAATTTCAACGTCTGCTTTTTTCAATGCTTTCACGATAGCTTGGGCTAGCTCTGGTGCTCCTGAAGTATCACCGTGTATACAAATCGTTTGCACATCAATATCTGCATCTTTTTCGTCAAAAGTTATTACTTTTTTGTCTTTAACCATACGAACAACACGATTTGCCATAGCTTCGTAATCAGTAATTGTCGTACTTTTCCTAGTTAAAATTAAATTTCCATCCTCACGATGTTCTCTATCTGAATAACCTTCTTTTGCAACAGGCACACCCATCCTTATTGCTTCATGTAGCATCGCTGAGTTGTTCACTGCAAAAACAATCATTTCAGAGTCAATCTTGTGAAGCGCTTCCAAAATTGCTCTTGCTACTTTCTCATCTTCCATTGCACGCATATACAATGCCCCATGAGGTTTACAATGATTTATCCGCATATCGTAAGCACGAGCAAATTCACGTAAAGCACCCATTTGATATAATATATAATCTTGAATTTCTTCTGATGTACAATTAATTTCTCGTCGACCAAATCCCATTAAATCAGGATAACCAGGATGTGCACCAATAGCTACATCATATTTTTTAGCGAGTTTAACTGTCTGGCGCATAACATGAGGATCCCCGGCATGATAGCCACAAGCGATGTTTGCTGATGTAATATATTTCATCATTTCTTCGTCATTTCCTTGGACATACGAACCAAAACTTTCACCCATATCACAATTAAGATCTATTTTATACATACCTTTAAGCCATCCTTTCTTTTAATTCTAAGATTCTTCAAATTTAACTTCTTTTCGTTCGGTTAAAAAGTTTGTAGTATATATACCAGATTGGAAAATATCATCTTTCATTATCGAATATTGCAATGGTAAATTTGTCTTTACGCCTTTAATTTTTGTTGCTTTTATTGCTTTTTCCATTCTTGAAATAGCTATCTCACGGCTTTCACCATGTGTAATTATTTTCCCTATCATAGAATCGTAATAAGGCGATACAACCGATCCCCCTTCTACACCAAAATCATAACGCGCTAAATCTTCTGCTATTTCAAAGTCAGTAATAGTACCAGGTGAAGGGAAGAAGGTATTGGGATCTTCAGCACAGACACGACATTCAATAGCATGACCATTTAGAGTAATTTCTTCTTGTCTTTGCGGAAGATTTTCTCCAGCTGCAATTTTTATTTGCCATTCAACTAAATCTAACCCTGTAATTTTTTCAGTTACTGGATGCTCTACTTGCAACCTTGTGTTCATTTCTAAAAAGTAAAAGTTTCCTTCTCCATCAAAAATAAATTCAACTGTTCCTAAATTGCTATAGTGAATGCTTTTTACTCCTTGTACAGCTATTTCAAATAATTTTTTTCGTGTTGCATCATCTATAAAAGGTGATGGTGCTTCTTCAATAACCTTTTGATGACGGCGTTGTACAGAGCACTCTCTTTCAAATAAATGGACTGTGTTGCCATGATTATCTGCCGCTACTTGCACTTCAATATGATGTGGATTTGTAATAAACTTCTCAATAAAAACAGTGCCATCTCCAAAGAAATTTTCTGCTTGTTGTTTAATAGCATTAAAAGCTTCTTCTAGTTCTGCTTCATTATTTAAAAGTTTCATACCTATCCCACCACCACCAGCACTTGCTTTTAGCATGATTGGATAACCGACTTTATTAGCTACGTTTATCGCATCATCTATTGTTTCTAAACTTTTTTCAGAACCTGGTACAACAGGGACACCTACCCTATGCATAGATGCACGTGCTGTGAGTTTGTCTCCCATTATTTCCATCACTTTTGCAGAAGGCCCGATAAAAGTAATATTTTCTTCCTCGCAACGCTTTACAAATTTTGGGTTTTCAGCTAAAAATCCGTATCCCGGATGAATCGCATCTGCTTCTGTATCCTTTGCAGCTTGAATAACTTTTTCAATATTCAAATAACTTTTCTTTGCTTGCGCCTCACCAATAAAAACACTTTCAGTTGCATCTTTTACAAAAAGTGATTCTTTGTCTGCCTCAGAATAAATAGCGACTGTATCAATTCCTAATGAATGACTTGTTCTGATAATTCTTCGTGCAATTTCGCCTCGATTGGCAATTAGTATTTTTTTAAATAATCCCATATTATATTCCACCTTAATAAAACTTAGTACTTACATTGGTTATAATTTACTCTTCAATAATAGTTGCAATTTCTTGGCCTGCTTCAATCATGTCTTCATCTAGAATTAAAAACTTCCCAACTGTACCAGAAATTTCTGTTTTGATTTCGTTGAAACTTTTCATCACTTCTACAAGTGCAATCGTATCACCTGCTTTGACACTATCACCTTCATTTACATATACTTCTTTATCTGGAGATGGCTTTCGATAAAAAACTCCAGGAATTGGTGAAATTACTTTTGCTTCATGACTCATTGACATTTCCTCCTCTAATTTTTATGCAAATTTTTGTTTGATTTCTTGTAATCTATCTTTTGTTTCTTTCCGTATGCGTAACGCTTCATCAATATCAACTGCAACAAAACGAACTTTTTCTCCAGTTTTTACTTGAGCCATTTTATTTAAATCCGAGCTAATAATTGTTGCAATTGTAGCGTAACCTCCACCAGTTACAGCGTCATTTAATAAGGCAATTGGTTCTACACCATCTGGTACTTGGATTGAACCAATTGGATAACCTAAATCGACCACGTTAGACGGATTACTTCCTGCACCGAATGGTTGCTCTCTTTCAACAAAATCCAATCTTTCACCCTTGAATCGATAACCAACGCGATTTGCTTCTGGCGTAACCAACCAATCTATCTCTAGAAATTTCCTTTTACTTGCTTCTGTCAAACGATAGCTGCATAATCCCATAACAATTCGAATTTCGTGCATCTTTCCATATTTAGGTATGAAATTTTCTTCGACTCGTTTTCCTATTTCTGCTTCTTTTTCTTTCTGTTGACCTATTTTTAAGACATCTCCTGCTTTTAAAGCACGCCCTTCAAAACCACCTATTGCACATAAAGTATAGGTAGAACGTGATTCTATAAGAATGGGTACATCAATACCGCCTGCGATAGCTATGTATATTCTAGCGCCCATTTTAACAAAGTCGAAAGATAATGTGTCTCCAGCTTTGACTGCAATAGCTTCCCATGTACCTACTTTTTCTCCATTTATTTTTGGAGGTATTTCTCCACCTGTAATTGCTATGACTGCATCTTCTTCAAACTTTAATTCTGGTCCCATATATGTAGCTTCCAATACAGCTGCATTTTCTTCATTTCCGACTATATAATTTGCTACATGAAAAGAGTATTTATCCATCGCTCCAGATGGTGGCATCCCCATTTCGTAATGTCCTATTCTTCCGATATCTTGAACTGTCGTTTCAATCCCAGGTTGAATGACCTTTATCATGTATATAACCTCCTTAACACATCATCTGCGAATTTCTTTGGATCTTCCAATACTTCTTTTGGTTTGAAACTAAATTCTTTCATCTGATAACGAAATGTACCTGCCTCAACTTCTTTTCGAATGCTTTCATATTCATCCATCGTTATTGAGCGAAAACGGAATAAATCTCCTTGTTTAGGATAAGTTATTTCATTTTTAAAATCATAATTTCGTTGTTCTTTTTCAAATATTGGTGCAGCTGCAATGCCAAACAATTGGTAGCCTCCTGCACCTTGTACAGGGTAAATAACTGAAAATGCTCCACCAAAACCAAATGCCCGTTCAGGCGTAAATGTTCTCGGACGTACATATTTTGGCACTTCAATTTGCTCGTCTTGAGGCACAAGCTGATAACACCAAGGAAGGCCAGGAACAAAACCAATCATCGTTACAAGATAAGGCGCATCTGTCATTGCTTTAATAAACGCTTCTTTCGACTCAAAGTTATTAATTCTGGCAGCATATTCTAAGTCGGTTGAATTTGGATCTTGATGTCTTTCACGAAAACGCATTAATGTTTCATGAGTCCATGGATCATCAAATAAAATAGGAACATCTACTATTCGAGAAGAAACTTCTAAATCATCTAAATTTACGGTTTCCTCAAAATGTTTTAATTTTGCAATTAATTCTTTATGACTTACTAGATCAGGGTCCAATCGAATGAGATAAGAAGCGTTTGATGGACAAATATCTAGTATTCCTGGAATATTTTCTTCTCTTAACTTTTGCGTGATCGCAATTGCTTTAAAATTCGTTTCCATATCCATGGATTCAGACAACTCCACGAAAATAAATTCATCGCCACCGTATTCATACCTTGTCAATTACATCACCTCTCCTTGTTTAAATGACGCCTAGAAATTAAGCGCTTTCAATCTAAAGTTTTATTCATCACCACCTTTATGATTCTCTTACCCGCATGGATTTGGGGGTTAGATAAAAAGGTACATCTGTATTTTTTAATATTTGTTCTGTAAAACTCTCGTTAATAAAATGAAGATTTTTATGACCATAAAACCATATATTTTAGCTTTATTAAAACAACTATTTGCTTGTAATATTATAAAGCTAATCTTACCACTAATCAAAAATACCATCAATATAATCTTCATTTTATTTTGAAATAACAATTGCTTTTCTAATGTAAATAAGTTACTTTAAAGGGATGATTTAACAAATTATACTCGTATTCCTTTTATTTTATATTTTCGTGAATAAATATACTAAGCAAATTTAATATTTAGTGAAAAATGGCTGGAATGAATCCAGTTGCAAACCAGATTCATTCCAGCCATATAGCTGAATAAACATTTATTTTTACTTTTAACTTTCAATAATTTTTGCAATTATTTCATTAAAAATTACATCGCATTTTTAATAATTGTTTTTACTTCTTCTAAAGTAGGTCTACGCGGATTTGTAGCTGAGGTTACATCTTTCATCGCGTTTTCAGCTAATGTAGGAATATCTGCCTCGTCTGCTCCCATTTCTTTGAATCCTGAAGGAATATTTAACATTTCTGATAGTCGCTCAATTGAACTAATCGCAAGTAGAGCTGCATCATAATCGCTTAATCCTTCAACATTTTCACCTAGGTAACCTGCAATGTCTGCATAACGGTCTATTTTTGCCATTAAATTAAATCTAGTTACGTGTGGTAATAGAATCGCATTACACACCCCGTGAGGTAAATTATAGAATCCACCAAATTGGTGAGCAATCGCATGTACATAACCCAATCCAGCATTATTAAATGCCATACCTGCTAATGACTGAGCATAAGCCATTTGTTCGCGTGCTTCTAAATCTTTACCATTAGCTACTGCACGTGGTAAGTATTTAGGGATAATTTTCATTGCTTGAATAGCTAATGCATCTGTAATCGGAGTTGCATCAATCGAAACATAGGCTTCAACTGCATGTGTTAATGCATCAAGTCCTGTTGCTGCTGTTAGACCAGCTGGTTTGTCGACCATTAAATCATGATCATTTATAGATAGGCTAGGCGTGACATGTTTATCAATAATAGCCATTTTTACTTTACGTTTAACATCTGTAATAATTGTAAATTTAGTAAATTCACTACCTGTTCCAGCAGTCGTGTTAATTGCAATTAATGGAACCATTGGATTTTTTGACTGATCTATACCTTCGTAGTCATGGATTGTACCGCCATTTGATGCGACAATACCAATTGCTTTTCCAGCATCATGCGAACTACCTCCACCTAGTGTTACTATGCTATCACAATTTTCATCTTTATAAGCTTTTAAGCCATCTTCAACATTTTTATCTGTAGGGTTAGGTTCAGCTTTTGGATAAATAAATACTTCTACTCCAGCTTCGCGAATAATTTTTGCAATCTTTTCAGAAAGCCCCAAATTGTGTAAGCCTTCGTCTGTTACTAAAAGAGTTTTATTTGCTCCTAATTCTTTTAATTTAGCTCCAGCTTCGTTAATTGATCCAGAACCAAATAAGTTAATAGGTGGCATATGAAACGAACTTATCTTGTTTGACATATTAAAAATCCCTCTCTCTATTTAATGTGTGAATATATTCACATATTAAAAGTAGCACTTTTAGAGGCATTCTTCAATATATCTGCTTCTCATATGCTTTTCTCAAGTTTAACAGCAATATTGAGCTCGTTTACCCGTTAAATAATCGTTTTATTCTTCAGTTACTTCATCATTTCCTTCATCCTTCTTTTTTTTATGATGGACAATATCATGGTCTTTAAAATAATTTCCCATAAACGTGAAAATTGTTGAAACAATTACTGTAAAAACAACTAAACCATAAAGCCCTGTTCCAATACCTATTCCTATCGCTCCGACAAAAAACACCATCGCTGCTGAAGTTAATCCCTTTACCTTTAAACCATCTTTTAAAATAACACCTGCACCTAAGAAACCTAATCCTGTCACAATTTGAGCTGCGAGTCGCATTGGATCCATTCGAACTGTAGGATGTAAATCACTATAGAGTTTTACACTTTCAATCGATATAACTGTAATTAAAGTCGTTGAAACAGCCACATACATATATGTTTTTAATCCTGCCGGTTTATTTTTAGACGTTCTGTCCCATCCAATAAAGAAACCTAAAATAGCACTTAATAAAATTTTAAAATAAAGTTCATAATTTAAGAAGAATTCCATCATGGTTTTGACCTCTTTTCTCTATTGGTCTTTGTATAAATTACTTGTGTCTTTATAATATCATGTTTTTTTGATATTTTGACAGACAAATGAAAAATCCACACAAACATTTTGTGTGGATTTTATTATTAAATCATCACTTTACATATATCATTTGTAAATGCTACAGGATCTTCGATTGGTAGCCCTTCAATTAACAAGGCTTGATTATAAAGTAAATTAGTATATAACTTAAGACTTTCTTCATCTTTTTCTTCAAATGCTTTCTTTAAGGTCTGGTAAACATCGTGATTCACATTTATTTCTAAGATTTTTTCAGCTTGAACACCTTGATTTTCTGGCATTTGTTGTAAGACTTTTTCCATTTCGATTGAAATTTCACCGTCAGCAGAAAAACAAACTGGATGTGTTCGTAATCGCGTTGAAGCTTTAACTTCTTTTACTCTATCGGCTAATAAGTCTTTCATTTTTTCGAAAAGTTCTTTATTTTCAACTGCTTCTTTTTCTGCCTCTTCGTCTTCTTCAATTTCAATACCTAAATCACTACTTGAAACTGAACGGAATTCTTTATCATCATACTTTTCTAACATCCGAATCGCAAACTCATCGACATCTTCTGTGAAATATAGTATTTCATAACCAGAATCACTAACAAGTTCAGCTTGTGGCATTGCTTCGATACGAGCATTTGATTCACCAATTGCGTAATAAATATACTTTTGTTCTTCAGGCATACGCTCAACATATTCTTTTAACGTAACTAATTTTTCTTCTGTTGAAGAATAAAACATGATTAAATCTTTTAATGTTTCTTTATTCATTCCGTAATCACTATATACACCATATTTAAGTTGGGTACCAAATGTTTCATAAAATTTAATGTAATTATCACGGTCATTTTTTATCATTGATTCTAATTCTGTTTTAATTCTACGTGTCAGATTTTTTGCAATTAATTGAACTTGGCGATCTTGTTGTAACATTTCCCGGGAAATATTCAGTGATAAGTCATCTGAATCTACCATTCCTTTAACAAAACTAAAATAATCAGGAATTAATTCTGGACTCTTTTCCATAATTAATACACCATTTGCGTATAGCTCCAAACCTTTTTCATATTCTTTAGAGTAGAAATCAAATGGCATCGTTTCTGGGATATAAAGAATTGCAGAATAACGAATTGTTCCATCAACACTCGTATGAATATGTTTAAGAGGTTTGTCAAAACCATAGTGCTTTTCATGATAAAAATTAAGATAATCTTCATCAGTCAGTTCTGAACGGTTTTTACGCCAAATAGGAACCATGCTATTAACTACTTCTTCTTCTTTATACTCGGTAAACTCTTCTGATTCATCATCTTTTGGCTTGTTTTTAGTCATTTCCATTTTAATTGGATAACGAATAAAGTCGGAATACTTTTTAATTATTTCTTTTAAGCGATACTCATCAAGATACTCTGTATATTTATCTTCTTCTGTATCTTCTTTAATTGTTAAAATAATCTCTGTACCTACAGTTTCTTTATCTATTTCTTTAATTGTATAACCTTCTACTCCATCAGATGCCCACTCAAAAGCCGTGTCACTTCCCAACGCTTTTGTTCTAACAACAACTTCATCGGCAACCATAAATGATGCATAAAACCCAACACCAAATTGCCCAATAATGTCGAACTCTTCTTCCATTTCATTTGCTGACTTAAAAGCATGTGAACCGCTTTTAGCAATTGTTCCTAAATTCTCTTCCAATTCTTCTTTTGTCATACCGATTCCTGTATCAATTACTTTTAATGTACGCATTTTTTTATCTACTTCTATTTGAATGTAATAATCATTTCGATTAAAGTTTAATGAACTGTCTGTGAGTGTTTTGTAATAGACTTTATCAATCGCATCACTCGAGTTAGAAATTAATTCTCTTAAAAATACTTCTTTTTGTGAATAAATTGAATTAATCATGAGTTCGAGCAATCTTTTGGATTCAGCTTGAAATTCTTTCTTTTCCATTCTAACATCTCCTTTGAAATATTGAGTTAACATAATTAGTTTAAAATA
>JARIBO010000016.1 GCA_029257405.1 Caryophanales bacterium
AACACATGCTTGACGCACTTTACATCTCACTTACACGCGTAAGTGCATTTTCAAACTCAAGAAGTTTTACATGTATAAATAATTGTAGAGCCTTTGATGAGATAGAAGAGTATTTTAGGTAGGAAGAATTCAAATATATTAAAGCAGCCATGTGGCTGCTTTTTATTTATATTAAGTTGCACTTTAATACTGAAAATAAGTTAAAATTAGAAGTTGTTTAATATGTATTTTGAAAGTTATCAGATGAAGAACTTATTTATGAGTTAGTCTTATTTTGGAAAGTGCCTTATCACAAGGAAAATGATTCTATACTCAAACGAACATATGAAAATAAAGAAGAAAATATCTACTTAGAAGATGAAGTAAAAGACATTAGTGTTTTTGATTAAAAGATAATTGTCAGATAGTTGTAACTTAAGTAATAAACCTAATATTATATGTAGTCTATGTAACAAAAACAGTTGTTTTTGTTGTATAAGAGTCTTATATGTACTAACATTGTTTAATAATAATGAAAATAATCATTTGGAGTGATAGTATGCAATACTTATATAAAATATTTCATCAATATGATCACTTTAAATTTAAAGAACTATATGAAAAACGCCTTTCTACAGATACTCTTACTAAGTTTGACTTAAAAATAAAACCAATGAATCAACCTGAAATATATGAGTTATTTTATATTCCTACAAATGAGATGATAAATAAAGTAGCTGAGATATATAGAATATCAGGAGAATTAAATTCTATATTCAATGATTTACCAACGCTAGCAAAAGATCAATTTATTATGGAATGTTTAATTGAAGAGCTTTATAATACAAATGAACTTGAAGGTGTTCAGAGTACAAAAAAAGAAATTGCGAAAAGTGTTCGTAACGTAAAATTAAAAAAGAAAAATAAAAAAAGGTTTAATAGTATGATTGTGTCATACATGAATGTAATTAGTGGCGACAAATCTTTGCCCGTTTATCCTGAAAATATTAGAAAAATATATGATGAAATAACTGAAGGAGAAATTGAAAAAGAAGAATTGCCAGATGGAAAGATATTTAGAAAAGATATAACTCAAGTATTAAAAAAGTCAGGGAGTCAAAAAGTGATACATCGAGGAGTTATTCCTGAAGAAAATATTATAGAAGAAATTAAAAAAATGCTTGAAATAATGAATAATAACGAAGAGATTCCTACAATTATAAAAATAGCTATTGGGCACTATTACTTTGGATATATTCATCCTTTTTATGATGGAAATGGAAGAACATCAAGATTTATTAGTAGTATCTTTTTATCAAAAACATTAGGGAAAATACCATCTCTCTCTTTATCAAGAGGATCTAATAAAATGAAAAATAGTTATTTGGATAGTTTTGAAGTGGCAAATAGTTTGATGAGTCGCGGTGAGATGAATCATTTTATTGATACTTTTTTAGATATTATTTATAAAACTTTATCAGAAATGAACGGGGAATTGAAAGAAAAAATTGAGTTAATCGAAATTGCATCTAATAAACTAAAGAGTGATAAAAGAATAAAAAATGAAAATGAAATGAATTTTATGTTTATTCTCGCTCAAAATAATTTCTTTGATTACAATGACGGCCTTACAGTTAAAGAGTTAGCAAAAAATTTAAAACTTTCTGAAGCTACAACTCGGAAAACTGCAAAAGATTTACTTGATAAGTCATTAATTAAACAAACAGGTTTAAGACCAGCTTATTTTTATATAGATACTATTTATTTTGAAAGGGAATAAGTAAGAAAATCTATTGTCGCTTCTTTTATTTGTACAAATCAAATTCAAAAACAAGTGTTGAGAGGTAGTTTTTCTGGAGTAATCTTGTAAGGAAATAGATTAGAATTGAGGTTACTAGAAGAAGCGTTTAAGTAAGATATTAATAATTTAAAAAACTTTGCAAAAAGATGTTTGAATTTTAAAATAGCGGGTATGTATTAAGTAGTACCAAAGGGGAGCATTTCTATTAAGTGAACAGTCGTTGTTGAACAATATGGTTTAAAGTAAGTTTTGTAAACCAATATTGCAAGATAATTTGGTACTGCTTGAAATGTAAGCACCATTAATTTGTTAGTTGATGGAAGAACGGGTTGATTTGAAAGAGTGAATTTCCTTAAATCCTAGGTAGGAAATTTACAAGAGTTTTAAGTAAAATTAGTAATACACTTATAAAAGCGGCCGCAATACCACTTGCGAGTAGAACAACTTAACTAACCCATATAATATTAAGTAAATATAAATTTAAAAACGGGGTGTTCAGTCAAGTTGAGCTCGCAGTGTTGAAGAGATAAAGATTTTAAATTGTTAAAAGTTTAAATCTTATAGTTCTTCAAAATTGGAGTGATGTCTTGGTGTTAAAACATTAACAAATTTAAAAACAGTAAAAGTTATGAGTCGCTAAAAGTAAGTTTAGAAAAAGTATTATAGAAGCCAAATCACTTTAACGAAATACCAATTAGTAAGCTTTGAAACAAGATAAAGTGATAACTGTCTTAGATAAACTGCTCCCATAAAACGACTGTAGTATTAAGTGGATCACGTGAGATTTAGTCACTGCAGTAGAGTTAGTGAGTGAGGGTTTTGGAAAGAAGAGACTAGTGTAAACTCGGTAAAATGGCGAGTTTACACTAGTCTTTTTATATTTGATTTACTAGAAATTTAAAAAATGATTAATCATTTTGTTTAACGGGTATATGCAAAGTAAGGAGTGATTATGATGACAGGTGAATATAAAACAGAAGATGATTATGAACTAATTCCGTTAGGCGAAAAAGAACTTAAAGAAGAGGTCAGTAAACTTTCAGGTTGGGAACAACGTGATTCCAAGTGGATTATGCGCGAATATAAATTTGATAAATATTTAGACGGCATTAATTTTGCAAAACAAATTGGAGAATATGCTGAAAAACGGCAACATCACCCAAGGATTACAATTGATTATAAAAAAGTAACACTTGAAATATCTTCTTGGCGTGCAAAAGGTGTCACGGAACTTGATATTGAAATGGTAAAAGATTTTAATGAAATATATGAAAGTCTTACATGATCACTTTGAATTAATAAATCGTTAAATTAAAACACTCTATAAATATTTATAGAGTGTTTTAACTTAAGAGTAAAAAGGTAATCAGATAAGTGAGCGAGGTAAGCCCAATAATAAAAAATAGCAAAATACTTTTCCAACGTTTTCGGTTCCAAAATAAAAATGCGATGATCATACCTTGTAAAAAGATTAAAGCAGTACCAGAAGTAGCTAACCAAAAATTATTCAAAAAAGAGCCGTATGTGTTAAGGATGATTCCAACAGGCATTAGAGCAGCAAGCATGAGGTAGTCTGGACTCGTTATTATTTTATTCATAATTCGCATCCGTTTTGATTCAGGATATTGATCGAATTCAATGAGTGTAATCCAGGCGATAATAATAATCATTCCACCAGATACAGTGACGGTTCCCATGATTAAAACCTCCTTACTATACATGTAATGTTCCCTAATTTAAGGAGTTTGAAACACCTTACTCGCTTTAATGTAAAAAAACATGCATACTTTAAGATTGAACGGGTATAGGAAGAGTAGCAAGAAGAAGGAGCGAATTATACATGAAAGCAATAGTTATTGAAAAATATGGTGAAGCAGAAGAATTAATCGAAAAAGAGCTTCCAAAACCAGCTGTTAAAGCAAATCAAGTTCTAATTGAAATGCGTGCTACGTCAATTAACCCGATTGACTGGAAATTACGTGCGGGCTATATGAAAGATGCGATACCTTTTGAATTCCCCCTTATTTTAGGTTGGGACGCAGCAGGAATCGTAAGTGAAGTAGGAGAAGAAGTTTCTGACTTTAAAGTGGGTGATGAAGTATTTGCGCGTCCAGCAATGGAAAACGGAACCTATGCTGAGTACGTTGCTGTTGATGAAAATTTAGTTGCTTTAAAACCAGAAAACTTAACCTTCCAAGAAGCAGCATCAACACCGCTTGCAGGATTAACTGCTTGGCAGTGTCTTGTTGATTTTGGAGAAATTAAAGCAGGCGATAAGGTATTTATTCAAGCGGGGTCTGGTGGAGTAGGTAGCTTTGCTATTCAAATCGCTAAAAGCTTTGGTGCCTATGTTATTTCAACAGCAAGTGGTAAAAATGAAGCATTCTTAAAAGAACTCGGGGTTGATGAATTCATTAACTACGAAACGACTGACTTTGCAGAAGTTGTCAAAGATGCTGATATCGTCGTTGATACAATGGGTGGCGAAATACTTGAAAAAAGCCATGATATTGTTAAAAAAGGTGGACGCCTTGTTTCTATCGCAGGTGAACCTAATGCCGAAAAA
>JARIBO010000029.1 GCA_029257405.1 Caryophanales bacterium
AACTAGTAATTGAGTAATTAATGAATGGACTTTTGAGCATTCGACCGAAAAGCAATGAGTAGGCTCGAACGACTTCATCCACCGTTACTAAGGATTGAGCAGATGATTTGTCTGCTAACTAAGTTGAGTTCAGATTTTTTGAACTAATCAAAGGTGGTACCGCGGTTTCCTCGTCCTTTTATGGATGTAGGATTTTTTTGTTTTTAAAATTAATTAAATCGTTGAATAAGGATAGTAAATATAATAGTTGTTTTACAGAGAGCAAGAAATGCTGAGATTCTTGCAAATAACATTATACTTGAATGGTCTTATGAGAGTTTCCTTGAAATATGAGTAGAGGAAAACGGATTCCTCCGTTACCAGGATAAGATATAATTTATTGTATCTGAATAGAGATGAAACTAACTTGTTTCAAACTTGAGGTGGCACCACGATTATTCGTCCTCTACAAATGTAAATACATTTGTAGAGGACTTTTTTTATCTAAAATTGGAGGTAATCAAATTATGACAACAATAAATTCGGTTTATAAAATGACAACAATAAATGGTGACACATTAACGCCTGTAACAATTTTCAATAAATTAGTTGGTGAAAAGAAGTTTTTATTAGAAAGTTCTTTCCAACATGAAACAAAAGGCAAATATTCATATATTGGTGTAAATCCTTATGAAGAAATTATCGGATATAAAAATCAAACAATCATTCGTAATTGTAAAACAAATAAAGATACGACGTTTAATATGGACGCACTTACTTATATAAAAAATCATTTTCCTAAAATTGATACGCCACTTCCACTTCCCTTTTCAGGTGGCGCAATTGGTTTTGTTGGTTACGATGCATATAGAGAATACGCTGATATTGGAAAAGATTTAATTGACGAGGTAAATATTCCTGATATTCATTTTATGGTTTATGAAAACATTATTGTTTATGAACATTTTAATGAAAAAGTTCACTTAATTTCCCTTAATATTCAAAACTTAGAAGATATTCATTTGGAAAATCGGTTACATGAGTTAAGCGAGCAGCTAAAACGTCCAGTTACAATGGAACAACCTGAAGCAATTCATTTAAATTTCATTCCCCAAGTAAGTAAAGAAAAATTCATTGAGCAGGTTGAGCGTGCTAAAATGTCCATTCATTCAGGTGAGACTACTCAAATCGTTCTTTCACAAAAATTAACGTCAGAACTTAATGAAGACCCATTTTCTTTTTACCGACACTTAAGATCGAGTAATCCTTCACCTTATATGTTTTATCTTGATTTCACAGATTACTTAATTATTGGAGCGTCACCTGAAGCACTCGTTCAAGTAACAGATAACCAAGTAACAACAAATCCAATCGCTGGAACAAGACCACGAGGAAAAAATAACGTTGAAGATACGGCACTTGCAAAAGAACTACTAGCAGATCCTAAAGAAGTCGCTGAGCATGAAATGTTAGTTGATTTAAGTAAAACAGATTTAAATGCAATCTGCAGCGAAAGCTCAATTACTGTTCCTGTCTATAAACAAATTGAAAAATATCAACACGTTATGCATATCGTCTCTGAAGTACAAGGCACACTACTAGATAATAAAAGTAGCATTGACGCATTAATTGCTTGCTTACCTGCTGGAACTGTTTCTGGCGCACCTAAAACACGTGCCATGCAAATTATAAATGAAATTGAAACAACCAAACGTGGATTTTACGCAGGTGGTCTTGGTTATATTACTTACAATCATGATATTAATTTAGCTATTTCGATTCGGTCTCTTGTTATTAAAGATAAAGTGGCTCACTTACAAACTGGAGCTGGTATTGTAAAAGATTCTATCCCGGAAAAAGAGTATGAAGAAACGCTTCATAAAGCAAGGTCCTTAATGGAACTAACTAAGTAAAGGAGATTAATAATGAAAAAACATTTAGAAAAACTAATGAACCGTGAAGATTTATCCATACAAGAAACTGAGGAAGCTGTTAGTTTATGCTTTGAATCTAATATTACTGATACAGAAATGGCTGCATTTTTAACCGCACTTAAAGTAAAAGGTGAAACGTCAGATGAAATGACTGGTATTGTTAACACGATTAGATCTTATTCAGATTATCAGTCAATTGACTTTCCAAAAATTATGGATAACTGTGGTACAGGTGGCGACCAATCATATAGCTTTAATATTAGTACTACTGCTGCTTTTGTGATCGCTGGAGCAGGAGTAAAAATTGCAAAACACGGAAACCGGAGCATCTCAAGTAAGACTGGCAGTGCTGATTTACTTGAACACCTTGGAATTTCGCTTGAATTTACTAAAGATGATGTCGAACATTTACTAAAAACAAACAATATTGCTTTTTTATTTGCTCCACATATTCACCAGAAATTAAAAACATTTATTAAAACAAGATCAGAACTAGGGCTTCCAACGGTCTTTAATTTAATCGGGCCTTTAACGAATCCGATTGATTTACATTCACAATTACTTGGTGTTTATAGACGTGATATGCTAAAGACTGTCGCACATACGCTTAAAAATTTAGGTAGAGAACGCGCAGTTGTGATTAACGGATCAGGTTCGATGGATGAAGCTTCTTTAGCGGGTGAAAATCATATGATTTTACTAGAGAACGGAAAATTAACTGAAATGACGATTACACCCGAAGACGTTGGACTACCTACTTATGATAACGATGCTATTTTAGGTGGAGACGCAAAAGAAAATGCTGATATTCTCTATTCAGTTTTAAACAATGAACCAAGTGCTTACTTAGATACTGTTTTATTAAATGCCGGTCTTGCCTTATTTGCAAATGGACACTCAGAAACAATTATAGACGGCATAAATGACGCGCGCGAAAGCATTCGTTCAGGCGCTGCTATTGATAAACTAAATGGTTTAATTGATTATAGTAAAGATAAGGTGGGAGCTTAATTATGACAATTTTAGATGATATTATTGCCGTTAAAAAAGAAGAAGTTGAAACTTTAAAACCACAAACTTTCCAAGCTTACCAAGGTAAAGATATCGAAGCTTTTAAAAATAAGATAGACCAGTTAACACATATGGGCATCATTGCTGAAATCAAACGTGCTTCTCCTTCTAAAGGAATGATTAATGAACATGTAAACCCTGTAGAGCAAGCAAAACTTTATGAAGCAAGTGGTGTCCAAGCAATTTCTGTTCTTACAGACAACCAATTTTTTAAAGGGTCAATGGATGACTTAATTGCTGTTAGAAATGCAGTTGATTTACCCATTCTTTGTAAAGATTTTATTATCGATGAAGTACAAATAAATCAAGCATATTCTGCTGGAGCAAATATCATTTTACTTATTGCCGCAGCACTTGATGATAATACTTTAAATAAATTAAATAAACATGCTTTAGCTTTAAACTTAGAAGTTCTTTTTGAAGTGCATAACGAAGCAGAAATGGCTCGCGTACTTAAATTAGATCCGAAGCTAGTTGGTATTAATAACCGTGATTTAAAAACTTTCACTGTTGATTTAACGACAACTGAAAAATTAAAAAACATGGTCAAAGATTCAGACGTTGTGTTAATAAGTGAGAGTGGAATCGAAACAAGAAATGATGTGAAAGATATTGCGAAGTCAGGCGCAAAAAGCATTCTAATTGGTGAAACACTCATGAGAGCAGATGACGTCTCAAAAACAATTAAAAGCTTACAAGTTGATTTAAATGAGGTGAAATAATGCTTGTTAAAATATGTGGTATTACAACGCTTGCGGAAGCTTTAATTGTCGCAGATGAAGGTGCTGATTTTATTGGATTTGTTTTTGCACCAAGCACGCGTTATATTGATCCATTTCAAGCACAAGAAATTGCAAAAGAATTACCCGCTTCACTTAAAAAAGTTGGTGTGTTTGTTAACGAAACAAAAGCAAACATTGAAGCAATCGCAAATCAAGTAGGACTTGATTATATTCAACTCCATGGCGATGAAACAGCTGAATTTGCAAGCTCACTACCCTTACCGGTTATTAAAGCATTAACCGTTAGTGACACACTTGTTTTTGATTTAAACCATTTTCCGGCAGATTACTTTATTATTGATAGTCCGGGTAAAAAATATCGAGGTGGATCAGGTAAAACCTTTGATTGGCGCGCACTTACTCAAATGCCCATTAATTTTGATAACATATTTTTAGCCGGTGGTTTAAATGAGAAAAATGTTAACTTAGCCATTCAAACGGTCAGTCCAATTGGTGTAGACGTTTCAAGTGGCGTTGAGAGTAACAAGAAAAAAGACGCTTTAAAAATTACAGAATTTATAAAACAAGCTAAACTGAAAGGACGAAAATATAATGACAACATATAACATGCCTAATCTTGAAGGAAAATACGGAAAATACGGAGGACGCTTTGTACCTGAGTTACTTATGCCTGCTTTAATTGAACTTGAAGAAGCTTATAATGAAGCAAAGGAAGATGCTTCATTTAAAGAGGAAGTCGATTATTATTTAACGCAGTATGTCGGACGTGAAACGCCCCTTTATAAAGCTGATAATTTAACTAAAAAACTAGGTGGCGCACAAATCTATCTTAAACGTGAAGACTTAAACCATACAGGTGCTCATAAAATCAATAACGCAATTGCTCAAGCGTTACTCGCAAAAAGAATGGGTAAGAAAAAAATCGTTGCTGAAACAGGCGCCGGGCAACACGGTGTCGCAACTGCAACAGTTTGCGCCTTACTTGACTTAGAATGTATTATTTTTATGGGTGATGTTGATATAAAAAGACAAGAACCAAACGTATTTAGAATGGAGTTACTTGGCGCTGAAGTAAGAAGCGTTTCAAGTGGTAGTAAGACATTAAAAGACGCTGTAAACGAAGCACTTCGCTACTGGGTTGCTCATGTTGAGGACACACATTACATTCTTGGTTCTGTTGTTGGACCGCATCCTTTTCCAATGATTGTCCGTGATTTTCAGTCAGTTATTGGCACAGAAGCAAAACGGCAATTTAAAGATCAAACAGGCTCACTTCCTGACGCGCTGATTGCTCCTGTCGGCGGTGGTAGTAATGCAATGGGTTTATTTTACCCATTTATAAATGATTCAGGCGTTAAAATTTACGGTATCGAAGCAGGTGGATTAGGCATAGCAAGTCATAAACATTCTGCTGCGGTCACTACCGGTTCAACAGGTATTTTACACGGAACAATGACAGAGCTCCTTCAAGATGCATACGGACAAATTACTGAGGCATTTTCTATTTCTGCAGGACTTGATTATCCAGGCGTTGGACCTGAACATAGTCATTTACATGAAATAAACCGAGTAACTTATGATTCAATTACTGATGATGAAGCACTTGATGCTTTTAAATTACTTTCACAAATTGAAGGGATTATTCCAGCCTTAGAAAGTGCGCATGCAGTTGCTTATGCAATGAAGCTGGCACCACAAATGAAAGAAGATGAATCGATTATTGTTTCGCTATCCGGACGTGGAGACAAAGACGTTAATCAAGTAAGAGAGCTTTTGAAAGGAGATAATTTATAATGAGTAGAACAGAACTTGAATCAGTTTTACAAAACAAATTAGCTAATAATGAAAAATTATTTATCCCTTATATTATGGCAGGTGATGGTGGCCTTGATGCATTAAAAGAACAAATTAGCTTTTTAGAATCATGTGGTGTCTCTGCAATCGAGTTAGGTATTCCTTTTTCTGATCCAGTTGCTGATGGACCGGTTATCCAAGACGCTGGTTTGCGTTCTTTAGAGACTGGAACAACATTAAAAGGTGTATTGGATACTTTAAAAACTTTTATTCATGAAAGAAATGTGCCAATTATTTTAATGACTTATATTAATCCAATCTTTAATTATGGTATCGAAGCATTTGCGAAGGATTGTAAGGCTTCAGGTGTGAGTGGCGTTATTATTCCAGATGTGCCTTATGAAGAAGAGGAATTTCTACTAAATCCACTCAACTCTCATGACATTGCCTTTATTAGGCTTGCTGCTTTAACGAGCACAAAAGAACGTCTAGAAAAAATTGCTAAGCAATCAGAAGGATTTTTATACGCTGTTTCTGTTACAGGAACAACAGGTAAACGTGCTGAACACCAAGACAGAGTGTATAAATATTTAAGTGATTTAAAAGAACAAAGTAAGGTCCCTGTTCTTGCTGGATTTGGAATTTCAAATGCTGCTCAAGCACATAAAATGAACGAATCATGTGATGGTGTCATTGTCGGTAGTACAATTGTCGACTTGCTTCATCAACAGAAATATGATGAAATAAAAACATTTATTCAAGCAAGTTTAAAATACGAAAACCCTCAACTTAAATAGTTGAGGGTTTTTCATTTTTACCAAGTTGACCATTCTGTTTTTAATATGCCAAATTCATGTAAATAACTAATAATGATTTTTTCTTTTACCGGCTTTAATGCTTCTTCTGTACATGCATCATTTGGCTCATAGCCTAATTGATTAGCCATAGCAATATCGGAATCCTCTAAGTAATTTGTTGCATTTGAATCTTCAAAACAAGGTGGAGCAATGTATGTTTTATATGTGTGCTCCAAAATTAATCGTGTATCTTCACGGGGTTTTGTTTCTTTTTCAAAACCAAATCCAATAATTAATAAACTTAAAATAATAATGCCTATAATAATTAAACCTTTTTTCATTGTAACCTCTCCAACATAATTTATTTGTACTCTCTCATTGTAACTGTTTATCGTGAAAAATGTGTGAATTTATTTTGAACTTATTCATTCAAACGTATATTTGATTGACTTTTATTTTGATACGTTTTATAGTTAACATATAATCAAACAAACATTTGAATGAGGTGATAGATTGTCTACTAATAAAAATACATCTGAAACATTTATGCACAATGAAACACTAATTAATCAAATTAAACCTAAAATCGATGATATTTCAGGCGTTGAAGAAATATTTAAAGCTCTAGCTGATCCAACACGTTTAAAAATTGCTTATGCGCTGACAATCGCTGAAGAATTATGCGTTTACGATGTTGCACATATAATTGATTCGAGTTCTGCTACGGCGTCTCATCATTTACGTTTATTATATACAATGAAGTTAGCTAAACAGCGTAGAGAAGGTAAACTCGTATTCTATTCACTTGATGATGATCACGTAAGACAACTTGTTTATATTGCAATGATTCATGCTAAAGAAGGTGAAACAGATGAGTAGTCACGAATATAGGCTCCAGGGCTTAACGTGTACAGATTGTGCAAAACAATTTGAAAAAAACATTCGAAATATCGCTACTGTAGAAAACGTTCAGTTAAACTTTGGTGCATCTAAAGTAACCGTTACCGGTGAAATTACTGAAGAAGATTTAAATAATGCTGGGGCTTTTGATAATATTAAAGTAATTGAGAATAATAATAAAAATACGTTTAAAAAAACACCTTTCTTTAAAATTCGGCAAAATCAAACAATGATTTTATCTTTAATCTTTCTTATTATTGGGTATGCTTTTTCGTTTAGTTTAGGAGCTAACTCACCCGTTACAATTGGTTTATTTCTTACCGCTATTTTAGTTGGTGGATTTGAAATGTTTATCACTGGCTTCAAAAACTTAAGTCGTTTTATTTTTGATATGAAAACGTTAATGACAATTGCAATTCTCGGTGCAGCGATTATTGGCCAGTGGGCTGAAGCTGCTGCTGTTGTCTTTTTATTCGGCGTAAGTGAAGCACTTGAAGAGTATTCGATAAATAAAGCAAGGCAATCAATCCATTCGCTTATGGACATTGCTCCTAATGTAGCGATTATCAAAAAAGGTAAAGAGCTGATTGAACGTCACGTGGACGATATCGTTGTCTCTGACGTTATGGTAATTAAACCTGGCGAAAAAATTCCCATGGACGGAAAAGTGATTAAAGGACAAACTTCAATTAATCAAGCAGCGATTACTGGCGAATCAATGCCTGTTCATAAATCAACAGGAAGTGATGTTTTTGCAGGGACTTTAAATGAAGAAGGTTCAATTGAAGTCATGGTTACAAAATTGGTTGCTGATACAACCATTGCAAAAATCATTCATTTAGTTGAAGAAGCGCAAGCCGAAAAAGCGCCTGCACAAAAATTTGTCGATCAATTTGCTAAATATTATACACCTGCTATTATTGTTATCGCTATTTTAGTCGCTATATTGCCACCTATCTTCTTTAGTGGGGATTGGTCACATTGGGTTTACTTAGGTCTTGCTACACTTGTTGTTGGTTGTCCTTGTGCCTTAGTTATCTCGACCCCTGTTGCAATCGTTACAGCAATAGGTAATGCAGCTAAGCACGGCGTACTCATAAAAGGTGGCGTTCATTTAGAAGAAACAGGTCGACTTGATGCAATTGCTTTTGATAAAACGGGTACATTAACAAATGGAACGCCAGAAGTTACTTCTGTTATTTCATTAAATAATCAAACTGAAGCTGAAATTTTACAAATAGCTACTGCTATTGAAATGTTTTCACAGCACCCTATCGCTTCAGCAATTATCCGTAAAACAAAAAAAGAAAAATTAACAGCACTTCAAGCAACCGACTTCCAATCAATCACTGGTAAAGGTGCTAAAGCTCTTGTTAATAATAAAACATATTACATCGGTAACCCTAAACTTTTTCAAACATTAATAGGTGGTTCGATACAAACAGAAGAAATCACTCGTCTACAAACCAAAGGAAACACCGTCATGCTAATCGGTACAGATACAGAACTCATTGGAATCATTGCTGTAGCCGATCAAGTACGTACGACAAGTAAAAATGTAATCAGTCAGTTAAAAAAACTAGGTATCAAAGAAACAATCATGCTAACAGGGGATAATCAAGCAACGGGAGAAACCATTGCTAATCAACTTGGCTTAAGTTCTGTCAAAGCTGATTTATTACCTGAAGATAAACTAAAAGAAATTGAAGACCTTAAACAAAGATATGGACGTGTTGCCATGGTTGGTGACGGGATTAATGATGCGCCTGCACTTGCGACTGCTTCAGTTGGAATAGCCATGGGTGGCGGTGGAACAGACGCCGCACTTGAAACAGCTGACATTGCACTGATGGCAGATGATTTAAATAAACTACCCTTTACAATTAATCTAAGTCGAAAAGCCGTGCGAATCATTAAACAAAATATTACTTTTGCACTCGGACTTAAATTAATTGCATTATTACTCGTTATTCCTGGTTTACTTACATTATGGATTGCAATTATCGCAGATGTTGGAGCGACACTTTTAGTTGTTCTCAATTCTATGCGTTTAATCCGAACAGGAAAATTATAATATTAGTTTAAATATTGCATTTTCTGGGAAATACTAAAGAATATAGAGAGGAGTTTTTTATTGAAGAAATTAAATTTATTGTTGTTTTCAAGTTTTTTACTATTAGGCGCAGCTGGGTGTTCAAGTAATGACAATGACTCGACACCTCCAGCTAATGACGAACCTGCAGTTGAAAATGAAAATACACCTAGTGACGAAACAACTAAAGAGAGTTCTAATTCTGAGGCTTTGCACTTTACAGATTTTGACCTAGATGTAGACTATGCCAAGAACAAAGAATATGAAGCAGAATATGAATTAGATAATGGAAATATAGAATCAGAAATCAAAGATGATTTTAATGATTTAAAGCTTAAAGGTGAGGAAGCTTTTGATAAACTTGAGCCGATGCTTCTAAAATTAAATATTAAACAAGAAACACCTAAAGAAGAAGCCATTCAAGATACGCTAAACGTTTTTAATCTACCTGATGATTATACTAAATTCGAATTAGAAATAACCTTTGACGACGGGACCGAAATTGAATTTGAAGATAGAAAATAAGAAAAAACCTCACTTTTAAAGTGAGGTTTTTTAACCTTTAACACATAATTTTTTATTCTGATACAAACCGAATGTTCGAGCCAGTAAGTAAAGTGCTAAAGCGATTAGTCCTATAATTTGTAAATGAATTAACCATTTTAAATAAATAAGTTCTGTTAATTCATACATCATAAATGTAGCGTTTGTTACAGCGGCTGTTGGGAAAAGCATCGCCCACCATGAAACAAAAAATGGCACTTTTAAATAATGCTTGATTTGATATAAAAATAGTAAGCCTATATAAAAAGCAAAACCATATAAGATAAATGCAAATCCATTCGCTTCTCCAAATATTTTAACATACGACATAAAACCTATTGCTGGTGGTGCAAGTAAAATAAACACTGTTGGGCGTAACATGGGCGGTAATGGCCCTTTGAAAAACATTCTATTCATAAACAATGTAAAATAAATAATACTAAATATTATACCTAAACTGAAATAAAATATATTTATTTCCACACCCACATGGTATACTCCTGCAAGTGGAACTACTATATTACCAACTATCGGAATAAACCAAACTGGATTAAATTGTTCGATTTTTAATGATTGTTGCCACATTAAATCGGTTAGTAAAAATAAAGTTAAAAACAATTGAATAATGGCACCAATTGCCCAAATAACAAACGAAACAGTCTCATTAACTTCATAAAATATTAAACCAACCATTAAAAAACTAATCGAGATAGCTCCAAAAAAGTTTGTTTTTACAGGATGATTTAATTCTTCTTTAATATCTTCTGGGTACTTAATTAACCGGTACAAAAATATACCTGATATAATAATAAAAATAAGGATTGTTAAACTAAACAATATTGTAGAAACAATATTTACTAAACCGTACATGTCTTCATACTGTTTGACAGCAAATGTTGTACCAGCAAGTCCCATCACACTCGCAAATAAAGCGATCGGGAAATAACGTAACCCTCTTTCTTTTTCCACTCCACTCACTCTCCATTTTCTTTTATTCGATTATCTTAACAATACGAAATATTGCGCGCCCCGTCATCTTATTTGCTTACACATACCCCTATAAGCATATAACGAGCAATATTTTCTGAAAAAAGTTATAATAAAATTAACAGTTAGAGGAGGAATACAATGTCTAAATTTAAGGATTTATCATCTTTAGAAGAAGTAAATAATTTTATCTCTGAAAATCAACTTGCTTTTTTATATTTTACAACGCCAAATTGTAGTGTTTGTCATGGGTTACAACCTCAAATCGAAGAAATGATGAAACAATATCCTGAAATTAACGCTAGACATATTGACGCAAGTTTAGTTCCTGAAGCTGCTGGGCAGTTTTCTGTATTTACAGCACCAGTATTACTGCTTTTTGTTGAGGGTAAAGAATACTTACGCGAAGCACGTATCGTTCAAACTCAAAAATTAAATGACGATTTAAATCGAATCTACACAAATGTGATTAACTAAAAGTTAATCACATTTTTTATTTTAATTAATAAAAAAGTACTCTCTAAAGTTGGCTTGGCAATTTTAGGGAGTACTAACATAATATACTATTTTTTTTCAATTATAAAGTTTGATAAAACTTCCCAAACTTTATCCATTTCTTGTTTTAATAAAACAAGGTCAGAAGCAAGCCATCTTAAATTAACTGCCTTTTCTTCAAGAAGTGCTGCACCAACTTGAACTTCTTTTATTTCTTGAAGCTCTTCATTTAATTTTTTTATGTCAATTTCATGGGCATTAGGACTTACAAACCATAATGAACCTACATATAAATGTTCTTCAAGTAAACCTAATTGAACCAAATCAGTTTCTTCAGGTTTAAATGAAAGTGCATCATAAATTAAACACTCATCTTCCAACCAAACTTGAAAGTTCGTTCTAACATCTTCATATGCAAATATTTCTCCGCGCGTTGTACGTCCTGGAGCTAATATTTCTCCCCAGAGTAACGTTGCGTCTTTTGCCATGTTAATAATTGTTTTTCCTTTGAATTTTGCTGTTTCAAAAGGAATAACTGCTTCTGTTTTCCAAGCAAGTGTTGCATTTGAAGCAATAGATACATCAATATTTTGTGTGCTCCACATACCATTAAACGATGGATACATTTTTGTTGCTGATTGTGGAATTAAACAAACACTTGTATCTTCAGCAAGGTTTATATCAAATTTATTTTGATCTCCTGCTACTAGTCCACCTGCAGTTTCTACCATATAAACAGTAGCTTCAGCTGGATTTTTAGGATTCATATGCAGTGCACGACTTGCTCTAAGAGGTGGTAATTGATAATAGTTTTCGATGATTGTTTTGTTTCTGCGTTTTTCAAAATTTAATGACAATTGACCATAATGACTTGGTCTATTAGACGGACTTTTGCGCAGAGTCATCAGATACCTCTTCTAATAATAAATCCGATTTAATCCAAGATACAATTTCTCCAACACCTTTATTGGATTTTATATCTGCAAAAACAAACGGTCTATCATTTCTTGATACTTTTGTATCTTTAATCATTTCATCAAGGTCTACACCAACATATGGCGCAAGGTCAGTTTTGTTTACGACAAGAAAGTCTGATCGCGTAACTCCTGGTCCACCTTTTCTTGGAATATCGCCACCTGCAGAAACATCAATTACATAAATAAACGCATCAACTAATTCAGGACTAAATGTTGCTGATAAGTTATCCCCACCACTTTCTACGATAACAATATCTAAATCATCAAAACGACTTTTTAGTTCGTCGATTGCTTCAAAGTTCATTGAAGCATCTTCACGAATTGCTGTATGTGGACAACCACCTGTTTCAACACCTATAATTCGTTCAGAATCAATAACACTTTCTTTAATTAAATAATCAGCATCTTCTCTTGTATAGATATCATTTGTAATAACACCTATACTATAATCTTCTTTCATTTGTTCTAATAATGCTTTAACTAGCGTTGTTTTACCCGTACCTACTGGTCCACCAATGCCGAGATGTATTGTTTTACTCATTAATATTACCTCCTTATATATATTCGTATTGCTATAACATTCTACATTTATTTAAATTTATCATGAAACAGAAAATTGTCACCTTTTTGATTTAGGATGATGATGTTAACTCTCGTTTAACCTTCCTAAAATAACGTGACGAATTCCTGTATTTTTATGAAATAAATAACCTTGAATTTAAGAACTCATGACGCATAGAAGAGATTTCAAGAGCTATTGAATTATTATCAAGATCATCTAACCCGTAATCCATGACATCTTCAGCTACCTCTTCAATAATTGGTAACATAGCATGAACTGTTTTTACTCCACTCATCTGTCCGACTGGAACAGCGCGAACAGCATTTAACACAAGGGCTGTGATTGATGAGTAAAGAAATGTTTCAAGTGACATCTTAGGACTAACATCAATTAATGCCGTGTATATTCCATATACAACAGAATAATGATTTTTGACTTCTTTGTTTCTAAATTTCTTGAGCCATACTGACATGAACTCATCATCAATCAATGGTTCGATTGTTCTTGAAAATTGTCTTCCCATCATCATGCTTCCTTCTCTTGTTTCTGGAGAAAGTTTTACAGCATGACATATATTTTCTAATTTAATAAGGCCTTCTAAGTCGCGTTCTTTTGTTAAACGGTAAGCTTCTTTAGCGATTATTGCATCTCCAGAAGCAAAGTTATGACGAAGATACATTTCACAGAATACTTTTAAGTCTGCTTCATTACGAATATCATCTTCTTGGATATATGTTTCCATTCCAAATGAATGCGCAAAGTTCCCAGATGGGAAAGCTGAATCATGAATTTGAATCAGATGTAAGTATGACTGATTAATGCTGGTGTCCTTTGTACTTGAATGTTTCTTTGAATCTTCTCTCTGATTGTTCATAATTAACCCCCACATCATCAAGCAACGTTTCTAGTGTATGATCATAACGAACGAGAATTTCATCTTCTTCAATAATACACGGTGTATGACGATTTCCTATTTCAAAAGCTGCTTTACCCATTTCTTCCATTGTTTTTGGTTTAATCACATATACTTTTTCTAGCTTTGTTCGAATTACAATCAATGAATCTTCATCTTCATATAATACATCACCATAACGGAGTGTTCCACTGCTCTCAAGCGAGATTGCAACTTCTTTACCACTTTCCGTTTTCTTACGGATAATTCTTTTATTTAACTCTTCCCATTCTAGTTCAAGAAAATCAATTTCTTTATCCGTTGAACTAAAATCTTCGAGATTTCTTACTATTTCTTTAATAATCATAATATAATCCTCCTCACATTTATGCAATAATTGCATATTTCTTCATGTTTTCACTTACTTATTTTAACTTTTGATACCTTAATAATTATAAAATCGCAATTAAAAGTCGCGGAGTTGACAAGAAATCCTCAAGTTATATGAGGTTTTCTTATCAATTTTCCGCGTCAATTAAATAATATAATTACTTATATAAATTTGTTTTAGAACAAGAAGTATCTTTGTGCCATTGGTAATTCACTTAATGGTTCACACGTAATTATTTCTCCATCTACTTTAACTTCATATGTTTCTGCATCAATTTCAACATTAGGTGCTGCGTCGTTGAATTTCATATCTTTCTTAGAAATGTTACGACAATTCTTTACTACACCTATACGTTTGTTTAATCCTAGTTTAGCAGGTACGTTCTTTTGAATTGCACTCTGTGATAAGAATGTAATACTTGTATCATGATTTGCTCCACCGTGTGCAGCATACATGCGACGTCCCATAACTGGTTGTGGTGTTGGGATAGATGCTCCTGGATCTCCTAACTGCGCGTAAGCAATTAGTCCACCTTTAACTACTCTATCTGCTTTAACACCAAAGAATTGACGGTCCCAGAATACAAGGTCAGCAAACTTACCTTCTTCAATTGAACCTACTTCATGTGAAATTCCTTGTGCAATTGCAGGGTTAATTGTGTATTTTGCAATATAACGCTTTGCACGGAAGTTATCTGAACCATTTTTCTCTTCTGGTAAAGCACCACGCTGTAATTTCATCTTGTGCGCAGTTTGCCATGTTCTTGTAACCATTTCTCCTGCACGTCCCATTGCAAGTGCGTCTGTTGACATCATACTAATGACACCTAAGTCATGTAAAATATCTTCAGCTGCAATTGTTTCTGGACGAATTCTTGAATCCGCAAAAGCTACGTCTTCTGGAATTGTATGATGTAAATTATGAGCAACCATAAGCATATCTAAATGCTCATCAATTGTATTTGTTGTAAATGGTCTTGTTGGGTTTGTTGATGATGGTAAAATGTTTGAGTGACCTGTCAATTCCATAATATCTGGAGCATGACCGCCTCCCGCACCTTCAACGTGGAATGAGTGAATAATACGTCCGTCAATTGCACGAACTGTATCCTCAAGGAACCCAGCTTCGTTTAATGTATCCGTATGGATAGCAATTTGTACATCTGCTTCGTCAGCTAATTTAAGACTGTAATCAATTGATGATGGAGTTGAACCCCAATCCTCATGAATTTTAAGTCCTGCTGCACCTGCATCAATTTGTTCTTGCAAAGGAGCTAAAGCTGAAGCATGGCCTTTTCCTAAAATACCTATGTTAATCGGCATATCTTCTACTGATTTTAACATTTTCTCGATATTCCATGGACCAGGTGTAACAGTTGTTGCTTTACTTCCTTCTGCTGGACCAGTTCCTCCACCAAATAGTGTAGTAACTCCATTACCAAGTGCTACGTCAATTTGATCTGGGTTAAGGAAGTGAACATGAGTGTCAACTCCACCCGCTGTAACTATTTGTCCTTCTGCTGACATAACTTCTGTAGCTGCTCCTACGATCATGTTTGGAGTAACTCCGTCCATTGTATCAGGGTTACCACCCTTACCGATTCCACTGATATAGCCATCTTTCACGCCAATATCTGCTTTATAAATACCTGTATAGTCAAGAATAAGCGCATTCGTAATAAGTAAATCTAGAACATTCTCTGCACGAGTACGAATTCCATCTTGCCCCATACCTTCACGAAGTACTTTTCCACCACCAAAGTTAGCTTCTTCTCCATATGTTGTATAATCTTTTTCTACTTCTATCCAAAGGTTTGTATCAGCGAGTCGAACCTGATCGCCAACAGTTGGCCCATAAGTAGCTGCATACTGCTGTCTATTGAATTTCATTGATCATTCAGCTCCTTTAAATTCTAAATCTTTTGCTTTTTGAAGAATCTCTTCTTCATATCCATCAATCGGACCATTCGTTAAATTAGAAAGACCAAATATGCGACGATCTCCGCCGATTTCTGTCAATTCAACTTCCATTTCTTGACCTGGTTCGAATCTTGCTGCAGTACCTGCCGGAAGATTCAATCTCATTCCAATACTCGCTTTACGATCGAATGATAAATGTCTATTTGATTCTACGAAATGAATATGAGAACCTACCTGAACTGGACGATCTCCAGTATTTGACACACGAATCTTAACTTTCTCACGACCAGCGTTAATTTCTATGTCACCTTCAGCCAGTCTATACTCACCTGGTACGATATAATTTTCTTCTTTTTTACTCATTTATTGCTAGCCTCCTTCTTAATATTCACGTTTACTTTATTACAATATTAATTAATTGGATTGTGGACAGTTACAAGCTTTGTTCCATCTGGGAATGTAGCTTCCATCTGAATATCACTAATCATTTCAGGAACACCTTCCATAACGTCATCACTTGTTAAAACGTGTCTTCCTGATTCCATTAATTCAGCTACTGTTCTTCCATCTCTAGCACCTTCTAAAATGAAACTTGAGATGATCGCAACAGCTTCTGGATAGTTTAACTTCAAACCTCTTTCTTTTCTTTTTAAAGCTAACTCACTTGCCAGAAAAATGTGTAGTCTTTCTTTTTCAACTAGATTTAAATGCAATATTGTCTCCTCCTTTTTGTTTAAAGCCATGCACCACTAAATTTAACATATAATGTCATAGATGCATGTTTATGAGCCTTAATAACGCAGGTTACATTTTACTATACTGTTGAATTTTAAAAAAATCAACAGTTTTGTTAAGTTGTCACAAAGTCTCTACATCGTAAGTACATAGACTTGACCTTATTTTTGTGAATTTATTACATTATTAATTTAAATATACACTGTCATTTTTAAGTAGATAAGAGTGAAGATACCTTCTATATAAAGAGCGCTCATTACTCTTTACGTTTAGTCATACCCTTATCTCACCATATTTAAACTAATTAGTTTAAATATGATGTACAACCATTATGCAGTTCATCACAGTTAACGCAATTAAAAAAGCTTATCAGTCAGATTCTAAATTTAGAATCTGACTGATAAGCTTTATATTTTAACTTCCTTATATAAACATCAATATTACAATTCAACGACTCTATCACAGAGTCTTTCAATTAGTTTAGGATGATGACTCACAATAAGCAGTCCCATATTTCTTTTTTTGGCAACTTCTAAAACAGCATGCCATATTTGAGCTTGTGTTACTGCATCTAACATTGTGGTCATTTCATCTGCTATTAAAAAATGAGTTTTAGGACCTAATGCTCTTAACACACAAAACCTCTGTAATTCTCCACCAGACAATTCATTTGGCCAGCGCGTTAACCATTGTTCTTCTATGCCTAATAAACTTGATAACTCTTGATCTACTTCTCCACCTTCATTAAGCACTTTGTTCATTCTCCACCGAGGGTTAACTGCTTTTTCAGGATGTTGAAAAACTAATTGGACTGGATGATAACCCTTTTTTGGAATAGGTTGTCCATCGATTAGTACTTCTCCTTCTAAAGGATTTTCAAGACCTGCCAAGATCCGACAAAGCGTTGTTTTTCCCCTTCCACTTATACCTGTTAGGCCTACAATTTCTCCTGGCTTTAAAGTTAAATTAAATTCTTTAAATATCCATGGACCCTTATCATAACGAAAACTAATATTTCTTGCCTCAAGTTGCATGAATGCACCTCACCATTCCTTCGCGAAGCTCACGCATTACAGGTTGAATTTTAAAACACTCAGCAGTTGAAAGTTCACAACGCGGAGCATACAAGCACCCCGTTGATAATTCATCGGGGTAAGGCTGTGATCCAGCAATGGGTGTAAAGTCATTTTGTGGTAAAGCCCGCCATAGTGCTTTGCTGTATGGGTGTCTTAATGTTTCACCTTTACCACTAAAATCCTTAGTTGACGCGACTTCTACGGTTGTTCCTGCATAAAAAACAGCAATTTTATCCGCTATGGTTAAAGCTGATTCAATATCATGCGTAATAAACATTACTGTATGTCCATTATCTGCAAGCTCTCTGAAGCTTTTTAAGGCTTCTTCTATAACAGTCGGGTCTAAACCGGGAGTAGGTTCATCTGCAATGATTAATTCTGCATCACTTGCAATCGCAGTTGCTAATAAAACGCGCCTTGCCATACCACCTGATAGTTGGTGTGGATACATTTTATTTACTTCTTCATCTAAATGAAGGCGAGCAAATATTTCTTTTCTTATATTTTCTGGATTACCTCTATTCACAGACGCCTCGACTTGTTTTCCCACATGCATAAGTGGATCTAAAAAATTAACTGATTGCGGAATTAAGGCAATTTCTTTTCCACGCAACTTCGCTTGTCTCTTTTTAGTAAGTTGTTCACCTTGATACTTTATACTTCCGCTCATATTAGCATTACTCGGTAAAATACCTAAAATCGCATGAGCGAGTAAACTCTTCCCAGAACCACTCGCTCCTACAACTGCAAGAATCTCACCTTTGTTAAGACTTACGTCTAGAGAAGATATGACATTTAATTCTTGTTGCTTTAATCCACTTATATATTGATTGAAAGATATTGATAAATCACTTACTTCAAGCATTGTCTTCACCTCTTTTATAAATTTCCACTAACTATGATTATTTTTACTCATTTGAACTGCTTGGATCTATAAACCTACGAAGGTTTGATCCAATTGTGTCAAAGGACCTGACAACTAAAAGTAAAGAAAGTCCTGGGAAAAAGGCGAGCCACCACATACCTGAAGATAAGTATTTCATCGATTCTGATAAAATAATTCCAATTGCTGGTTCATGCGGCGATAAACCTAAACCTAAAAAAGTAACCGCAGCTTCATGCAAGATTACATGAGGAAATAGTAACATGAAACCAATTAGCACTTGTGGAATTAAATGCGGAAAAATATGATGAGCAGCAACCCACCAGCGCGATTTACCCATTCGCATAGATACTTGTACGTATTCTGCCGACCTAACTTGCATTACTTCTGCTCTGATCACTCTTGCAAGACTTGGCCAATGCGTGAGCATAAGCCCTATCACAATACCTTTAAAACCTCCACCAAACATAAATGAAATTAAAATCAATATGACAAGGTGTGGAACACTTAGAAATAAGTCAATTAACCAAGAAACGATATTGTCTGCAACATTACCCATTGTTGCTGCAATCATACCTAGGATTAATGCGATAATTACACTTCCAATTGCCCCTAGCAAACCTACTCCAATGCTCAAGGTAAGGCCCATGATTGTCCGTGCAAACATATCTCTACCTAACCAATCAGTTCCAAATATATGTTCAAAAGAAGGAATTAAATTTCGAGAATTAAGACTTGTAGTAATTCTTTCTTCATCTATTAGGATTCCACCTAAAACAACACTTACTAGAAAGATTGATGCTACAGCAATTATAAAAATTGTTCTTTGTCTACGATTAAAAAAAGTTGATTTTTGTTTATAACTTTCAGCTTTTACATTAGGAGTGTTCATCATGTACCTCTTTTCTCCTTCATTCTTGGATCTACTATATAGTAGATTAAATCAGCAATTAAATTTCCAGCAAAAACAAATATCGTACTAAATATAACTATCCCTAATAAAAGAGGTACATCACCTTTAATACCAGCGTCTACTGTTGCTTGTCCAAGACCTGGATATGAAAATACTTGCTCAGCTAAAACTGCTCCGCCAAATAATTCACTAAATCCAGCAAACTGTAAAGTTATTGCAGGTAGCGCTATATTTCTTAATCCATGTCGCCAGAAAAGTAGAAAACCACTTTCTCCTCTTGCTTTTGCAAAAAGTATATAATCACTCTCGAGCACATCAACTAACTTTTCACGTGTATGAAGTGCAACGTTTGAAACACCTATAATACTTAATGTTAAGGCCGGAAGTATTAGATGTTGGATGCGTGAAGAAAGAGTTACATCTTCAGTAAGTACTCCTGCTGGGACACCTAAACCTATCGGGAACCATCCTAGCCAGACTGAGAAAACAATAAGCATTAATAATCCCATCCAAAACGTAGGAGTCGATGCAAGTGTGTAACAATACCACTGAATTAAACGATCTAACCATGTACCTTTTTTCATTGCCGAAACAACTCCAAGTACAAAACCAATAATTCCAGATAAGGACCACGCGACCAACATTAAAATAATCGAATTTGTAAATCGTTCTCCTATCACTTCAGAAACAGGTATCCGATAAATCATTGAAGTTCCTAAATCACCAGAAAGAACTGAAGTACTCCAATTAGAAAATTGAACCATAAAAGGATCATTGAGTCCCCAATATTCTGCGATTTCTTCTCGCTGCTCTGGACTGACATTTAACATATCTGCACCAATATAAGCTTGAACAGGATCAATTGGTGAGTTTTTCATAAGTAAAAAAGAAATAAAACTAATGGCAACCAATAAAGTTGCCATTTTAATTCCTTTAAATAATATAAATCGGCCAAATCTTCGCATGTTACTTACTCCATTTCCAATCTACAATATTATCTGTTGCAGGCCAACCATGCCCATGAACATGAATTCTTTGTTTACCTATATCTAGATTATCTTTGGCTAAATACAAATGATCAATATTTACTAACCATATCCAAGGAGCGTCGCCTTTTCCACTTAGACCAGTTTCCCCGTCCCACTGTGCTTTTTTCCAATATTCAAGTGCTTCTTCTTCACTTTCTGCTTTGAAAGCTTGATCAAAGTATTTATCAACAGTTTTATTTTTATAGAAGCCTGTATTATAAAAATCTAATCCTGCATTTTCACTACCATAAATATCTGATAACTCTCCTGGATTGTGACTTCCCCACCCTAATAAAGTAGCTTCAGAATGCATTTTTTGTTCAATTATATCCCAACTTGCACCCTTAACTTTTATATTAATTCCTAATGGTTTAAGCATATCTGCCACTGAAATTGCAAGTGATTGTCTAATCGTATCGTCAGCTGAATAATAAAGTTCAAATTCTGCTTTTAAAGAGTCTTTTTCTAAAATCCCATCGCCATTTTTATCTTCCCAACCAGCTTCTTCTAAGATTTTACTTGCACCTTCCAAATCATTATCTTCAATAACTGTTTCGGAATTCCACCATGGTAATCCATCAACTGACGTATATGCTGGTGTTCCATGCCCTTCTAAAACACTATCAATTAAAGCTTCACGGTCAACAGCAATATCAATCGCTTTACGTATCGCTAAGTCTGACGTGACATCGTTTCCTATTAAAATACCATCCTCTGTCGTTTCACCTGATTTTACATATGGAAATGAAATTCCACGATTGTCCACTGTTTGGACTGTTTCAAGTTTCATGCCTGGTACTTCTTGATTACTAAAAGCTGCTGGTATATATGTTATATCTACAGTACCTGCTTGTGCAGCAGCAAAGGCAGCATCTTCATTTAAAAATAAGAATGTCAATTTTTTAAAATATGGCTTTGTATCATAATATTCAGGATTAGCTTCAACGATTAGTTGTTGCCCTTTATCCCATTGAACAAATTTAAATGGTCCTGACCCTACTGGATTTGTAGCATAATCTTTATCATAAGCATGTTCAGGAACAATTCCTGTTGCAACCAATGTATTTATAAATGTTGATTGTTTTTCTTTAAGGATAAATTCAACATTTGTTTCATCAATTACATTTACTTTGTCGATAACTTGAAGATCTACAACAGAGCCAGCTTCAGCAGCTGTATCATATGTAAATTTGATATCTGAAGCAGTTAAAGGTTCACCGTCAGAAAACTTTACATCATCTCGTAACGTTATCGTCCATTCTTTTCCGTCTTCACTCACTTCATAATCTTTAGCAAGATCATTTACAACATTTAAATCATCATCTCTTTTTAATATTGTACTTTGGAAAAGCGGTGAACCATAACGTCCCCAACCTGCCGTTGGATCGAATCCATCGTCTGGCTCTAAACCAAATGCTAATACAAGTTCTTCTTTTTCTTCCTCTGCTTTGTTATCAGCTTCTTTTTCAGAACTTGCTTGATTAGACTCTCCTGACCCACATCCAGCTAACACAATAATCATAAACAACGTAAAAATTCCAATAATACTTAATTTTTTATTTCTCATTTTTCTCCTCCTATTATATAGATTAAACATGTTCTACTGGCGCTACTGTAAACTTGCCATAATTTACGCCTTTTAAACTTGTTAATTTATAGCTAAGTTCTCGAACATCTTTTACCTTACCTTGAACAACAATAAGTTCTAAACAATTTCCATGGTCTAAATGAAAATGTGTCGTTGCAAGAATTAAATGATGCTTTCCGTGTTGAATTTCAGTCATTTCTTCAAGTAAGTTGCGTTGGTGATGATCGTAAAATAGAAGGATACTTCCTGCTATCATTTGTTCATCATCGTCATATGAGTGTTCTAAAATTGCTTCTCTTACAAGATCACGTACGGCTTCAGAACGATTTTCGTACCCCCTAATCGTAACTAAATGGTCAAATTTATTAAGTAAATCACTTTCCATTGAAACACTAAATCTTTTTAACGAAGAACCTGACATAATTTTTTTACCCCACCTTTCAAATTAATAGTGTTACGTTTATTCACATTCGTAACACGAATGAGCATTATAATTCCTATGTGATGATTACTAACTTCTAAATAACGCTTTTTAATAAATAGTTAAACATACTTACTTTTTCTATTCTGTATTTCACTTATAAGTGTTACGTTTGTATATCTTCGTAACACTCGTAATTATCATTATACCTAATAATTAAACATAAGAAAAGCATTATCCTTAATTTTCTACTAAATCACATATATTGATGATAAATTTAAATCCTTATTCCATGATTATTTAACTTATTACTTCATTTATCTACTCAAACTATCCTTTTGTTCTGATTTTTTTTGTAAATTGTTTCATTAATTATTTGGTTTTTTAATGAAATTCCAGTTCTTAAAATCGACACATATATCTAAATTGTGACTTTGTAACATGCGTGTTATTTTTTAACAATACCTTTACACCAACGTTTTAAACTGTTTTGTTCTTTGTTCCATACTTTCAAAAATGAATTAATGTTAAATTTAATCAAAAAAATTCAATTTTGTTTTGCTTTTTATCATTCCCTATGGTAAATTCTTAGTAAGAAAAGTGTTAGGGGATCGTTAATTAACGTAAATTGTTACTACTAAAATAAACGCATACCAACTTCCCTTATACAAAAATAAACTTAGGAGTGATTAAATGGCGAACATCCCACAAGGCAACGCAAGTGGCGAAAAAATGAGTACCGCATATATAATCTTAATTATCGGGGTTCTCGGGGTTGCATTCTCTGCACCTTTTGTAAAACTATCAAACTTTGAACCCGCAACATCAGTTATTTTACGTGTTGGAATAGGTGCACTTGTACTACTTCCGTTTTACTTTAGAGAAATTAAGAAACTTGGTAAACTTAATAAAACAGGTGTCATACTTTCACTTGTTGCCGGTATATTTCTCGGTATTGACTTTACGGCATGGAATTATTCTATATACTATGTAGGTTCAGGTATTGCTTCAATTTTACTTAACCTTCAAATCATTATTTTACCTGCACTTGCAGCAATTTTTGATAGAGAAAGAATTCCAAAATCATTCTTTATCATTGCTCCAATTATGATTTTAGGTGTTTTAATGACAGGTGGTATTTTTGAAGGCGGTGGAGCTGCAACAAATGAGCCGACTGTTCTTGGTATGAGTCTTGCTGTTGTAGGTACAATCGCAGGTTCTATCTCTGGTGTTTGTTATGGTATTTACCTTTATACAAGCAGAAAAGCAACGAGAGTTAACGTTGGACAGTTCGTTCAGCCAATGTTCTTAGCTTCTGTCTCACAGTTAGTTGCTCCAGCTTTATTCTTACTTGTTACTGGTCGTGGTTTAAGCTTAAACCAAGGTGTTATGACAGGTACAGGTTCAGAACAAGTATTAGCAACTGGTGGACTTTCAGATTTAGATATTTTCGCTACAAATGGTGATATGATTACTGGAACGAACTGGTTCTGGATGATTATGTTAGCAATCTTTGGTCAAGCTATCGCATGGACATTTATCCAGTATGGTTCAGTACGCTTGAACCCTACAGTTGTTGCAGGTTTATTACTACTGAGCCCAATTGCTACAGTATCAGTTATTGCACCAATTATGTTCAGTGAAATTCCTTCAGTAATTCAAGTTCTTGGTGTTGTTGTTGTACTATTAGCAGTAGCATACCAAAACGGTATTCATAAAATGTTTCTCGGTAAAGCGAAACGAGAATGACCATATAAATAAACTTTAAATTAAATACAAATTAAGCATTATTTTAAAACAGGCCCAAGTAGATAATCTACTTGGGCCTGTTTTATTTTGATTAATTTAAATTTTCTTTTCTACTGACGTCGCAAATTTATCCCAGTTTATTATATTTTCCAAAATTAACGCTAAAACAATTCCTACTAGCAAGCCATTACTAATAAATGGTCTGATCGTTACTGGAAAAGATTCAAAATAACTTGCTGGGAACGTCATAATAACAACTCCTACAAATAAAGGAATCGCTGAACGATATACGTTTAAAGTGTTAAATGTTATTTGTTTAAAGAAATCAATTGATGAATTAAATAATTGTAGATATGCAACAAATAATACAGCACTTCCGACACTTAAGGGAAGTAAGGAAAAAAACTCACCAATCGGCGTAATAATGCCCATTAAAAAAAATAAAAAACTACCGATAATAAATGGGAGCTTATCATATATATTTGTTTGCTTTAAAAAACCGATCGAAGAAACATAAGGTGCATAAGGCACTAATCCAAAAATACCAGCAGCAATTGTTGCTATGCCTGTTATTGAAAATGAAGTGACATAATCACGCTTAGTCGTCGTTTTATTGAATAATACATCTGTTCCTTTTAAGGCACCAAATGTATTTGATGTGTTTAGTAAACTAGCAATCACAACCGTAATAACAATTCCTGTATTCCAAACTGGTGCTCCTAAAGGAAATAATTTATTTACTTTACTAGAACTATCTTGCATTGTACTTCCTTCATTTGGAAATAATAAGACAAATAAAATCCATCCAAAAATAATGCCTATTAATAATGCATAACTTCTTATCTGTGGTGGTGATTTAATGCTTATTATAATAACTACTAGTGCTATAAAAATAGATAATGTTGCGATAGGCAAATTTATTACTACCTGACTCTCATCTATATTACCAAAAGGTATTTGTAACATCCCTTTTAAAAAAATCTGGATTAATGTTAGCCCGAGTAAAAACATAAACACGCCCATAACACCTGGTGTAAATAACTTATCAAAGACTGGGCCAATTCCTAATACACCAATTAAAATCGTAATGATTCCCGCGATAACAATTCCCGTAACTAAACTTCCGCCTAGTGTAACAAGTGAAATACCTTGAGCACTTGTTGTTGCAACTAGCGTTAAGTAGATTCCCCACCATAAGCCAGACTGCCCTTCAAGAATCGGCCTTCTATGACCTATAAAAGCTTGAGTTAAACAAGCAAGACCTGTGACAATAAAAGACATTTGTAATAAAGAAACTACTTCAGCTTGGCTAAGTTCAAATGCTTCTCCTATTGTAATCGGTATAATAACTATATTTGCAAAAATAAAAAAGAACCATTGCAAACCTGCTAATAAATTTTGAGTTTCAAAAACGCGATTCACATTACCCCCTCTTTTCTTCATTTCATTTTAACAGAATATCCTACTAATACCTAGTACAACTATATTCCTAACCATATTATAAATGCTCTTTATTATCTTATTTTATCAGCACTTTTCTACATAACATCTTCCATAGCATTGTTATTTTGAAATATGTATAGTATAATAGATAGTCGACTAGTAGACACACTTAACACGTGGAAAACTAGAAAAATTTGAGGTGAGAAATTTGAGGAATTTTATTTCTTCTAAAATGGGTTTCTTTACAATTGCTGCTGTTTTAATCTGGATTAAATCGTATTATATCTATTTAGTAGAATTCAATTTAGATATTCAAAGTTTTTTTCAACACGTTTTATTATTAATAAATCCAATCAGTTCGACATTAGTTTTTCTTGGGATTGCCCTATTTGCTAAAGGACGCCGTATTGGTGGATATATGATTATTATTTACTCTTTTATGAGTTTACTACTTTATTCAAACGTAGTATTTTATAGATTTAATAGTGATTTTATTACATTACCTGTACTTACTCAAACAAGTAATTTTGGAAGTTTAGGTAGTAGTATTTTAGATTTAGTTTATTGGACAGACATCTTTTATTTAGGAGATATTATTTTACTAATCATCCTATTTAAAGCAAGTAAACAAATATGGTCAAGTTCTCGGATGAAAATGAGACAACCTATTATCATTATAGCTAGTGGTTTATTACTATTTTCTATAAACTTAGGACTAGCTGAAATGGATCGTCCGCAACTTCTAAAAAGAACATTTGATAGAAATTACATTGTTAAATATTTAGGTGCTTATAACTTTACGATATATGACATTATCCAAAATGTAAAATCGTCTTCTGAACGTGTGTTAGCTGATAGTAATGATATTACAGAAGTTAAAGATTACTTAGATTCTAAATATGCAGAACCAAATGATGAATTATTTGGAGTTGCTGAAGGTAAAAATGTGATTAAAATTCACTTAGAATCTTTCCAATCATTTTTAATTGATTACGAATTACATGGTGAGGAAGTAACACCTTTTCTTAATAAATTAATAAATGATAATGAAGAAGACTATACTTATTATAAAAACTTCTTCCATCAAACTGAACAAGGTAAAACGGCTGATGCTGAATTAATTATGGATAACTCAGTTTATGGACTGCCCCAAGGTGCTGCTTTTGTAACAAAAAGCACTAATACTTACCAAGCACTTCCAGCGATATTAAACCAACAACAAGATTATACAAGTGCTATCTTACATGGTGATGGTAAGTCATTTTGGAATAGAGATGAGATGTATAAACAATTTGGTGTCGATTATTTCTTTGATGAAGCTTTCTACAATATGAGTGATGAACAAGTAATTGGTTATGGTTTGAAAGACAAACCGTTCTTTAAAGAGTCTATGCCACTCTTAGAATCTTTAGACCCTGATAAACCATTTTACGCTCATTTAATGTCATTAACTCATCATCATCCTTATTTAATCGATGAAGAAGATGCAACAATCGAACCAGCTGAAACAGGTGATGGCTCAGTTGACCGTTACTTCCAAACAGCGCGTTATTTAGATGAATCACTCGAACAATTTGTAAATGACTTAAAAGAAGCTGGTTTATATGATGACTCGTTAATTGTTATATATAGTGACCATTACGGGATATCTGACAACCACAATCGTGCAATGGCTGAGATTACTGGTGAAGAAATTACACCTTACAAAAATGCTGAACTACAGCGTGTACCTTTTATGATTAAAATTCCAGGTGTCGATGGAAAAGGAATTGTCGATGATTATGCTGGACAAGTTGATGTAGTTCCAACCATTTTACATTTACTTGGAATTAGAGCTGACGATTACATTCAATTTGGTACAGATTTATTCTCAGAAGATCATAATGAAATGGTAGCCTTTAGAAATGGAGACTTTTTCACTCCAGAAGTAAGTATGATTAGAGGTACTTTTTATGATGAAAAAACAGGCGAAGAACTCGAACCGAATGAAGAATTAGAAGCGATTCAAAAAGAAGTACAAAACGAGTTAGAAATGTCTGATAAAGTGTTACAAGGTGATTTACTCAGATTCCATGTTCCTAACGAGAAATGGTCTCCTGTTGAACCAAGTGATTATTTTTATGATGAAAATCAAATCAAAGTCAAAGAAGCTTTAAATGAAAAGTGGTTAGGTCGACCAACTGTCGAGCCTCTTGAAGATACACTTCCTTCTGATTTTGAGACAGAAGATAATTAAACAAAAAACGAGCATCTACAATTAAATTGTAGATGCTCGTTTTTATTTATGAAAAATTAAAGCGCGCCAGTTAACTTTTCATTATTTGCAAGTTTTTGAATACGCGGAATCATATCTAAATCAATATTTCCTCCACTTACAATAACACCACAATGGCGTGAATGTATTTTATCACTATGTGAAAATAATGCTGCAAGCGCTGCTGCTCCTGCACCTTCCATTAACGTTTTATTTCTTTCTAACATATAGAGTATCGCTTTTGCTATTTCTTCTTCAGAAACTGTGACAATGTCATCTACATATTCGTTAATAACTGGCATAGTAAGTTCACCTGGGTGTTTTACGGCAATTCCTTCCGCTATTGTGCTTCCTTGGGTTGCTTCATCAGTTTCAATATTATGGAATTTATTATACGTTGCTGACATGTTACTTGCTTGCACTCCGATAATTCGAATATTTTTATTAACATGTTTTGCAGCGACTGCAATTCCACTAATTAATCCTCCACCACCAATTGGAACAATGAACGTATCGATCCGGTCCTCTTGTCTTAATGCTTCCATAGCAATTGTACCTTGACCTGCCATTATATCATAATCATCAAACGGATGAACATATGTTGTCCCTGTTTCAGCTTGTCTGACCATCGAGGCTTCATATGCTTCCTGAAAAGATTTACCAAATAAAACGACTTCTGCACCATAATTTTGAGTAGCTTCAACTTTAGCATAAGGTGTCGTTTCAGGCATGTAGATAATCGCTTTAACCCCTAACTTTCTTGAGGCATAAGCTACTCCCTGAGCATGATTACCTGCAGAGGCTGTAATTACTCCCTTATCTAATTGTTCATTAGATAGCTGCATGAGTTTATATGTTGCTCCTCTAAATTTAAAGGCACCCGTTTTTTGTTGATTTTCCATTTTAAAGTAAACTTTTTTATCAACAATTTTATTTGTCGTTTCAGAGGTGATTAATGGTGTTCTATGAACAATAGGCTTTAAACGTTCTAAAGCTTTATAAATTTTTTCTCCCGTTAAATCCCCAATAGTTCCACACTCCCCAATCCAGTTTCTGTTAACTAAAAGGCGCTTTTTTCATACTCACTAATCTTGTCTTCAACTTTTAATGTTAATGCAATTTCGTCCCAACCATTCATAATGTTTTGGCGACGATATTCTGGCATTTCAAAATCAATTTCGAGATTAGTTTGTTCATTTTTAATTTTTTTCTCTTCAAGATTCACCGTTAATTCAAGTATACCTTCTTCAGCTTCTTTTAACCAGTCTTCAACTTGTTTTTTTTCTATTTCAATTGGAACAAGACCATTTTTAAAAGAATTATTGTAGAAGATATCTGCAAAACTTGGCGCTATAATTATTTTAAAACCATAATCAAGAAGCGACCAAGGAGCATGCTCTCTAGAAGAGCCACTACCAAAGTTTTCTCCTGTTATTAAGATTGATGCATTTTCATATTTAGGCTGATTTAAACTGAACTCTGGGCGTTTGTTGCCATCTTCGTCTAAGCGCCAGTTAAAAAATAAAAATTGACCAAATCCTGTACGCTCAATTCTTGTTAAAAATTGTTTTGGAATGATTTGATCCGTATCAATGTTTGACATATTTAACGGAACAGCTAGTCCAGTATGTTTTCTAATTGCTTCCATAGTGAATGTGACCTCCTAATAATTTCTAACATCTACAAAGTGTCCTTCGATTGCGGCTGCAGCTGCCATTTCTGGACTTACTAAATGAGTTCTTGCACCATTTCCTTGTCTACCTTCAAAATTACGATTCGACGTTGACGCACAACGTCCACCTGGAGGAACAATGTCTTCATTCATTCCTAGACACATACTACATCCTGCTTCTCGCCACTCAAAACCTGACTCTTTAAAAATTTTATCGATACCTTTTTCTTCAGCAAGCATTTTAACTGAAAATGAACCAGGTACAACAATTGCTGTTACAGAATCACTTACTTTTTTACCTTTAACAATTTCAGCTGCTTTTTCTAAGTCACTTAATCGTGAATTTGTACATGAACCAATAAAGACGTGATCAATCTCTATTGAGGTAATTGGTTGTTTTTCTTCTAGCCCCATATAATCCAGTGCACGCTCTAATGAATCTTTATCTTCTGTTTCATCAAACGCTGGTGTTGAACCACTTACTGGTGCTCCCATTCCTGGATTTGTTCCCCACGTAACTTGAGGTTCGATTTCATCTGCATTAATTGTTAATGTTTTATCATAAACAGCGTTTTCGTCTGTTTTTAAAGCTAGCCATTCTTCTGCTACTTTTTCAAATTCTTCACCTTTAGGTACATTTTTTCGACCGCGTAAATATTCAACTGTTTTTTCATCAGGACTGATTAGGCCTGCTCTTGCTCCTGCTTCAATTGACATATTACACACTGTCATCCGTTCTTCCATTGTTAAATCTTCAATTGCTTGTCCTGTAAATTCAATCACGTAGCCTGTACCCATGTTTACAGTATATTTAGCAATGATTGCTAAAATTAAGTCCTTTGCTGTAACACCTGTTCCAAGTTTACCTTCAACTTTTACATTTAGTGTCTTTGGTTTTTCTTGCCACAATGTTTGTGTAGCAAATACGTGTTCAACTTCACTCGTTCCGATACCAAATGCAAGCGCACCAAAAGCACCATGTGTTGAGGTATGACTATCACCACAAACGATTGTCTTTCCTGGCTGAGTTAACCCTAATTCAGGTCCAATGACGTGAACGATTCCTTGATCTGGATGATTGATATCTGCAAGTTCAATACCATACTCTTCACAGTTAGCTTCAAGTGTTTCAACTTGTAAGCGTGCTGTTGGATCTTTAATTTGGCCTCGATTACGAGTAGGTACATTATGATCCATTGTCGCAAATGTTAAATCTGGACGACGGAACTTTCTATTTTTTATTCTAAGTCCTTCAAAAGCTTGCGGAGAAGTGACTTCATGAATTAAGTGTAAATCAATATATATTAAATCTGGCTTACCTTCTTCTTCATGAACGACATGCTTATCCCAAACTTTTTCAATAATTGTTTTTGGTTTGGACATTTGAACGTCACCTCATTTAATATTTTATTTTATATTTTTAATAACAATGTTTGTCATTTCTTCAGTTTGAACGATTTTACCTTCTTTGATATTTAAATCAGCTGTGTGATAACCTTGTTTTAAACTTAAATTAACCGCGTCTTCGATTGCTAATGCTTCTTTTTCCATTCCAAACGAATAACGTAGCATCATTGCTGCAGAAAGAATCATTCCTAGCGGATTTGCTTTACCTTCTCCTGCGATATCTGGTGCCGACCCGTGAACAGGTTCATATAAACCAACTGTATCTGAAAGACTTGCTGAAGGTAGCATGCCAATTGATCCTGTTAAAACTGAAGCTTCATCACTTAAAATGTCACCAAATAAGTTTTCTGTTACGATTACATCAAAAGAAGCAGGATCTGTAATGAGTTTCATTGCTGTAGCATCTACTAACATATGATCTACTTTTACATCTGGATAATTCTTAGATTGCTCTTCAACAATTTCTCTCCATAAGCGACTAGACTCTAATACATTTGCTTTATCGACTGATGTTAAATGTTTACTTCTTATTTGTGCACTTTCAAATCCCTGTTTAACAATGCGTTCGATTTCTTCTCGACTATATACAAGTGTATCAACAGCTACCGTTCCATTCTCACGTCTTTCTCTCGGTTCACCGAAATAAAGCCCCCCTGTTAATTCACGAACAATCAAAATATCGCTTCCTTTAATAATATCTTCTTTTAAAGGTGAAGCATGTAATAAAGGGTCAAATCCTTTTATCGGACGTATATTCGAATATAAATTTAGTTCTTTTCTGATTGAAAGCAAACCTTGTTCTGGCCTTAAGTGTGTCGGGACATTATCCCACTTTGTTCCGCCAACTGCACCTAGCAAAATTGCATCTGCAGATTTACAAGCTTCAATTGTCTCGTCTGTTAAAGGTTCACCATGTAAATCATAAGATGTACCACCAATTTCAAATTGTTCAAACTCAAAATGGCTACTATAAATTTCAGCCACTCTTTCTAATACTTTTTTAGCACTATTAATTACTTCTTGGCCAATGCCATCCCCAGGTAATAGAACAATCTTTTTACTCACAATTTTCCCGCCTTTAAACTATAAACTTATTTTACTTGTGCTTGTTGTACTTGTTTTTCAATTACATAACGATTTACTGCATTTAAAAATGCATTTGCAGATGCTTTAATAACATCCTGAGCTGTTGCTCTTCCTGTCATTTGTTTATCATTAACTAACAATTGAACTGTCGCTTCAGCAAGTGCATCTTTACCTTGTCCTACTGAACTGATTCGATAATCTTTTAATTCTAGTTTTTCTTCAATCAAATTATCTAGTGTTTCGTATAAAGCTTCAACACTTCCACTACCTGTACATGCCGCTTCAATTTGACGCTTATCAGGAGTCGTTAATTTGACTGTTGCTGTAGGTATATTATTCGTACCATATTGTACTTGGAACATATCCATTTCATAACGATCAAAGCCTGATGTGTCTGTTTGAATTTCAGTTAAAATTGCAAAGAGATCATCATCTGTTATTTCTTTTTTATGATCGGTTAGCGTTTTAAATTCTTTAAACGCTGCTTTTAAACGTTCATCTGAAAGATCATAACCTAACTCCACAACTTTATCATTAAATGCATGGCGTCCTGAATGTTTACCTAAGAATAAGACATTTGACGTAAGTCCAATCATTTCTGGTGTAATAATTTCATAAGTCGATGCATGTTTTAAAACACCATCTTGGTGGATACCTGATTCATGAGCGAAAGCATTTTTTCCTACAACTGCTTTATTTGCTTGAATACTCATACCTGTTAATCTTGCGACTAAATCGCTTGTACGTTTAATTTCATTTAATTTTAAATTCGTTTCATACGGATATTTATCTTCACGTATTTTAAAGGCAACACCTAATTCTTCTAGCGCAACATTACCTGCACGTTCACCAATTCCATTAACTGTTCCTTCAACTTGTCTTGCACCATTTTCCACTGCAGCAATTGTATTTGCAACTGATAGACCTAAGTCATCATGGCAGTGACACGAAAGGATTGCTTTATCGATATTTGGTACGTTTTCACTAATATACTTAAACATATATCCATACTCTTCTGGTGTCGCATATCCAACAGTGTCGGGTAAATTTATTACAGTGGCACCTGCATCAATTACTTTTTCAACTATTTCAGCCAAGAATGGAAGTTCTGTACGTGATGCATCTTCAGCTGACCATTGAACGATTGAGAATTTTTCTCTCGCATATTTTACCATGCTAACTGCAAGATCAATCACTTCTTCAGGTTCTTTTAGTAGTTTATATTTTCTATGAATAGGAGATGTTGCTAAAAATACATGGAGTGCTGGTTCTGCTGCATTTTTTAGTGCTTCCCATGAAATATCTATATCTGATTTCACGGCACGCGCTAATGCAATAACAGAAGAGTCTTTAATTGTATCGGCAATCAGTTTTACTGATTCAAAATCGCCAGTAGACGAAGCGGGGAATCCCGCTTCCATTCTATCTACTCCAAAGCGTTCTAGCTGCTTAGCGATTTCTAGCTTTTCTAATTTATTTAAGTTTACGCCCGGTGATTGCTCACCGTCGCGTAAAGTTGTATCGAATATTTGTATTTTGGTCATATTACCACTCCTTTTGTTTTTTATTTCATTGATTTTTTGACAAAAGGCATTAAATCGCGTAATTCTTTTCCTACTTTTTCAATTGGGTGATTATTCTCCATTGCATTAATCGCATTAAAGCGCGGACGATTTGCTTGGTTTTCTAAAATCCACTCTTGAGCGAATTTACCTGTTTGGATATCTTTTAGAACCTCTTGCATACGTGCTTTTGTTTCATGATTAATAACACGAGGTCCTGAAACGAAATCTCCCCATTGTGCAGTATCTGAGATTGAATAACGCATATTTTCCATGCCGCCTTCATACATTAAATCTACAATTAATTTAACTTCATGTAATGTTTCAAAGTAAGCAACTTCTGGTTGATAACCTGCTTCTGTTAATACTTCAAATCCAGCTTTAACTAAACCAGTTACACCACCACATAATACCGCTTGTTCACCGAAAAGATCCGTTTCTGTTTCTTCTTGGAATGTTGTTTCAAGAACACCCGCTCTTGCACCACCAACACCTGCAGCGTAAGCTAATGCAATTTCTTTTGATTTGCCTGTGAAATCTTGATAAATACCGAATAATGCAGGTACACCCGCACCTTCTTCAAATGTACGACGTACTAAATGACCAGGTCCCTTTGGTGCAACTAGAAATACATCTACATTTTCTGGTGGTGTAATTTGTGAAAAATGAACGTTAAAACCATGAGCAAATGCCATCGCACTTCCTTCTTTTAGGTTGTCTCTAACACTTTCTTCATAAACTTTAGCTTGATTTTCATCTGGTAGTAAATTCATGATGATATCTGACTCTTTCACTGCATCTGCAACTGAAAGAACTTTAAAACCATCTTCTTCTGCTTTTTGTTGTGACTTTCCTGGTCTTAAACCGATAATAACATCATGTCCACTATCTCTTAAGTTAAGTGAATGTGCATGTCCTTGTGAACCATATCCTAAAACTGCAATTTTCTTTCCTTTTAAAATCTCTGTATTGATATCCTGATCGTATAAAACTTTAGCCATTATAATAATCCCCTTTTATTTGTTTTTATATATAATTTAAAATTATATTAGATTTATAAAACTTTTCTTTAGTTAGACAGAAAACAACGTGCTTTCTGTTGATGCACCTTCTTGTGGTTGTTGACCACGTAAGAATGCTGTAACACCAGTTTTAGCTATTTCTTTAATGCCATAAGGTCGAAGCAGCGCAATTAAAGCTTCAGTTTTATCAGGCTTTCCTGTTACTTGAATGGTTATACTGCCTTTACTTATATCAATTACACTTGCCCTAAAAGGTTGAATTAACCCTTGAATTTCACTATTTAATTGCGGTGAACTCGACACTTTAATGAGGGCAAGTTCACGTGCAACTGTTGCTTTATCTGTAATATCAGAAACTTTAATGACATCTATTTGTTTATTTAGTTGCTTTGTTAGTTGTTCAATTTTTCTTGGATCACTTACTTCAACTACTAGCGTAATTTTTGAAATTCCTTTTGTTTCTGTTGCTCCAACAGAAATACTTTCTATATTAAATTGTCTGCGGTAAAGCATGCCAGTTACACGATTTAAAACACCACTTCTATTTTGAACGGTTAATGTTATGATTCGCTGCATTTTGTCACTCCTACCATTTCATTAATTCCTTTACCAGGTGCAATCATCGGATATACTTTTTCAGAGCGAACGATTCTAAAGTCTACTAAGACTGGCCCATCATATGCAAATACTTCTTTAAGCGCGTCTTCAACTTGATCTTCTTTTCTGATTTTCATACCCTTAATACCATAGCTTTCAGCAATTTTTACAAAGTCAGGGTTCATATCTAATAATGACTCTGAATAACGTTCCTCATAAAAGCTTTCTTGCCACTGCCTAACCATACCTAAAGCTGCGTTATTTAAGATAAATACTTTAATTGGTAAGTTCCATTGTTTTAACAAAATTAACTCTTGAAGATTCATTTGGAAACCACCGTCTCCTGAGATTGAAATAACCAGGTCATCAGGTTTACCAAATTGAGCTCCAATTGCTGATGGTAATCCGAATCCCATTGAACCAAGTCCACCTGACGTTACCCAACGATTTGGCTTATCTAATGTATAAAACTGTGCTGTCCACATTTGATGTTGGCCTACATCTGTTGTTACAATTGCTTCTCCATCACTAAGTTCATGAATTTTCTTCATTAACCATTGTGGCGAAATAAAGTCTTCTGATTCGTTATACCATAATGGAAATTCTTCTTTGTTTTTATTGATTGTCTCTTTCCATACGCCATGATCTGGCATATCAACTTCAGTTTTAAGTAATGCCTTTAATGCTCTTTTAGCATCTGCAACAATAGGAAGTTCAGTTGGGACATTTTTGCCAATTTCTGCTGGATCAATATCAATATGCGCAACTTTTGCTTTTTGTGCAAATCTTTCTAGATTACCTGTTAAACGATCATCAAATCTTGCTCCAATATTGATGAGTAAATCACAATCATAAAGAGCATTATTTGCTGTATACGTTCCATGCATACCACCCATACCTAACGAAAGTGGATGTGATCCTGGGAAATTACCTAGACCGTGTAATGTATTTACGACAGGTAATTCATACTTCTCTGCAAATTCCAGTAACTCTTTTGAAGCTTGTGCAAATTGTACACCTGCACCAGCTAAAATAACTGGTTTTTCAGACTTACTTAAAGCTTCTAATAACTTAACAATTTGTAATGGATTTGGCGTTAGTGTTGGTTGATAACCCGGTAAATCAATTGTCGTATCATAATTTACATTGGAAATACCTTCTGCTATATTTTTAGGAAAATCAATGACAACTGGACCAGGTCTACCTGTTGTTGCAATATGAAATGCTTCTCTTATAACTCTTGGTAATTCTCTAACATCATCGACTTGATAATTGTATTTTGTAATTGGCGTTGTAATTCCTAGTAAGTCAGCTTCTTGGAAGGCATCTGTTCCAATAACACTTTTAGATACTTGTCCTGTAAAGATAACAAGCGGAAGTGAATCCATCATTGCGTCTGTTATACCTGTGATTAGATTGGTAGCTCCTGGACCTGATGTTGCTAAAACAACACCTGGTTTACCTGTTACGCGAGCGTAGCCTTCTGCTGCAAATATAGAACCTTGTTCATGCCTTGACAAAACATGTTTAAAATCTTGATCACTTCTATATAATGCATCATAAATCGGTAGAACTGCACCACCTGGATAACCAAAAATTGTTTTTACATCTTCTTTTATTAGAAGTTCTACTAAAAGGTCTGCACCACTTATTAGTTCGTCTTCTTTTTTCTTTACTGATGGTTTGTTCTTTATTTCAGTTTTCATTTATTTTCCTCCTTAATGTAATTTTCAAAAAACTTCATATACAAAAAACTCTTTTCTCCCAAATATGCCATAATGACAGTATTTACGGGGAGAAAAGAGTTACTTTTCACGGTACCACCCAAGTATAGTTTATAATCTTTTTACAAAGATTATCTCACTAGGCTTATTTAGCCTATTTTGATAACAGGTGTCTATGTGTTCACCTGGTCACATCTAATTAGATTAAAATTAATCTGTTCAAAGCGACACTCAAGGATGATGTCAGAATAAATTGTAATTCTAGGCTTCCAGCAACCCTAGATCTCTGAAATTACGTTTATTTATTCCTTTTTTCCTATCAACGAGTTAATTTCTATTGGTTTCTAACTTTATATATATTATACAGTTTAAAAATTATATAGTACAGTAAAATGACTAAACTTTCACAAAACGTTAATATATTCAGATAATTATGATTATTAACGTAAAACTTATTATAACATCTTATTTTAAAATTAAAAGTCTTTTGTTGAATTATTTTATTTTTTAAAATAATCACTTGATTGCTTTGATTAATTCGCTATAAAAATTGCACGCTTCTATTATATTACTTACTTTACAATTCTCATTTACCATATGAGCAAGTTTAATTTCACCAGGACCAAATCCGATAGTAGGTATTCCTAGTCCAATTGGAGTTACAGCATTTGTACTAAAATCCCAATAAACATAATCATTCGGTTTTTCTCCAAAAGTTTCTTTATACGCTTGATTACAAGCTTGGGTTAACTCGTGATCTTTTTTAATTTCCCATGCTAAATGATAAGGAACATAATTGATATCCAAACCTTTCCAACTTTTCCTGTGTATCGTATCTATTTCCCACTCTGCATTTTTACCTTTTATAATTTCATCCATTTCTTTATTTACAACTGATTCATCTTCTCCAAGAATTAAACGTCTATCCAAATACACTTCGCATTCAGAAGGTACTGCATTCAAAGATACACTTTTACTCGATATATCTGACATCACAAGCGTTCCATATCGCTTTTTATTTTTACGAAGTTCTTTATTTTTTTGTTCGACTCTTTGAATAATCTCAGCCATTTCATAAATAGCATTAACGCCCTCTTCTGGTGAAGCCCCGTGTGATGAAATTCCTTTTGTTCTAATTTTAATTTGCGCTTTACCATTATGACCTAGCGCTATTTGATTACCAGTTGGTTCACAAATAATAACATAATCAGGCCTTAATTTTAATTCTTTTAATAAGTGTTTTAAACTTTCTCCGTCGCAGTATTCTTCATTAACTGTACAAGTTACATAGATTGTTTTATCAGCATGATAATTTAACTCACGAGCAATCACTCCTGCATATATTGACGCGGCAATAGAAGACTTCATGTCGACAGATCCTCTTCCATACAAGTTATTATCAATTATTTCGCCGCTAAAAGGCGGAACGTCCCAAGCTTCTTCTTCAACTTCTACAGTATCCATATGAGAGTCTAGCATGATGATTTTTTCACCCGTCCCAATCCTACCTATAACATTCCCCATCGAATCGATAATTACCTCATCATATCCTATACTAATCAACTTTGATTTTATAAACAGAGCAATCTCTTTTTCTTCATCTGAATAACTTTGGATTTTTATTAAGTCTTGTGCAAATGAAATAATTTCTTGTTCATATTGTGTCACTGTTTCTTTCATAACATCACCTATTCTTTTATTTGGATTTGGATTTACTTTAATCTAACCCCAAACAACTTTTTGATAATTAGTAGGATCTGTCTTACCTTCAGTATTAATCATAAGTATTTTTGAATGACTGTGTAAATCTAATTCTTCTTTGATATAATTTAATTTTTCGTTTGTTAATAATTCATAGACAGCTCCAAGAGGAAGTGATCCTGAAGCACCCCCAATTATTCTTGGGTCATCATTTAATGGATTACCTAGAATACGCATTCCTTTTGCACTAATTGAATCCGGGCAAGACAAGAAGTGACTACTAAGCTGTTTTAGAATGTTCCAAGCAATGGGACTCGGTTCCCCGCAAGATAAACCTGCCATCATTGTATCTAAATCACCATAGATTCTTATTGGTGCACCTGATTTACTTTCAGCTGATTTATAAAAACAATCAGCTTCTGACGGCTCAACTATAATTATTTTAGGGGATGTTCCAGCTGTAAAATTATTTATAACAGCCGCAATTGAAGCTGCAAATGACCCTACACCTGCTTGTAAAAAAACATGCGTCATTTCATTTAATGATATATTTTCTAATTGATTCATTACCTCTACAATAATCGATGAGTAGCCCTGCATGATAGATAGTGGTAGCTTTTCGTATCCTTCCCAAGCTGTATCTTGTAGAAGCACCCAACCGTTTTCTTCTGATAATTCAGCAACCTTTAAAACAGTATCATCATAATTTAATTCTGTAACAAAACTTTCAGCACCTAAATTTTGAATAGATTTCAGTCTTGAATCTGCGGCACCTTTTGGCATAAAGACTTTTGCATCTTGTCCTAACAATTTGGCAGCCCAAGCGACTCCTTTTCCATGATTTCCCTCGGTAGCTGTAGCAAATGTTAACTTAGGAACTGTTTTAATGAATTTTTTTATTTTTTTAAAATCCATTGTTTTTAAGTCAAGCGCATATCGATCTGCAAAGTAAGCAATCATAGCATAAGACGCGCCAAGTCCCTTAAACGCGTCTAAACCAAACCTTGTTGCTTCATCTTTAACAAAAATACTTTCTACTCCTAAATATTTTGATAGCGCTCTCAATTCATGCAAAGGGCTTGCTTGATAATGTGGCATACTCATATGAAGCTTCATAACTTGGTCTAGTTTATTTTTAGTAAAATTCTTTAATTCGTCAACCTCGTTTTGACCCTTGTACTGATTTGTAATTGCTTTTATAGTTTCCATTATAATTCCTCCTTAGTTCATTTAAAAATAATACCGGCTCCAATTATCAAAGCGATAATTAAAGCCGGTAGCATGTTTAATTTATTTCGTTCCAAATAATCGGTCACCTGCGTCACCTAAGCCAGGAATAATATAACCTTTTTCATCTAATCTTTCGTCTAAATCACCTAAGTATATATCAACATCTGGATGATTATCTTGAATCACTTTGACGCCTTCAGGTGCAGCAATTAAACACATTAATTTAATTGATTTTGCTCCTCGTTTTTTTAGTGACTCAATTGCATCATTTGCAGAACCACCTGTTGCAAGCATTGGATCTAAGACAATTAAATCTCTTTCTTCAATATCCGGTGGTAATTTAACATAATACTCTACTGGTAAAAATGTCTTCGGATCTCGGTAAAGTCCAATATGACCCACTTTTGCCGCAGGTAATAATTCTAACATACCGTCAACCATACCTAATCCCGCTCGCAAGATTGGAATAAGTCCGATTTTCTTTCCTGCAATAACATTTGATTCTGTTTCAGTAACTGGTGTTTTAATTGTTACTTTTTCTAATGGCAAGTCTCGCGTGATTTCAAATGCCATCAACATCGAAACCTCATCTACTAATTCTCTAAACTTTTTTGTCCCTGTTTCAACATCACGTATATGCGTGATTTTATGTTGAATAAGTGGATGATCTAATATAAATAAATTACTCATTTATAGTTCATCCTTTCTATTAATTTATTATGCGTATAAAGGGTGTTCACTTGTTAACTTTGTAACACGCTCTGCCGCTTCTTTTTGTTTTTCTGGATTATCTAAATTCTTTAATGTAAGTGCAATAATTTCTGCTGTTTCTACCATATCGGCTTCTTTAAATCCACGTGTCGTTACTGCAGCAGTTCCTACGCGAACACCACTTGTAATAAATGGACCTTCTGCATCATAAGGTATCGTATTTTTATTTGTTGTTACGCCTATTTTATCAAGTGCTTCTTCTGCAACTTTTCCAGTCAAACCTAATTTAGATACATCTAATAAAACAAGATGATTATCAGTTCCGCCTGAAACGATACGAATACCTTCTTTTGAAAGTGCCTCGCTTAATGCTTGAGCGTTTTTAATAATTTGTGTTGTATATGACTTAAACTCAGGGGATAACACTTCTTTAAACGACACAGCCTTTGCAGCTATAACATGCATTAAAGGTCCACCTTGAACGCCAGGGAAGACAGTTTTATCAATCGCCTTACCGTATTTTTCTTTACATAAAATCATTCCACCACGTGGTCCACGTAATGTTTTATGCGTTGTTGTAGTAACAAAGTCAGAATAAGGTACTGGATTTGGATGATCTCCTGTAGCAACAAGACCTGCAATGTGAGCCATATCAACAAATAAATATGCGTCTACAGCATCTGCAATCTCACGAAACTTAGCAAAATCGAGCGTGCGTGAATAAGCACTTGCGCCAGCTACAATCATTTTAGGTTTTTCTTTTTTAGCAAGTTCCATTATTACATCATAATCAACTTTTTCTGTTTCTTTATCAACACCATATTCAATAAAGTTATATAGTTTACCACTAAAGTTAACTGGACTACCATGCGTCAAATGTCCACCATGGCTTAAATTCATACCTAAAATTGTATCACCTGGCTCAAGAACTGAAAAATATACTGCCATATTTGCTTGTGCACCAGAATGAGGCTGAACATTAACATATTCTGCTTCAAATATTTCTTTTGCACGATCACGCGCTAAATCTTCAACAACATCGACATGCTCACAACCACCATAATAGCGTTTGCCTGGATAACCTTCAGCATATTTATTTGTAAGTACTGAACCAGCTGCTTCCATTACCGCTTCTGATACAAAGTTCTCAGATGCTATAAGCTCAATATTATCTTGCTGTCTTTTTGTTTCAGCTTCAATCGCATTGTACAATTCGTTGTCTGATTGCTTTAAGCTTTCTAAGTGTGCCATTTAATTTCATATCCCCCTATTTTATATATCATTATTACATTACTTCTATCATAACAAAAACTATAATAATTGCCATAAATAACTTGTTATTAACAGCTATTTAATTGAATAGCTTGCTCTTTCGCCACCAATTCGTTTCAATCTTGTTCGAGCGACTGTTACATTTGCGTAACCGACGCTTTTTTGATTAAATCTGAGTGGGACAGCTACATGCTTTAAATGCATACCAATTAAAGTTGTTCCAATATCGATTCCAGCAGAAGCTTTAATATGTTCGACCATTACCGGATCGGTCATTTTTTTATATGCATACGCAGGCATAGCGCCACCAGCTTCTCTTGTTGGCACAACTAAAACTTCGTTCAAATTTTCTTGCTCGAGTGTAGTTCTTTCAATTAAGAGGGCTCTGTTAATATGTTCACAACATTGGAATGCGAGTTGGACACCTGTCTCAGCTTTTAACCGACTTAGTTCACTATAGATATCAGAAGCTATTTGTTCATTTCCTGAAGTTCCAATATGCTCGCCTGCTACTTCACTTGTTGAACACCCAATTACAAATATATCACCTGACTTTAAATGGTTTGAATCAATCCACTCATCAACAAGTAATTTCATATCGCGTTGCACTAACGGCTTTTCTTTAGACATATTTCTCACCTCTTACTTTCGTTTTACTTTTTTTCAGCTTGCATCATTTTTTCAACGCGGCGCTCATGACGACCACCTTCATATTCTGTTGTTAACCAAGTTTTTACAATTTCATGTGCTAAACCTGGACCTATGACACGCTCTCCCATTGCTAATATGTTTGAATTGTTATGTTGTCTTGTTGCTTTAGCTGTATAAACATCATGTGTTAATGCACATCTAATTCCGTCTACTTTATTTGCTGAAATCGACATACCAATTCCAGTTCCACAAATAAATATGCCTCGGTCAAACTCACCACTTGCTACTCTTTTAGCAGCAGGTAGTGCATAATCTGGATAATCAACTGACGATTTACAATCGGCCCCTGTATCCTCATATTCAAATCCAAGTTCTTCTAGAACATTTTTAACTTCATTTCTTAATGTCATACCGGCATGGTCTCCTGTAATAATTACTTTCATTATTATCCACCTCTACTTATTAGTTTGTTTAATTCGAGCTTTAACTCTTGGTAGGTTTTTTCGTATACTTGTTTACTTTGACCAAAAGGGTCTTGAACATTTTCTTTACTCAACTCTTGTTCTATTTCTCGCACTTTTGTTAATTCTTCTTTGACGAACTCAGTGATTGCAACTTCTCTTGCAAGTTCTGTTTTGAAATTCTCACTAGGTTCTTTAAATAATGCTTGTTTTTCTTTTAAGTTTTTAAGCGCCAGAAAATAATGATTTAAAGCACGTTCTTCATCTGCTTTATTATATTCTTTTAAAGTATAATATTTACTTTGATTACTTGGAAATTCTTTTCTTAATAATTGTTTATGTTCATGGGTCATCGTTAAGACAACATCTGCCCAATCAATTAATTTTTGCGTTACTTGTTTAGACGCATGGTCTAATTTAATGTTAGCGTCACTAAGCACTTCTTTTGTCCCATTACTTACAGGCGATCCTGGTGAAGCGTATATACCCGCTGACTTAGTTTTGAATTTATTTGTTTTTGATTCTAGCATAGCTTCAGCCATAGGACTTCTACATGTATTGCCTGTACATACAAATAATATATTCATATTATCCTCCATCTATTTACATCTTAAATATACCATATATATTAAATTTATGTATTAGATTCTGCTTTAGATTATTTTAGTTGCTGCACGTGTCAATCTGTCCATTACCGCAATTCCTAATTCTTTTTTTTCAAAACTTTCAGCTATAATTACATCGTAATCCATGTTCTCAAATGAACGTAAACCGTCATAAAGATTGCTAGCAATTTCTTCGATGGTCTGACCTAATCTAAAATTTGATTTTAGGTCTAATTTCATTGCAGTTTGATCACTTAATAATATGCCGACTTTTTTTCCTAACGCTTGATAGGCTAAGATTTCTGTTCTTATTTTTTCTTTATTTCCTTGTATTAATATAAGTGGAATAGCTGGAGCATAGTGCTTATATTTTAAACCTGGAGATTTAGGTGTTTTTATTGTGAGTTGTTCACTTTGTTTCAATGTCACATTTAGTACTTTTTCAATCATTTCTCTTGTGATACTTCCGTCACGTAAAATAACAGGCAAATCTCCTGTACAATCTAAAACAGTTGATTCTAAACCTACACCTGTATTCCCAGCATCGATGATTAATGGTATTTTACCTGCGAGATCTTTTAAAACGTGCTTTGCTGAAGTTGGACTTGGTTTTCCTGAAAGATTTGCACTTGGTGCTGCTACTGGGAATTCACATGCTTTTAACAATTGAAGAGCAACTGGATGACTAGGAATTCTTACAGCTATTGTGTCTAAACCTGCCGTTACTTTATTTGAACATACGTGATTATGTTTTAAAATATATGTAATGGGTCCTGGTGAAAAATGATGAATTAACTCTTCAACATAAGTAGGCACATATTTAACAAGTCTTTTAAGTTGATTAAAGCTACCTACATGAGCAATAAGCGGGTTATCACTTGGTCGCCCTTTAGCTTGGTATATTTTTAGAATAGCAAGTGAGTTCGTTGCATCTGCTCCAAGACCGTAAACAGTTTCTGTTGGAAAAGCGACAAGTTCACCTGCACTTAAGGTCTCAACCGCATGATTCAATTCTTTTTTTGTTAAAAGGCCATCTGTTTTTACTTTTAGCTGTTTTGTTTTCATCATTTCACCTCACCTTGTAAGTATCTTGCAATTAAAATTCTATCTTTTTCATTAATATCTTTTTTTACTGTTACGTGATAATTTGGTAAATGCTTAGCGTAGAGATTTATTAACGCCTCTGCTTGCTCGTAACCTATTTCAAAATAAACTTCTTTTGGACTTTCATTTAACTGCTGAATTTGTTGCATAATCACCTCATATGCCCCGAGTCCTTGATTATCTGCAAATAGCGCCTGATGTGGATCAAAATCTCTGACAGTGTCACTTAAACTAGGCAAATCAGCATAATCTATATAAGGAGGATTAGACACAACGACATCTATTTTTAAGTCTTGCTTAATTACTGGTTCTAAAAAATCTCCTTCAATAAAATGAACGTCTACCTTATGTTTTTTAGCATTTTCCTTTGCAACTAAAAGAGCTTCTTTTGAGATATCCGAACCATAAATACGTGCTTTTTTAAAATGTTTAGCTAAAGTAATTGCAATGATGCCACTACCTGTTCCTAAATCAATAAAACTGTTAGTGGTCTCTTCTGGGTATGTTTTAATAAGTAAATCGACTAATTCTTCTGTTTCTGGACGCGGAATCAGTGTGTGTTCACTCACTTTAAATTTTTCCCCGTAAAAATATTCATACCCTAGTAAGTGTTGGACAGGCACGCCTGTTTTAATATGTTCATGAATATCTTTTTTAAAGTTCGTAATTATTTTCTCTTCAATAAATTCTCTCATATTCATATAAAACTCACTATTTGAACATCCTAAATGGTGTTTCAATAAAATATTAGCTATGTTTTCTTCTCTATTATGTTCCTTTAAAATAGAAAAAGCCCAATTAAGGACTTCTATTTGCATCATATCTCGCTTCATTTTATTGGCCTATTGACGCTAAACGATTTGATTGATCTTCTAGTAATAAAGCATCAACAAATTCATCTAACTTACCTTCTAAAATTTGATCTAATTTTTGAATTGTTAGAGATATTCTGTGGTCTGTTATTCTGTTTTGAGGGAAGTTATATGTTCTAATACGTTCAGAACGATCTCCTGTACCAACTGCTGATTTACGTGTTTCATCATATTCATCTTGTGCTTCTTGTTGATACATATCGTACAATCTAGCACGCAATACTTTCATTGCTTTTTCTTTGTTTTTTATTTGTGATTTTTCATCTTGACACGAAACGATAATACCTGTTGGTTCATGCGTTAATCTAACTGCTGACATTGTTGTATTAACACTCTGTCCCCCTGGACCACTTGAAGCAAAACGATCTACTCTAATATCACTTTCTTTTAAATCTACTTCAACATCTTCTGCTTCAGCAAGTACTGCTACAGTAGCGGTTGATGTGTGAATGCGTCCACCAGACTCTGTTTCTGGTACACGTTGAACTCTGTGTGCTCCATTTTCAAATTTCAAATGTGAATATGCACCTGAACCATTAATTATAAAAGTAATTTCTTTGTACCCACCTACACCCGTTGTGTGAGATTCGATTACTTCTGTTTTCCAGCCATGACTTTCTGCATATCTCGCATACATGCGGTATAAATCACCAGCAAATAAAGCTGCTTCATCCCCACCTGCTGCCGCTCGGATTTCGACGATAACGTTTTTATCATCGTTAGGATCTTTTGGAATGAGTAAGATTTTTATCTCTTCTTCCAACTGTTCTTTTCGTTCATTTAATTCTTCAATTTCCATTTTAACCATTTCTACCATATCGCTATCTGATTCCATTTCAAGCATTTCTTTAGCATCTTCCAGTTCACTCGTCACTACTTTATATTTTCTATAAGCTGTTACAGCATCAGTTAAGCCTGATTGTTCCTTTGAATATTCTCGTAATTTATCAGGGTTACTGCCTATATCAGGATCACTTAACAATTCATTTAATTTTTCGTATCTATCTTCTAAAGATTTTAATTGTTCGAACATAAGTAAACCACCTCTTTCTATACTTATTTTATTATAAGTGATAGTTTTCTTTAGGTCAAAAAACACATAAAATAACCAATAAAAAACAGGCATTAGCTGCCTGCTTTTTAAAGTAATTACAAGTTGTATTTTCTCTTAAATCTATCAACACGTCCACCAACACGGTCTGTTTTTTGCTTACCTGTGTAGAACGGATGTGTGTCCGAGCTAATTTCAACACGAATTACTGGATATTCGTTGCCATCTTCCCATTCCATCATTTCTTCTGATGAGCGAGTTGAACCACTTAAAAACTTATAGTCTGAACCCGTATCTAGAAAGATAACTTTTTGATATTCTGGATGTATACCTGCCTTCATTATTTCCACCTCTTTTTTTACTTAAATATAAATAAAGCCGTCATAGGCTTATTACCTATCTTACATTTACATCATCTAATTATATCAGCCACGTGTGATTAATGCAAACTTATTTAATTTCTGTTTTATTTTTTTGTTGTTCTTTTTTTCATTTCTTTATCGATTGAATCTAGAAACTCTTCATTTGTTTTTGTTTCTTTAATTCTGCGTAAAAAACGTTCTGTAAATTCTAGTGTGTCTTGCATTGTATTTCTAATTGTCCACATTTTTTCTAATTGATTTTCTGATACAAGTAATTCTTCTTTCCTTGTACCTGATTTCATAATATCAATTGCCGGGAATACTCTTCTATTAGCTAAATGACGATCTAAATGAAGTTCCATATTACCCGTACCTTTAAACTCTTCATAAATCACATCATCCATACGTGAACCTGTATCGACTAAAGCTGTAGCAAGGATTGTAAAACTTCCGCCTTCTTCAATATTTCTAGCTGCACCAAAGAAACGTTTAGGTCTATGGAATGCTGCTGGATCAATTCCTCCCGAAAGCGTTCGACCACTTGGTGGAATTGCTAAATTATACGCACGGGTTAACCTCGTAATACTATCCATTAAAACAATGACATCTTGCTTATGTTCGACTAGTCGCATCGCTCTTTCTAAGACAAGTTCAGATATTTTTATATGGCTTTCTGGAACTTCATCAAATGTTGAACTAACTACATCAACATCAGGATGAACTGATCTTTCGATATCAGTTACTTCTTCAGGACGCTCATCAACTAACAAAATAATTAGTTTCGCACTTGGATGGTTTTTACTGACACTATTTGCAATTTCTTTAAGTAGCATCGTTTTTCCTGCTTTAGGTGCCGCGACAATTAAGCCACGTTGACCAAAGCCAACCGGAGCCATTAAATCAATAATTCGTGTTGATAAATTGCCATTTCCTTGTTCTAGTTTCATAAAACGATCTGGATAAAGGGCTGTTAAACCTGGAAAATGGATACGTTCTTTTGCTGATTCAGGATCGTCATCATTTACAGCATCAACATGTAATAAACCATAATAACGTTCATTTTCTTTTGGTGGTCTTACTTTTCCAGACACTTTATCACCATTGCGTAAATCAAATCGTCTAATTTGCGATGCTGATATATAAATATCTTCTGCACTTGCTGAATAATTAATTGGTCTTAAAAAACCAAATCCTTCTGAAGAAATAATTTCTAATACACCATTCATGAATAAGAAACCATCTTTTTCTGCTTGTGCTTTTAGAATTGCAAAAATCAATTCTTTTTTTGTTAACTTAGCATAATATGAGACTTTATACTCTTTAGCAAGTGTATATATGTCTTTTAAAGTTAACGCCTCTAAACTAGAGATTGTTAGAGTTGCCATTTAAATATCACTTCTCTTCTTTTATTATTGATTCTTAAATGAATTACATAAATCCGTCTTATGAAATTCTTTGATTAGTACAATTATTTGAGGAATTTTATTGAGGTATATAAGTTATCACTAAAATGAGCTAAAAATCACTAAAGTGATTTTTAGCTTTTATTCCATATCCATTACTAAATTAGGTTTTTTCTTCAAGCTATGTGAGCCATCAACAAAGCGAATTGTTCCACTTTTTGCACGTAAAACGATTGATTGTGTTGTCGCTCTTTCACCTTTAAATTGAACACCTTTTAATAATTCTCCGTCTGTAACACCTGTCGCTGCAAAAATTGCGTCGTCGCCTTTACAAAAATCATCCATATAATAGACACGATCAAGATCATCAATACCCATTTTTTTACAACGCTCAACTTCAGCATCATTTGAAGGCACTAATTTTCCTTGAATTTCTCCACCTAAACACTTTAATGCCACTGCTGAAAGTACCGCTTCCGGTGCGCCACCTACACCTAATAAAAGATCGACACCCGTATCATCAAATGCTGTATTAAGAGCTCCTGCAACATCACCATCTTGGATTAGTTTAATACGTGCACCTGCCGCTCTTACTTCTTCAATTAATGGCTCGTGACGAGGACGATTTAAGATCACAACTAATATATCTTCGACTGCTTTATTTTTAGCTTCTGCAACAATTTTAATGTTTTCTGCAACTGAATTATTAATATGAACTTTTCCTGCCGCTTCTTTACCTACTGCAATTTTATCCATATACATATCTGGAGCATGAAGTAAATTTCCACCATCTGAAATTGCTACAACTGTAAGAGCATTCCAAGAACCATTCGCAACAATATTTGTTCCTTCTAGTGGATCTACTGCTACATCAACGGCTTGTCCTTCTCCTGTTCCTAATTCTTCACCGATATAAAGCATTGGCGCTTCATCCATTTCACCTTCACCAATAACTACTTTACCTTTCATTGGAATCGTATCAAAAACAGTGCGCATTGCGCTTGTAGCAGCGTCATCTGCACTATTCTTGTCGCCTTTACCTACCCAACGCGCTGACGATAAAGCTGCGGCTTCTGTTACACGAACAAGTTCCATTGTTAAACTTCTTTCCATTAAATTCATCTCCTAACATGTTTTTGTATTTATTTATTTTGTAATTGAGTGATTTCTTTTTCAGTCATATCTTCTCGCCATATTTTTGCCCCAAGATCAATTAATTTTTCAGTTATATTTTCATATCCTCTTTCAATATGTTCAATTCCAAATATTTCTGTTTGACCGTCTGCAATTAATCCCGCAATAACAAGTGCTGCACCAGCTCTTAAATCTGAGGCTTTTACTTTAGCACCTTCTAATTGAACAGGACCATTAATAATTGCAGAACCACCTTCAACTTTAATTTTAGCATTCATTCTTCTTAGTTCATCGATATGTTTTAAACGAGCAGAATAGATCGTATCACTAATTACACCTGTTCCTTCAGCTTTTGTAAGCAAAGTCGTCATAGGTTGTTGAAGATCTGTTGGAAAACCTGGATATACAAGTGTTTTGATATCGACACTCGTCAATTTTTTTTGAGGTTTGATTAAGAGTTGGTCATTTTTTTGTTCAATTGTAATTCCCATCTCTCTTAATTTAGCTAGAAGTGACTCTAAATGTTCAGGTATAACATTATCAATTAAAACTTCTTCTCCCATAGCAGCAGCTGCGATTGCATATGTACCTGCTTCAATTCGATCAGGAATAATCGTATGCATACACCCTGATAACTCTTCGACACCCTCGATTCTAATTACATCTGTTCCAACCCCATGTATTTTTGCACCCATGTTAGTTAATAAAGTTGCAACGTCGATAATTTCTGGTTCTTTAGCGGCATTTTCGATAATTGTTTGTCCTTTAGCTTTAACTGCAACAAGCATAATATTAATTGTTGCTCCTACGCTTACAACATCTAAATAAATCCGAGCACCGATGAGTTCTTTAGCACGTAAATACATTGCGCCATGTTCATTAGTTACTTCTACTCCTAATGCTTCAAACCCTTTAATATGTTGATCGATTGGACGTGGCCCTAAAAAACATCCGCCCGGAAGACCAATTACAGCTTGCTTAAATTTACCTAACATTGCTCCCATAAAGTAGTAAGATGCTCTTAGTTCTTTTACTTTTCCGTTGGGCAAAGGTATTGATTCCATATTTTTAGGATCGATCGTAATTGAGTCTCCATCTTTTAAAGATACCTCTGCACCAATTTCTTCTAAAATTGAAGCTAGTGTATCGACATCTGAAATATCTGGTAACCCTTCTATTGTTACTGGCGAATCTGCTAAGATTGCTGCTGGTAATAACGCTACTGCACTGTTCTTTGCTCCATTAATCCTTACCGTACCATTTAATTTATGTCCACCTTCTACTACTATCTTTTGCATGAAGTAGCCTCACTTTCTTATGCTAATCATTACTTTTTAGCATTTTTCCAATCAGTTAAAAATTGTTCAATTCCTTGATCTGTTAAAGGATGCTTAACTAATTGTTCTAAAATATTATAAGGTATCGTCGCTATATGCGCACCATTTAATGCAGCATCTGTGACATGAATTGGGTTACGAATAGAAGCTGCAATAATTTCTGTTTTAATTTCATGTTGTTCAAAAATTTCTGAAATAGAATGCACTAACCCCATACCGTCTTGACCAATATCATCTAAACGTCCAATAAATGGCGATACATAAGTTGCGCCTGCTCTTGCTGCGAGTAATGCTTGATTTGGATTGAATATTAACGTTACATTTGTTTTAATTCCTAAATCAAAAAATACTTTAACTGCTTTCAAACCTTCAAGTGTCATTGGCACTTTCACTGTAATGTTAGGTGCAATTTTTGCAAGTTCTTTTCCTTCTTCGATCATACCAGGAGCATCTTCTGCAATCACTTCTGCACTGACAGAACCTGACACTTCATCTGTTATCTCTTTTAATCTTTCATGAAAAGAAACACCTTCTTTGGCTACTAAACTTGGATTTGTTGTAACGCCTGAAAGTATTCCAAGTTCATTTGCTGAACGTATATCATCTATATTTGCTGTATCAATAAAAAACTTCATGTTAGAATCCCTACTTTCTTTTAAATTTAATTTTTCGTAAAAAAAACGTAAGGTCGAGCATATGCCTCCCTTACGCTTTTTCGGATGAACCAAATTCACGCATTTTGCTTATTACAGCTTGTTTAATTGCGTCACGTCCAGGCCCCATATATTTGCGTGGATCATACATATCTGGATTATCAGCTAAAACTTCTCTTACTTTTTTAGCTTGAACTATTTGATTTTCTGTATTTACATTTATTTTAGCTGTTCCTAAAGAAATAGCTCTTTGAATATCATCTTTTGGAATACCTGTTCCACCATGTAAAACAAGCGGTACATTCGTTAAGTTAAATACCTCTTCCATACGTTCAAAACCTAAGTTAGGTTTTCCTTTATAAGGACCATGAACTGAACCTAGTGCAGGAGCGAAACAATCTACGTTCGTTTCATTAATCAGACGTTCACATTCATGCGGAATAGCATACATAGCATCTGCATCGTCAACAACTAAATCGTCCTCTTCTCCCCCAATACGTCCAAGTTCTGCTTCAACTGACACATTATGAATATGTGCAAGCTCTACTACTTTTTTGGTAATTGCAATGTTCTCTTCTAATGGTAAGTGTGATCCATCAATCATTACTGAAGGAAAACCTGCATGAATCGCTTGCGCACATGCTTCAAAGCTTGAACCATGATCTAAATGAATCGCAACTGGTACGGTTGTTTTATTTTCTTCCATTAATGCTTTAACAATTGCTACAACAACTGAAAAACCGCCCATATAACGACCCGCACCTTCAGAAACACCTAAAATCACAGGTGACTTTTCTTCTTCAGCTGCTTCTAAAATTGCTTGTGCATATTCTAGATTATTTAAATTAAATTGGCCTACTGCATAGCCATTATCTTTAGCAGTATTTAACATTTCTTTCATAGAAACTAAAGGCATCTAATATTGCTCCTATCATTAATTTATTATTTTATTGTTTTTAATTAGGATGAATTACATCTTTACCATATTAACGAGTCAAACTCGTAGTATTTAATATTCTACTTTAATTACGCCAAGTAATTATGTATTAAATATTCATTAACTTATTTAAGGATACCAAGTACAAGCGAGTCATGCAATATATAATTGAATTATCATTTCAATTTAAAATTACTGAATAACTGATTTAACAGAATCCGTTAAATCTTGTACTTTAAAGGGTTTATTTAAAACAGATTTAACAGCTGGAAACCTATTAGTTCTTTGTTCTGTCGCTTCAAGAATACTCCCCATCATGACAATGGGTGTGTTAATTTCATTTTCTTCTAACCAATTAATTAATTGAATACCATTAATCACGGGTAATTCATGATTTAATACGAGTATATCGAATTCATTATCATAAATAGTTTCTAATGCTTCTTTACCACTTTTGGCTGTTTTAACATTATAACCTTGTTGTGTAAAGATAGCCCCGAGCAAATGCCTCATTTGCGTTTGCTCATCGGCAACCAATATATTGTATTTCATTTTTCACCTGCTTTTTTTAGATGAAACATATTTTATTTTTCCATAATTGCATTAATAAAACCTTCAATTAACGGATGCGGATTAGTTGGACGTGACTTAAATTCAGGATGATATTGGCAAGCTACAAACCATGGATGGTCTAATAGTTCCATTGCCTTTATTGCTCCGTCATTTTCACTATAAGCTGATACAATCAGACCTGCTTTATTAAGCGCGTCTTTATAATCTAAATTAATACCATAACGGTGACGATGGCGTTCACTAACTGAATCAGAATTGTCATAAGCTTCTTTTGTTTTTGTACCTTCTTTTAAAATTGACTTATAAGAACCTAATTTTAAAGTACCACCAAATTGTTCTGAGTTATTTTGACCTCTTAGTAAATTAACAATTGGATATTGTGTGTTTTTATTAACTTCAACAGAATGAGCATCTTTCAAACCAATGACGTTTCTTGCTATTTCTACAGCTGCAAGTTGCATACCTAATCCAATTCCTAAGAAATGAATTTTGTTTTCTCTTGCATACTTAATGGCTGTTATTTTCCCTTCGATTCCTCTTGTTCCAAAACCGCCTGGAACAACAATTCCATCAACATCTTTTAACTCTGCTTGAATGGTTTCTTCATCGAGTGTTTGTGAATTAATCCAACGAATCTTTACATCTGTATCGTAAGTAAAACCGGCATGCTTCAGTGATTCGACAACTGATAAATAAGCATCTGGTAATTCAACATACTTTCCAACGAGACCAATTGTGAGTGTATGCGTAAGATTTCTCACTTTATTAACAAGTTTTTTCCATTCCGTCATGTCTGCTTCTTTACAATCAAGTTGTAGATGTTTACAAGTTAATTCATCAAGACCTTGTTCTTGAAGTGTAATTGGCACATGATAAAGCGTATCTGCATCAAGCATTTCAATAACCGCTCGTTTATCTGTATCACAAAATTGCGCAATTTTATCTTTATCTTCTTGTCCAATTGGATATTCCGCTCTTAAAACAATCACATCTGGCTGAATACCTAGCGAACGTAATTCTTTAACACTATGTTGTGTTGGTTTTGTTTTCATTTCTCCAGCTGCTTTAATATAAGGTACTAGCGTACAGTGTATGTACATCACATTTTCAGGCCCAATATCACTCTTAATTTGACGGATTGCCTCTAAGAAAGGAAGTGATTCTATATCTCCTACCGTACCGCCAATTTCTGTGATAACTACATCTGAATCAGTTTCTTTACCTGCTTTGTAAACCTGATCTTTAATTTCATTTGTTATATGAGGGATAACTTGTACAGTAGCTCCAAGATACTCGCCATCACGTTCTTTTTTTATGACACTTGAATATACTTTACCTGTTGTAATATTACTAAATTTATTTAAATTAATATCAATAAAACGTTCATAATGTCCTAAATCTAAATCTGTTTCTGCTCCATCTTCTGTAACGAAAACTTCACCATGTTGATATGGACTCATTGTCCCAGGATCAACGTTTATATAAGGATCAAACTTCTGCAAAGTAACTTTCAATCCTCTGTTTTTTAATAAACGACCTAATGAAGCTGCTGTAATACCTTTACCTAAAGATGAAACGACACCGCCAGTTACAAATATATATTTTGCCACTATACAATCACTCTTTCTCTTTATTATTTAATTAAATTGAAATTAAAATAATAAATGCGTTTCCCGATATCAGGGGAAACGCATTTATAACCGAAACATTTTATAGCCCAATAAAAATTCTACTCATAAGCAGGCTAATTGTCAAGGTAGTTGTCTAATTAATAGCTCTTTAAAATAAACAACTTTTATTCAATTTCTTCTTCGTCGTAGTCTTCTTTATCTTCATCTTTTTCTGTTACTTCATCTTCTAAACCTAACTCTTTGTACTCTTCATCTTCTGTAAATAATAATTCATCCTCTTCAAGGATGCGTTTTTTTGATTCTGTTATTTGCTTTTCGCTCGTTTGACTAATTGGGTACCAGCGTTTTAACCCCCAATTATTAGATCCTAATGCAACAAATCTACCGTCAATGTTTAAATCTGTGTAAAACTGACCGATTTTATCTTCTTTAGCTGATTCTGACAAACCTTTAATTTCAGATACGCGATTAAACATCTTTAAAAAATTAACTTCTTTCTTCTCTTCATCTAGTAATAAATAAGAAATATCGACTAATGACATTTTTTCAATTTCAAGTTCACTAAGTTTTTTTAGGTTCATTTCCATCACTCCTCAATTGTTAATTTTATAATCGTAAAGACTCGATTTATAATTTTTATGCTTCTTACTAATTAAACGAAAAATTACTCCTAATAAACTCAAGTTCTTTATTTTTATATTTTTTGAAGTATAACCGATTAATACTAGGACTGCAAGTAGTTCAATTAGTACTTAATATTATTTTTTCAAAAATAAATATAACAAGCATCATTCTGCCTGTTATATTTATGTTAATCATTATTTAACGAGCACTTTAAAAAATCAATTTGATATTTTATATAGTTTTCTAAAGTAAATTGTTTACGTAAAATCCAACGTCTAAACCCCCACATTTGTCCTTGGACAAATATATTATTTGCTAGTAGTTCAGCTCGTTGTTTATCAAATCCTTCTGGCATAGATAAAAGTAAGGCATCTTTTAAAAACTTTACCATCTGTCTTTCTTTATCTAATATAACTTCTCTTAAGTGAGGAGCTAATGACTTAACTTCTTGGTATAAAATAACTACCTCTTCTTCCATATCGTCAATTAACCGGTAATATGAATCTATTGCCATGTATACATTTTCTAAAGAAGGTTCTTTTAGTTCAATTGCAGTTTCCAAATGATTATAAACTCGGTCATTTATTGCTTCATAGACAAGAAATAATACATCTTCTTTTGTCCGAACATATTCGTATAACGTACCGATACTAAATCCTGACTCTTTTGCAATTTCTCTTGTTGTTGTCCGGTGGAATCCTTTTTCTTGAAATAATACAATGGCACTTTGAATAATTTGTTTACGACGTCTTTCTATTAATTCAGTATCTTTCACAGATGATTTAATTGTTTGAAATGCCATAAACAACCTCCTTAACTTTTCCTTATTCCGTAACCATTCGACCAATAACAAGACGCTGAATTTCATTTGTTCCTTCATAAATTTGTGTGATTTTAGCGTCTCTCATATAACGCTCGACTGGGTAATCTTTTGTATAACCATAACCCCCAAAAACTTGAACCGCTTCGACAGTCGCACGCATAGCTGCATCTCCTGCATATAACTTCGCCATTGCTGAAGCTTTACTATAATCAAGCCCCGCGCCTTCACGCCAAGCAGCTTGATAAGTAAGTAAGCGTGCAGCTTCTATTTCAGTTGCCATATCTGCAAGCTTGAATGAAATACCTTGATTATGAGCAATTGGCTTACCAAATTGTTCACGTTCTTTTGCATAGTTTGCAGCTGCGTCTAAGGCACCTTGACCAATACCTACAGCCTGAGCAGCAATTCCACTTCTACCACCATCAAGTGTCGTCATTGCAACTTTAAATCCTTCGCCTTCTTTACCTAAGAGATTTTCTTTTGGTACGCGACAGTTTTCAAAAATTAATTCAGTTGTTGGAGATGAACGGATTCCAAGCTTCTTCTCTTTTTTACCATAAGTAAATCCTTCTGTTCCACCTTCAACGATAAATGCAGAAATGCCGCGGTGTTTTGCATCGGCATCGGTTTTTGCAAACACAACATAAATATCAGCTACTCCACCATTTGTTATCCAGACTTTACTACCATTTAATATGTAATCGTCACCGTCTTCTTTTGCAGTCATCCTCATTGAAGCTACATCACTTCCTGCTCCTGGTTCTGATAATGCATAAGCCCCAATTGCTGATCCTTCTGCTAATCGACGTAAAAATGTTTGTTTTTGTTCTTCATTACCGTATTTAAAAATTGGCCAACCTGCAAGTGACACGTGAGCTGATAACGTAACGCCAACAGACGCACAAACGCGTGATAATTCTTCTACAGCAATAACATAACTTAAATAATCTGAACCAATCCCGCCGTACTCTTCTGGCCAAGGAATACCCGTGAGTCCTAACGCTGCCATTTTATCAAAAATTTCACGATCAAAACGTTCTTCTTCATCTCTTTCGGCCGCTGTTGGCTCTACTTCTTTTTCGGCGAAATCTCGGACCATTTTACGTAACATTTTTTGTTCTTCTGTTAATTCAAAATTCATTATAAATTCCTCCTATTTTAATATTTCTTTTGAAATGACGATACGTTGTATTTCATTCGTTCCTTCATAGATTTCAGTCACTTTTGCGTCGCGGAAAAATCGCTCAACAGGATAATCTTCAGTGTAACCATAACCGCCTAACACTTGAACAGCTTCAATTGTTACTTTCATAGCTACTTTGGATGCATACATTTTTGCCATTGAAACTTCTTTTCGGCACTCGACACCACGTTCTATTAAATTCGCTGCTTGATAAGTCAGCAAACGAGCCGCTTCTACTTCAGTAGCCATATCTGCTAATTTAAATGAAATACCTTGGTGATGCGAGATTGGTTTACCGAATTGCTCTCTTTCTTTCGCATAACTAATTGCGTAATTTAATGCCCCTTCAGCAATTCCTATAGCTTGAGCTGCAATTCCGATTCGTCCTACATTTAAATTAGCCATTGCAATTTTAAATCCGTCGCCTTTTGCTCCAAGCAGTTGTTCAACTGGCACATGACAGTTTTCAAAAAACAACTCGACCGTGCTTGTTCCTCTTAAACCCATCTTATTTTCATTCTTCCCAATCTTTAAACCCGGAGAATCTTTTTCTACTATAAAAGCACTTATTTCATCAGGCGCAGTTTTAGCAAATGTTATAAATGTATTAGCTTCATTTCCATTCGTAATAAAAACTTTTGATCCATTTAAAATATAGTGATTATCTTTTAAAACAGCCGTTGTTTTTAAACTCGCTGCGTCAGATCCTGCACTAGGCTCAGTTAAAGCAAAAGCACCTAAGTATTCGCCTGTTGTTAGTTTAGGGACGTATTTTTTAATTTGTTCTTTAGTACCAAAGTCAACAATTGGCTTTGTTCCTACTGACGTGTGAACTGATAAAATAACGCCTAAAGTTGCACTTTCTTTTGACAATTCATGAATAGCGAGAACGTAAGATGTAAAATCCATTCCCCCACCTGATAAATCTGATGAAATCGGTATACCCATTAAACCTAATTTCCCCATTTTTTCAATTAATTCCTTTGGAAACTCATGTGTCTCTTCCATCACTTTAACAGCAGGCTTAACTTCTTTTTCAATAAATTTTCTAATTGTATCTCTTAACATCAATTGTTCTTCAGTTAACATCAATTTCATATATCCACCTTTAACCTACTTTTAATTATAATCGTAGAATCCTTTGCCTGTTTTCTTACCATACCAACCCGCTTGTACATATTGTTTGAGCAAAGGACAAGGACGATATTTACTATCACCTAAGCCTTCATGTAGCACTTCCATAATTGAAAGACACGTATCTAAGCCGATGAAATCTGCTAATTCAAGTGGTCCCATTGGATGATTCATACCTAGTTTCATCACTGTATCAACATCTTCAATTGATGAAACACCTTCGTAAACTGCGTACACTGCTTCGTTAATTAATGGCATAAGTACTCGGTTTGCTACAAAACCAGGAAAGTCATTTGCCTCTACTGAAGTCTTAGATAATTTGTCACTTAATCCTTTAATTACCTCATATGTTGCATCACTTGTTTGCAAACCACGAATAATTTCAACGAGTTTCATAACAGGTACCGGATTCATAAAGTGCATGCCGATTACTTGGTCAGGACGTTTCGTTCCAGCAGCAAGTTCGGTAATTGAAATTGATGATGTATTTGAGGCAAAAATTGCACTCGCTTTAGCTATTTCATCTAACGCTTTAAACAATGTTTTTTTAACATTCACATCTTCTATAATTGCTTCAATAATAAAATCACAATCCGAAGCAGATTCAAGATTTGTTGATAACTTTAAATTGTTTAATGTTGAAGTTTTTTCTGCTTCTGTCAGACGTTCTTTTAAAACAGAGCGTGTCAAATGTTTTTCTATATTTATTTTTGCTTTTTCTAAAGATTCCTCACTTATATCATTTAAAACCACTTCATAATTTGCTTGAGCAAAGACTTGTGCAATACCTGAGCCCATTTGTCCTGCTCCAATTACCATTATTTTCTTTACCATTACGGGAATCCTCCTTTTATGCTTTAGGTACTTCAATTAAAACAGCATCACCTTGTCCACTTCCACTACAAATTGCTGCAACGCCGAGTCCTCCACCACGACGCTTTAGTTCATGAATAAGCGTTAGAATAATTCTTCCACCACTTGCACCGATTGGGTGACCTAGAGCGACTGCTCCACCGTTTACATTCACTTTTTCTGGATCAAGTCCTGCAATTTTAACGCTAGCTAGTGAAACCACTGCGAAAGCTTCATTAATTTCAAATAAATCGATATCTTTCACTTTTTTTCCAGCTTTATCTAACAATTTATTGATTACAATACCTGGTGTTTGTGGAAAATCCTTTGCTTCAACAGCGACTTCTGCATGACTTACAACGGTTGCTAATGGCTCTTTTCCTAATTCAGTTGCCCGTTCATTTGACATGACGACAAATGCGCATGCGCCATCATTTACGCCTGGTGCATTTCCTGCTGTGATTGTTCCATCTTTTCCAAATGCTGGTTTTAGTTTTGCTAACACTTCCTCAGTTGTTCCTTCACGAGGCGCTTCATCTGTATCAACAACAATGGCTTCTCCACGTCTTTGCTGCACTTCAACAGGAACAATTTCTTCTTTAAATTTCCCTGAAGCAATTGCTTCTAGTGCTAATTTATGACTCCGAACTGCCCACGCATCTTGTGATTTTCTTGAAACTTCAAATTCTTCTGCTGTTTGATTTCCGTAACTACCCATATGAACATTCGAAAAAGAACACGTTAGCCCGTCATGAATCATTAAATCAACAACTGGTTGATCTCCCATTCGATACCCTTGACGCGCTTTTGGTAAAATATAAGGCGCATTACTCATGCTCTCCATACCGCCAGCTACAATAATATCTTCATCACCTGAACGAATAAGTTGATCTGCTAAAGTTAAACTTCTCATACCTGATGCACAAACTTTATTAATTGTTTCAGATTTCACATGCCATGGAATACCTGCTTTTCGTGCCGCTTGCCTTGAAGGGATTTGTCCTTGTCCACCTTGAAGCACGTTTCCAAAAATAACTTCATCAATTTCTTTAGTCTCGATTTTTGCTTGGTTAATTGCCTCTTTAATTGCAATGCCACCTAAATCTGTCGCAGACAATGAACTTAAACTCCCGCCCATTTTACCAAATGGCGTGCGTGCTCCTGAAACAATGACTGTTTTTCGCATATACTTTACATCTCCTTCATATAATTTGGTTTAACTGCTCTTCGTATTGAACGACCGCTCAATCAGTATTATAAAGTAAAGATAAAAGAAGAGATGTTAGGCTCTTCTTTTACCGGTATTCTTAAGCTGTTACTTCTTCCTTTACGGGTTCATTTACTGGTTCATTAAATACTGACAGTGCTAAAATTTCTGCAACATCCATTGTACTAATATCTGCATCCACATCTTTTGCTTTTGTTCCATCGCTTAACATTGTTAAACAGAATGGACACGCACTTGAAATCATCGTTGGTTCTGTTTCTAGCGCTTGCTCTGTACGTGCAACGTTAATACGGTTACCCGTTGTTTCTTCAGTCCACATCAGACCGCCACCTGCACCACAACACATGCCACTTTCTTTATTTCGCACCATCTCTACAAGGTCAAGACCTGGAATGGCTTTAAGAATTTCACGTGGTGGATCATATACCCCGTTATATCTGCCTAAGTAACATGAGTCATGATACGTTAAGCGCTGATTAATCGGTTCGACAGGGTTTAATCGACCTGATGAAACTAAGTCATATAACATTTCTGTATGATGAAGCACTTCTTCTGCTTCAAACCCTAAATCTGGGTATTCATTTTTAAAGATATTGTAAGCATGTGGATCAATCGTCACTATTTTTGTGACATTATTTTTCTCAAACGTTTTTATGTTTTTCTCAGCAATTTCTTGGAATAAAAATTCATTACCAATCCGGCGTGCAGTATCGCCTGAGTTTGCTTCTGTATTGCCTAAAATCGCAAAACTCACACCTGCTTCATTCATCAATTTAGCAAACGCTAAACTAATCTTCTGACTTCTACTATCATAAGAACCCATCGAACTTACCCAAAACAGGTATTCAAATTCTTCATCGGCTTTCTTAAGTTCTTTTACTGTTGGAATTGAAATCGTCTCGTCAAGGTCGCGCCATTTCACGCGGTCTTTTTTAGATAATCCCCACGGATTTCCTTGGCGTTCAATGTTTGTAACAGCACGTTGTGCTTCTGGATCCATCTTACCTTCAGCCATCACAAGGTAACGACGCATATCAATGATTTGACCGACGTGTTCATTCATAACAGGACATGCATCTTCACACGCACGACATGTTGTACAACCTGATAATTCTTCTTCGGTAATCACGTCACCAATCATATTGATTGTATTTGCTTGCTTGATTGCTGCATCACGATCACCTGAAGCAAGTTTATTTCCTTCTAAGTTATTAAATGCGAATTCCGGTACCCAAGGTGATTTCCCTGTCACCGCTGCTCCTTTTTCACTTAAATGATCGCGTAGTTTAACCATAATATCCATTGGCGATAACATCTTACCTGTTCCCGCTGCTGGACAAACGTCTGTACAACGCCCACACTCTACACATGAATAAAAATCAAGCATTTGCAGTTGATCGAAATCTTCTATTTTTCCTGCACCAAAGACCATATCTTCTTCTGGTGTATCATCGTCAAAATCAAAGTTCAATGTTTTTAACTTCCCTGGAACACGCTTACTCACAAACACGTTAACAGGCGCAGCAATTAAGTGTGCGTGTTTTGATTGTGGAATATAAACTAAGAAAGCTAAAATCGTCACTGTATGTATCCACCAAAAAATAAAGAATAAAACCATGGCGGCTGTTTCTGGTAAGAAACTAAATGCCATCGCAATTAAACTGGCAATTGGTTCAGTCCAAGCTGTTCCCGTTCCTTGCCATACTTGCATCATGCCATTACCAAAGAGAACTGAAAGCATCAATGTGCCAATAAAGATTAAGACAAGTCCGGCATACCAACCTCTTTTTAGACGGACAAGCTTTTCAATATAACGACGATAAAAGGCCCAAATGACAGCAACTAAAATCGTTAATGTGACAAGTTCTTGGAAAAAAGTGAATCCTGGATAAATCGGTCCAAGTGGTAAATGTTTATCTGGTGCAATCCCCTTAATAAACATATCAATCGCTCCGAATTGAACTAAGATAAATCCGTAAAACATCATCACGTGAATCGCGCCTGACTTTTTATCTTTTAAAAGCTTTGATTGACCTAAGACAATCACGACAACATCACGCAAACGTTCTTTAAGTGCTAAGTCAAATTCTGTCTTCTTTCCGAGTTTCATATAGGCGATGCGTGTTGTAACTGCTTTAAGAAACAAATACAAGCCATATAAAACAACCAATATGAAAGCGATTAAATTAATCATTAAAAATGTATCCATTTTTGTCCCCCTAAAAATTAATAATCTTGCTTTGCTGTAAACGCTTGCATGTCCGTTTAAAAAATTACGTTTACTTATTAGATTCTATAATACATTATGAATGACTATTCAGTCAACTACATTCTAGATTAAATATTTATATTAAAATTATCATACATGAAAGTAAATTTTTAAACAACACAATCTATTAAAAAATTGTGTTGTTTAATTTAATTCACATCTTATCTGGAGCGCTTACTCCTAAGAGTTTTAATCCATTTGCAAGGGTAATTTTTACAGCTTGAATGAGCGCTAAACGACTCTGGGTTAATACTTTGTCATCACTTAAGACTTTTTCTGCATTGTAAAATGAATGTAGCATGGCTGCTAAATCATAAACATATTGCGTCACACGATGAGGCGTTTCTAATTTTGCTGCATCAGCAACAACGACAGGAAATGCCGCTAATTGTTTTAGCAAATCTAATTCTTTTTCAGTTACAAGTAGTTTTGAATCGAAAGATGCATTTAAATCATAACCTTCAGCTTTTGCATTAGAAAGAATTGTAGCAATACGTGCGTGAGCATACTGAACATAAAAGACTGGATTTTCATTTGATTTTGAACGTGCTAAATCTAAATCGAAATCAAGTTGTGAATCATTAGAACGCATACTAAAGAAATAACGAACAGCGTCGACTCCTACATCTTCAATTAATTCACGAAGGGCAACAGCTTTTCCAGTTCGCTTACTCATCCGGATTGTTTCTCCGTTTTCAAGTAAGTTTACCATTTGAATAATATTTACGCTGAATTTTTCAATTGGATAACCAAGTGCTTGAATTGCCGCTCCCATTCTCGATACATAGCCGTGGTGATCTGCTCCCCAGACGTTAATCACTTTATCAAAACCACGCTCGAATTTATTTTGATGATAAGCAATATCTGGTGTTAAATAAGTGTATGTACCATCTTGTTTAATTAGTACACGATCTTTATCATCACCAAATTCAGTTGAACGTAACCAGGTTGCACCCTCAAATTCATACGTATATCCCGCTTCTTTTAAAACATTTAAAGCTTCAGTAATTTTTCCAGATTCGTAAAGTGATTGTTCTGAGAACCAATGATCAAAATGAACACCAAATACATCTAAATCTGTTTTGATTTTATTTATTTCATAATCCAATCCATAATCACGGAAGAATTTTAATCTTTCTTCTTCAGCTTTATCTAGGAGTGTGTCATTAAATTTCTCTGCAAGTTCTTTTCCAACTTCAACGATATCTTCACCTTGATAACCATCTTCTGGCATCGCACTTTCTTTACCTAATGCTTCTAAATAGCGTGCTTCAACTGACAAGGCGAGTTGATTCATTTGGTTTCCAGCATCATTTATATAATATTCACGTTCAACTTCGTAACCTGCTGTTTCATACACATTACATAAAATATCACCAAAAGCAGCACCTCTCGCGTGGCCTAAATGTAAATCGCCTGTTGGGTTGACTGAAACAAACTCGACTTGAATTCGCTTTCCTTCACCCGTTGTTGATTTACCATAATCTTCATTTAATTCAAGAACAGACTCAACGACATCTTCTAAAAACGTGTCTTTCATGAAAAAATTAATAAATCCAGGTCCAGCAATCTCTACCTTCTCGATTGAACTTGACGCTTCATCTAAATTTTGAACAATTGATTCAGCAATCTGACGCGGTGCTTTCTTTGCAATCTTCGCTAATTTCATTGCAATATTTGTTGCATAATCCCCGTGTGTTTTTATTTTCGGACTTTCTAACGCAATTTCTGGGATTTCTTTTTCTTCTGCAAGATTTGCTTTAAGAACCGCTTCTTTAATCTCTTTTTCTAAGGCTGTTTCTACTTCATTTAAAATACTCATTTTTTCTCCTCCATAAATGTTAATGTCAGATAATGATTTCTTTCTTTTGATCCATTTAACATCGCACGATAAGCAATGACTGCTTGACCACGACCCGTTTCCTCAATCGATTCATATGACATAGAAACCGTATCTATTTCCATATGAATATTTCCATAAGGATGTCTGTATAAATTTTCAGTCAAACGCCCTTTTAAAAACAATTGGTTCATTGAGATAGCACCTGTTCGTTTGATATTTATTTTATCTGGATAAATTGATATCATATTATCTATATCTTCTTCTCCATCTGTTTTTTCAGTATATGTCAAAACCTCTAAATTACTTCGTTTAAAATATTTTCCTTTTTGTTTTACAATCATTAATTCTTTCTCCCCATCATCTTCAATGACAGTTCTTAATTCAATCGTAACGTCCTTTTTATTTACACTCACAATTATCGCCTCTTACCTTCATTTATCATATACTTAAACATTATAACGATATGCTATTTCTTTTACCAATCTAAATTACTTTTATTTTCGAATAATAAAAAAGCTGACATTCTATACAGTATAGAAGTCAGCTTTTTTAGTGTCCTAGCAATAGACTTTTTAGCCCATGTATATCTATCTTACGAATTTTTTACTAAAAGCACAAGACTTTCACTTGGAGTTAATGATTTGTCACACAATGTTCACTTTTAGCTAAGTTTATTTTTCAATTCGTCTGTTGAACTTTCCCACATATCTGCTTTAAATGTTTTTAAAAATTCTTTTAATATTAACTTAGATTTTGTATCCATATGATCAACCACTATTTTACCTTTAAGCGATTTTTCCATGTTACCAACGTGTTCTGCCATTGATTTGTATGCTTTTTTATTTTTTTTGTCGACAAGGAGTTCACTTGCGCCAACACCTGCGTAATAGGGTCCTTTTTCTCCGCGCTCTACGGTTACCCAGACAATCCAATATAGTCTTCCTTCAGGCACTTCAGCTTTATCTGAAAAATATTTAACTCTGCGTTCTATATTACTACGAGCATGCATTGCATCCATATCAACATATGCTTTATCTTCTTCAGGGTCAACAATAATTGCCGACATGTTTTCTAGTGAAATTGAACCACCACCATATCCACCATGACCATCAGTTGAATCATCTGCAATAATTGTAAATGATTGCTTCTTTTTCTTCTCTTCGCCCATACATGAAAACCCCCTCTAATATTTTAATACTTACTCTAATTCCTTACTATATCACATTTGTTGCCTATTTTTTATAAATAAGATTTACTTAATAAAGCTTTTATTTGTTTTTTTACTTCTGAATTAGGTAATTTTTCGATTAAATCTTCTGGATAATACAATTTATGATCTTCTCTTACTTTGCCTGTTATGGAATCAACTATTGCTGAGTGCTTTGATAATTCTTTTAGTTCATTATTTGGCATTTGTAAAAATATTGGAATTCTTCCCGCACCATCTGAACGGTAAACATCATAAGGTAAATCCTTTGATGAATCAATCACAAGATAATAATCTGGATCAATTCCAGCTTCAGAAAATAATGTTTCAAGTTCTTTAAATATATTTAAATGTGAATTAAATTCGAATTCTTTATATTTAAATAATCGGCGGTTAACAAATCGCTCAGCTAAGTCTTTTAAGATAAAATCATCTTCATACTGCCAGCGCTGGAAATAATAATAAACAACTGCTTCATCGAGTGCTAAGTAATCTTCTACTGTTATCTCATTTTTAAACAAACCTTCTAAAAGTGTTGGGTTTTCTTTGAAAGTATAATCTTTTTCGAATAAATCTTTAGCCCGGTGAAATATTTTAGTCAAAATAACTTCAGCACTCCGTGTGACTGGATGAAAATATACTTGCCAGTACATTTGATAACGTGACATAATGTAGTCTTCTATTGCATGCATTCCAGTCGATTTTATCACGACTCTTTCTTCAGTTGGTCGCATGACGCGTAAAATCCGTTCCATATCAAAATTACCATAACTTACACCCGTATAAAAAGCATCTCTTAATAAATAATCCATTCGATCAGCATCAATTTGGCTTGATATTAAACTGATTACAAGCTTATCATGATAAGTTTTATTAATTACTGAGGCTACTTTTTCTGGAAAATCTAGACTTACTTTAGAAAGGACTTGATTAACTTCTGTATTTCCTAAAATGATTTTTTTTGTAAATTTTTCATGGTCGAGTGAAAACACTTTTTCAAATGAATGTGAAAATGGACCATGACCTAAATCATGCAATAACGCAGCACATAAACAAACTAAACGTTCTTCTGGATTCCATTCCGGCCTTGTTTCCATTTTTTTTATTATACGTCTCACAATTTCATACACACCTAAAGAATGATTAAACCGGCTATGTTCTGCACCATGAAATGTTAAATTTGTGGCTCCAAGTTGTTTAATCCTTCTTAGTCTTTGCATTTCAGATGTCGCGATTAGATCCCAAATAACTTGATCACTCACACGGACATAGCGATGAACAGGATCTTTAAATACTTTTACTTCTTCTAATTGTTGATTTGCGTAATTCATTTTCATCACCCATTTCTTTAATATTACTAGCGCTTAATATATAATGGTGGAGTCACCAAAAACGTATACTTTATAAGGAGATTTTACTGTGGATAAATGGAAAGAGTTTATCGATGTAAGCAATTTACGATTAATTAATCATTTAAATATAAGTCAATTTGATACAGTTGATTACGAGGCGATGACATCTTTTGCAATTGATGATGCACTTGCCCTTTCAATTGGTGATAAGGCCTCACCTACAACAATAAGATTATGGATTCATGACCAAACAGTTGTCTTAGGTATTCCTGATTCACGCATGCCGTATATTAAAGATGGTCTCGATTTTTTAAGAAGCAAAAACCAGAACGTTATTATTAGAAATAGCGGTGGATTAGCGGTCGCACTTGATAGCGGTGTATTAAACTTATCTTTAATCTTATCAAATGACACTAAAGTTTCGATTCATACAGGCTATGACGTTATGACATCTTTTATTAAAGATTTATTAAAAAATTATACAACAGATATTAAAGCTTATGAAATTATTGGCTCTTATTGTCCAGGTGATTACGATTTAAGCATTAATGGGATAAAATTTGCTGGAATTTCTCAACGTCGTGTAAAAAACGGAATTTCTATACAAATTTACCTTGATATTAATGGACAATGTGAAAGCCGTGCTAATTTAATAAAAGATTTTTATTCTATAAGTTTAAAAGACGCAAAAACAAAAATAGAGTATCCGAAAGTAAACCCTAAAGTAATGGGTTCTTTATCTAAGATACTAAATAAAAACATCACTGTTAATGATGTATTAACTCAGTTAGATAAACTTTTAAATGATAACCAAGCAAAGCTAGAGTCAAGCGAAGTTACAACACAAGAATTAATTGATTTTCATAAACGCTTTTCTCAAATGAAAAAAAGAAACGAAGAAATTAATTTATAAAAAACGAACTAGAGTGCATCGTTTATTAAGTTAAACGATGCACTCTAGTAAAGTTTTTATTTTGCTTGAGCCGCTGTAATAATTGCTAGCTTGTATACATCTTCAGAATTACATCCACGTGAAAGGTCATTTACCGGCTTATTAAGTCCTTGTAAAATAGGACCGACTGCTTCAAAATTACCTAATCTTTCTGCTAGTTTATAGCCAATATTTCCAGCATCTAAGCTTGGAAATACGAAGACCGTTGCATCACCTTTTATTTCTGAATTTGGTGCTTTTTTAGCTGCAACACTTGGAACAAATGCAGTATCAAATTGAAACTCACCATCAATTACAAGATTCGAATCAATTTCCTTTGCTTTAGTTATCGCTTCAACAACGCGTTCTGTTTCTTCAGATTTTGCTGAACCTTTTGTAGAAAAACTAAGCATTGCTATTTTAGGATCTATTCCAAATACTTTAGCTGTCTTATTACTCTCCACTGCAATTTCTGCTAAGTCATCACTTGTTGGCGCAATATTAATGGCACAATCTCCAAATACATAACGCTCTTCACCACGTACCATAATGAATACGCCAGATGTTTTATTAATGCCTGGACGTGTTTTAATAATTTGCAGAGCTGGTCTAACAGTATCTGACGTCGAATGTACTGCACCACTTACTAAACCATGTGCTTCACCCATATGCACAAGCATTGTACCAAAGTAATTTTCTGTTTGAAGAGTCTCTTTAGCACTTTCTTTTGTTGCTTTACCTTTTCTAACTTCTACAAATTTATCTACCATTTGATCATAATTTTCATAATTTGCTGGGTTCATCAATTGGCATTTTGTAATATCAAGACCTAATTCTTTTGCTTTAGCATGTACTTCTTTCTCATCACCAATTAAAACAGGTGTCAAAATACTTTCTTCTGCTAACTTACTTGCAGCAGATAAGACACGTTCATCCATTGCTTCAGGAAATACGATTAATTTTTTTTCGTTCGCTTTTAATGCCTTTTTTAAATTACTAAATAATTCGCTCATAATTTCCTCCTTGTGATTGATAAAACGCTATCTTTTCAATCCTTCGATAGTATTTATTATAACAATCAAATCGATTAATTCAAGCAGACTTTTTTTATAATCCATATTTCTTTAGATTTTACACTGTTTTTATATTATTTTTATACCTCTTTTATGCTATAGTAAAAATAGTGGACTTTTAATTAATTGGAGGTAAAAAGAATGGTTGAACCAGTAGAAACTTTCGATGGATGGTACAGTTTACACGATTTAAGAACAATTGATTGGACAGCTTGGAAATTCGCATCTGAAGTGGAACGTGAAGAAGCGCTCGTTGATTTCAATCGTTTATTAGAAAAATGGGAACATACAGAAATTAATCACGCAGGTAGTCATGCTTTTTATAAAATAATTGGTCAAAAAGCAGACTTTTTATTTATGTTTTTAAGACCGACTGTAGAAGAATTGAGTGAATTAGAAACTGAGCTAAATAAGTCTAAAATGGGAGACTTTTTAATCCCAGCATATTCTTATTTCTCTGTTATTGAAATGTCGAGATATCGTCCTGAAAAACCAGATGAAGACTTAGAAAATTCGGATTATGTACAAGGACGTCTCTATCCTACTTTACCAAAATGGGACTATATTTCATTTTATCCGATGGATCGTCGTCGCGAAGGGAATGACAATTGGTATACCCTTGAAAAAGACGTTAGAGCAAAACTTCTTTATGAACACAGCTTAACAGGCAGAAAGTATGCTGGAAAAATTCAGCAAGTCATTACCGGTTCAATTGGTTTTGACGAGTGGGAATGGGGCGTAACTTTATTTGCACACGATGTATTAGAACTTAAAAAAATCGTATATGAAATGCGTTTTGACGAAGTGAGCTCACGATATGGTGAATTTGGAGACTTCTTTATTGGTACAATTATTACCAAAGATGAAGTTCCTGAATTTTTTAAACTTTGAATAATTAAAACAACAAGTCCCTATGGTATCAAATTTGATACCATAGGGACTTATTTTTAATTTTTATATAAACTTCATCATTGCATAACCAAATAATATCCAACCTATTAAGAAAAACACACCACCGAATGGTGTTATCATAGCAAGTGACTTTATTCCTGTTGTAGAATAGAAATATAAACTACCTGAAAAAAGAATAATTCCAATTAAAAAAGTAATACCTGCCCAGTTTAAACTCGTTGCTTGAATTTTAAACATTGCAAAAGCTGTAGCTAATAGTGCTACTGTGTGAAACATTTGATATGTAACGGCTTTTTCCCAAGTTAAAATCATTTTATCTGATATTTTTCCTTCTAAACCATGTGCCCCAAAGGCACCTAACGCAACTGCTAAAAATCCATTTATTGCAGCAACTACTAAAAAGAACTTCATCATTTTATCTCTCCTTGTTCAGTTTAAAAATCAAATATTGAATCGCTCGGTATATCTGTAGATATTTGTTTATTTGTTGTCTCTACTGATTGTTTTTTGCTTTCTTGCTTAGTAAGATCTAATAATTCTTTTGTCTCTAAAGTTGCAGACTCGGATGATTCTTTACTTTCTGTTACAAGTTCACATAAAATCTCCACACGCTTTAATGCTTCTTTAAATAATACAGGGTCATTTACTAATTGTTCTGCTTCATTTATTTGTTGTTTAATTTTTTGAAGAATTAAATTATTTGTAATCACTTATCATCACCTCTTAATTTAGGTCGAGTAAACATAGTATAACATGATTAGTTGAATATGATATTAAATTAGCATATGAACAATAAAAAAGCTATTTACATGGTTTAAACCATGTAAATAGCTTTTTTAATGTTTTTAAACTTACTGACGTAATTGAATTTCAATGTTAATTTTTATTTCATCGCCAACTACGACTCCACCTGCTTCAAGTGCTGCGTTCCACGTTAAACCGAAATCTTTACGATTAATTTTTGTACTACCCGTAAATCCAGCAGCTTGGTCTCCACTCATTGGGTCTTTAGCAGCACCTTCAAAAGCGATATCAAATGTTACTTGGTTTGTCGTACCTCGAATTGTAAAGTCACCAGTCATATCGTATTTATCTTCTGACTTTTTAACGATATCTGTTGCTTTAAATGTTATATTCGGATGATTTTCTACATCAAAGAAGTCAGCTGAACGTAAATGATCGTCTCTATCTGACATACGTGTATCAACAGAATTTGCATCGATTGTAAACTCAATGTTTGCATCTGTTAAATCTGTCGGATCTGCTTCAATCTTTCCGTCAAACTCGTTAAATGTTCCTTTCACGTTTGAAATCATCATATGTCTTACTGAAAAACCAATTGTACTATGAACTGTATCTACGTTCCATGTTGCTTTTGTCATTTAAATTCCTCCAATATTAGTCAATTTTAAATTAACTAAATTAATTTTTATTTATTATAATAATTAACTCGATTATTTCATCTGAGTCAATTATATAAATTAAAGATATTTACATACTTTCTGCATGGTAACCAAGTTTCTTTAGTTGTAGAATCATTGATTCTTTTTCATCTGGATTCAAACCACCAAAAATCTCATGTAATACTAACTTATGCTTTGGGAATATTTCATCCATTAAAGCAATTCCATTCTTTGTAAGTCCAGCATGAGTAATACGACGATCGTTTGGACAAGACTTTCTTTCTAATAGTTTCTTTGCTTCCAATTTATCGACTACATAAGTAATGCTGCTACTAGCAAGTAGTAATCTCTGGCCTATTTTTTGAATGGGGTGGTCACCCTTATTGTAAAGTAGTTCGAGTACACCAAATTCAGTTTTATTTAGACCACGACTTTTTATGTCTTTAATGACCTGCTTCTGAATAGATTCTAAAGTTCGTGTTAGCACAACAAAGAGTTTTAATGATAATTGAGTATCTTTTTCGTCATTTTTAATAGATACAATAATCATCCTCTCCAATTGATATATCTCGAATCTGAGATAATCATACAACAAAAGAATACTTCTTGTCAACCCCATTGCTTGTCATTTAATTTTATAAACTACTTAGGAGAAATTATTTAATCTGATTTATTATTTTGTTCATAGAAAAAACACGCTAAAATTTAGCGTGTTTTTTTATTTTTGAAGTAAGGCTTCTCCTGCAATACCTGGACGCGTCATTTCAAACGGTTCTAATATTTGGTTAATTGCCACTTCAGATAAAACTTTATCTCGTAAAAGCAAGGTTCTAATCGAGACACCTGTTTCGATTGCTTCTTTCGCAACGTCTGTGGCAATTTTATAACCTATATGTGGATTTAATGCAGTTATAATTCCAATACTATTTTCTACATCGACTTTACACTTTTCGATATTAGCCTCGATTCCTGTGATACAATAATCTGTAAATACTGGTAATACTTGTGTCATCATTTTTAATGACTCATGTAAATTAAAGACGATAACTGGTTCCATCACATTGAGCTCAAATTGACCCGCTTCAGAAGCCATAGAGATAGTTTGATCATTTCCTGCTACTTGAAAAGCAACTTGATTTACTACTTCACAAATAACTGGGTTGACTTTACCAGGCATAATTGATGATCCTGGTTGACGAGCTGGTAAGACAATTTCATTTATACCTGCACGGGGACCTGAACTCATCAATCTTAAATCATTCGCTATTTTTGATATATTTAACATACATATTTTTAATGTACTTGATACTTCTGTATAAGCATCTGTAGTCTGAGTCGCATCAATTAAATTTATAGGCGATGTCAGTGGATAATCCGTTAATTCAGCTAAAATTTCAACAGCTCGTTTTGTATATTCTGGATCAGCATTTAACCCTGTCCCGACTGCTGTTGCACCTAGATTTACAGTCAGTAAATTTTCTCTTGCATTTGCTATTCTTCTTAAATCACGGTTAAGTACTTCGCCGTAAGCTTCAAATTCTTGGCCTAACCTAATTGGTACAGCGTCTTGTAAATGTGTTCTTCCCATTTTAATCACATCATTAAATTCTGTACCTTTTGATTTAAATGCAGTTTGTAAATTTTCTATTGTCGTTTTTAAGCGTGTCATTAAATTTAGCGTAGCTACATGGATCGCTGTTGGAAAAGCATCATTTGTTGACTGAGCCATATTAACATGAACATTAGGATGAATAATTTCGTATTCGCCTTTATTTTTACCAAGTATTTCAAGCGCACGATTTGCAATAACTTCATTTGCATTCATATTTGTTGAAGTTCCTGCCCCGCCTTGAATGGGATCTACGACAAATTGATCATGTAAATCTCCAGCAAGGATTTCGTCTGTGGCACTAACAATGGCTTTACCTATATCTAGATTTAAACGTCCTATTTCCATATTTGCTAATGCTGCAGCTTTTTTTACATAGGCAATACCATTAATGAGTTCTTTTTCTATTAGATAGCCTGTGATTGGAAAATTTTCCTGCGCTCTTAATGTCTGAATACCATAATAAGCATTGCTTGGAACTAATTTCTCCCCTAGTAAATCTTCTTCTAATCTAACTGACTCTTCACTCATTTTGTATATTCCTCCTAATATTAACCAATCCTTGGATGTTTTTGATAACATATTATTATACCATTTAATAAGCTCGATTTAATAACTACTTTAAATTATATCCACCTTACCATAATTGTCAAACTATTCTTTCAAATTAAGATTAATTTTGTTTAGGTTTTTCAGTTTCGACTTTATTAGATAAGAACCAACCTAAAAGAGCGATTGTTACAAGACCTATATAGAAAATGAGTTTCCAAAGCGTTGAATGAGCAAATTCAGTAGAAATAATTGCTATATCAGGATGCGCCAGTGTTAATACTGCAAGCTTCACCCCAACCCAACCAACAATAACAAATGCTGCCATTTCAAGTCCAGGACGTTTTTGTAAGAGCTCTACAAATAAATTAGCTGCAAATCGCATAATGATAACACCAATCATTCCACCAGCAAATATAACGATAAACTGACCACCATCTAAGCTACCTACTGTAAATAAACCAGTCGCTGGTAAAGCTACTGCTAATGCTACCGCTGCTAAAATTGAATCAACTGCAAAAGCTAAATCTGCTATTTCTACTTTTACAACAGTCATCCAAAATCCACTTTTAGATTCTTTTTTCTTTATATCATGTTCATTTAAGGTCGCTTTATCGTATAAATGCTTAATTGCTATAAAGAGTAAATAAACCGCACCGATTGCTTGAACTTGCCAAAAATCGACAATAAACGAAATCATAAATAATGATCCAAATCGTAATACAAATGCCCCAACTAAACCATAAAACAGTGCTTTTCTTCTTTCTTCTAACGGTAAATGTTTCACCATAATTGCCAGTACTAATGCGTTATCTGCTGCAAGCAAACCTTCTAAACCGATTAATACAACAAAAACCCAAGCATATTCAATCAATAATTGTGCGTCCATATGAATTATTCTCCTTTAAAATACAAAATGACCTTTACCTTAATAAAATTTCTTTAAGTACATATACTTAAACAAACTTTTATTAGGTAAAGGTCTTGCTAACAACATCAGTTGCCAATTAGGCCGGAGATTTTTTCTCGTAATGACGACACTAATTGTACAGCTACTCCCCTTTAACAAAGGCTTTTATTATCTAGGTAAATTTTATCACTTCTTTTTCTGCTAGTCAACAACTAATGAAGTAATTCATTTGGATATTCAAGTCCTTTTGCGTTATTATATAGATGTTCTTAATTTAATAATTGTGAAAGGGATGAATAATGGTGCAAAGGAAAATTGCGGATGAATTAAATTTTTTAAAAGCAGACTATGTTCGAATTCAAGAAGATTTAGAAAAACTATCTTTTGTCGGTGGCAATGCCGCTTCTGCTGAAGAGCAACTTGTTCGATTAGAAAATGAAATAGCAGATAAACGTAAAGAACTTGCCGCTTATCGCTAATTATATAAAAAGCTCAAAACAAGTATCTCTTATTAGAGAATAATGTTTTGAGCTTCTTTGTTTCACTTTTTTTGTTTTTCTAGTGCTTCTTGGATTTTTTTTAATTCCTTTTTCGGTGGCGTTAGACTCGCAATCATATCTCCTGGTTGCGGTGTATGATTTGTATCTCCTGTATAAAAATGAATCTTTTTAGATTTTTTTACAACATAAAGTAACAAAATATGAGTCGATTGTTCAGCTAAATATTCTTTATATGAAAACTTACTCGTTATCGGTGTTACTCTAAATATATAACCTTTTTGAAGCATGTCATTTAATTCATTCAACGAAATTTCTTCTCTAAACAACGAACGACCTCCTACACTTGCTACAGTACTTGATTCTGATTTCTTTGTTTCATTTGGATCTACTTTATACACATTTGTTCGTCCATATTCAGGCATAAACGTTGTACAGACAAGTGCATTATACGAATGTTCATCTGTAGCCGCAATTAAATAATCATAGGGAATTGTGTCTAAATTATATTCTGTTTGTTCAGATAAAATATCACCGTGATAAAAAGGCACCCCTTTTTGACGCGCATGCTTTAAGTTATTCCATGACGAATCAACGACTAGGACTGGCGTGTCTGTTGATAATAATGACTTAGCAAATTCAACTGAAAAACGACTACTACCCACTATAAGTACACCTGGATTACCTTCAAGTGATAAATTCAATCTTTTAGCTAGCGGACCTATAGTGAATCCATGAGCCACAACCGTAAAGAATACAAGTCCAAACGTAAGTGCAGTAATTAACGTAGCATCCCCGTACCCAGCGTCAGTTAATATTGCCGCAAAGTAACTTGAAACAGTTAACGCTACAATACCTCTTGGAGCAATCCAACCAACTAATACTTTTTCTTGTAAAGTGAGTCCAGAATTAAATGTTGATAAAAAGATTGATAGCGGACGTACAATAAACATCATTAATAATACATATCCGATAATATTTGGGCTGAATATATGTAGTATGGTTTCTAACTTTAAAGAAGCTGCCAACATAATAAAGATTGTTGAAATAAGTAACACTGAAATGTTTTCTTTGAAATTACGGAAATCATTTAATGAACTGATTCCTATATTACTCAATGTTAGACCCATCGCTGTAACTGAAAGTAATCCTGTTCCATGAACAATTTCATCAGGTAATGTAAACGTGAAAATCACAATAATAAAGACTGCCGGCGACTTTAAAAACTCCGGTATATAACCTGTTTCAAACCACCAACCTACAACGCGTCCAGCTATCCACCCTAAAAAGACTGCGAATCCAGCTGTAATAAAGAAAGTAATTAAAGTCGATCCATCACGTTCTGATATTGTAAAGAATGCAATAATTTCAAATGCAAACACAGCGAGTAAAACACCTATTGGATCAACAATTATACCTTCCCACTTTAATATTTTAGCAGGACGCGATTTCAATTTTGACTGACGCAAAAGTGGCATAATTACTGTTGGTCCGGTAACGATAAATAAACCACCAATAACAAAAGCGACTGCCCAAGACAATCCAGCCATATAATGTGCTGTTAAAGATCCTAAAATCCAAGCTATAAATGCACCAATTGTCGATATCCGAAAAACGGGTTTACCTAGTCCTTTTAGTTCTTTGAAGTTTAAACTTAAACTTCCTTCAAAGAGAATGAGAGCAACAGCTACAGAAATAATTGGATTATATAACTCGCCAAAGCTCTGTTCAGGATTCATAATACCTAAAATAGGACCTGCTAATAACCCTGCAACCGACATGACAACAATTGCTGGCAAATTGTATTTCCAAGCAAGCCACTGTGAGCCAATTCCTAAAGTTCCAATTAACATAATTTCAAATAATAGCGATATTTCCATTCTCTGACTCACCTCATTCATTTTAATGTAACAGTTATTGTAAACTATTTTTTCTTTTTTGGAAACTACGACTATTTTAGTGATTCTTCTTAATAAAATTTTAACGGTATAGTTACTTTTTGTAATTATGACATTCATTGAACTAATTAACCCTTTTAACTCAAAATATTAACATTACATGTTAATATAATAGATGGTGGTGAATTTAGATTGTTAACTCATGCAGAAAATATTCTCGAAACGTATTTTGGTTATGGAACATTTCGACCTGGCCAAAAAGAAGTTATTACAAATGTTTTAAATCATACTAACACATTAGCAGTTATGCCTACAGGTGGAGGAAAATCTTTATGTTACCAAATTCCCGGTCTTACATTAGAAGGAACAGCGATTATCATTTCTCCGCTAATTTCCTTAATGAAAGACCAAGTTGACGCATTGATTGCTCTAGGTGTACCCGCTACGTTTATTAATAGTTCGCTCTCTACCGTTGAACAAAACATCCGTTTAAACGATGTAGCCCGTGGACGTTATAAGTTTATCTATGTTGCGCCAGAACGATTTAATTCTAATCTTTTTTTAAATCGAATGAAAAATTTAAATATTTCATTCGTTGCTTTTGATGAAGCGCATTGTATTTCCCAGTGGGGTCATGATTTTAGACCGAGTTATCGTTCAATTGTACCTGCACTTAAAAAGCTTCCGCAAATTAAAAACACCGTTGCCTTAACTGCAACAGCAACTGAAACAGTAATCTCAGATATTCAAGACTTATTAAATATAAAAAAAGACGCGACAGTTATTACTGGTTTTAAACGTGAAAATCTACACTTTCATCTAATTAAAGGAAGAGATAGTTCCACATATATCGATAATTTTTTAAAAGAAAGAAAAAATGAATCAGGTATTATTTATACAACAACACGTAAACAAGCTGATCAGTTACACAATTTCTTAAAAAATAAACGCGAACTTGTTTTTAAATATCACGCTGGTTTAAATGAAGATGAACGTCAACACGCACAAAATGCCTTTATTCATTCTGATAATTCAGTAATGATTGCAACAAATGCTTTTGGTATGGGAATTGATAAATCAAACGTGCGTTTTGTCATTCATTATGCAATGCCAATGAATTTAGAGTCCTATTATCAAGAAGCTGGGCGGGCAGGACGTGACGGCGAGATAAGTGATTGTATTTTACTTTTTTCTCCTCAAGATATCCAACTTCAAAAATTCTTAATTGAACAAACTGAAGTTGATGATGAAGCAAAACAAGCTGAATATGAAAAATTACAAGCCATGATTAATTATTGTCACACGCATGATTGTTTAAGTAGTTATATTTTAGAATATTTTAACGATAAAAATATTAAACCTTGCGGAACGTGTAGTAATTGTGTTAATCGTAAAGATAAGGTTGATATAACTGAACAAACCCAAATGATTCTTTCTTGTATTAGACGAATGGGTGAATCTTTTGGTGTTACATTAACTGCTAAAGTATTAAGAGGTTCAAATGATCAACGTATTCGTTCATTTAATTTCCAAAAACTTTCTACTTACGGCTTACTTTCTCATTATACCGAACGTGATATCACTGAATGGATTAATTTTCTAATTGCAGAAGGCATTGTTGGAACAAAAGAAGGCCGTTACCCAACTTTAAATTTAAATGAAAAATCTATCGAAGTGCTAACAGGTAAAAAGAATGTATTTATGTTTAGTGCCTCTATCCCTGAAAAAGAAGTTGCAAATTATGATATCGTTTTATTTGATAAACTTCGTAAAGTAAGAATGGCTATTTCAAAAGAATTAAACGTCCCACCTTATGTCATTTTTTCAGATACGACTTTACGTGATATAGCACGCTACCTTCCTGAAACAAAATTGGATTACTTAAATATTAAAGGAATCGGTGATAAAAAATACAATCAATTTGGCGAACGTTTTAGTGTAGTTGTAAACGAATGGATTAAAACTCATCCCCAAAATGATAAATCGATTCAAATTAATCAAAACACAATTAAAAAACCTCAAAAGAAAAGTGAACTTGCTAGTCACCGTGAATCTTTTCAGCATTTTCAAAATGGCAAGCAAATTAAAGATATTGCACTAATGAGGGATTTAAGTGAACAAACAATCGAAAATCATATTTTTAAATGTTATAAGGAAGGTTTTTCTATTCCTTGGAATATCTTCTTTTCAGAAAAAGAAGAAGCGAAGATACTTAATTTAAAAAACACAATGCCCGACGCTAAATTAAAAGAATTAAAAGATGAATTAGATGAGTCAATCACTTATACTAAAATTAAAGCGGTTTTAGTAAAAAACAATTTTTATTAAAACCTAATAGGAGGATTATACTTGAAAACTCTATCTTGTCAGTCAAATGTGATTTATGCTTTTAGCAAAAATAATACCCCTATTTTAACAGTCGATAGTGGTGAAACAATTGAAATAGAAACATATGATTGCTTTGAAAACCAGGTAAAGTCTAATGAAACTCATTTAGAAAAAATTGATTGGGATAAAATAAATCCAGCAACTGGACCTATATTTGTAAATGGTGCGGGCAAGGGTGATACGTTAAAAGTAACGATTAATAAAATTGAAATTGGAAATCAAGGTGTGATTGCAACAGGTAATGGTATCGGTGTTCTTGGCGATGAGCTTAAAGAAATGACTATGAAAGTTGTGCCGATTGAAAATAATCATGCCTTATTTAATGATCAATTAAAAATACCACTTAATCCGATGATTGGTGTAATCGGTGTTGCTCCTGAAAATGAAGATGTTTCTTGCGGAACACCAAATAGCCACGGAGGCAATATGGACACTAAACTCATTAAAGAAGGTGCTACTCTCTATTTCCCTGTGTTTACTGAAGGAGCGCTATTTGCTCTTGGTGATTTTCACGCCGCGATGGGTGATGGTGAAGTAGGTGGATCAGGTTTAGAAGTTCCGGGTAAAGCAACCGTCCAACTTGAAGTTATTAAAAACAACTCGATTAAACATCCTGTTATTGAAAATGAAGATGGGCTTGTATTTTTAATGAGTGACAACACCTTAGATGAAGCGATAAGCAAAGTTACTAAAAAAGCTGTTTATTTCTTAGTCGAACGCACTGAATTAACAATCGAAGATGCAACCCTTCTTTTAAGTGTTGCTGGCCAAGCAGAAGTAAGTCAGGTAGTTAATCCATTGGTTACTGCTCGTTTTATAATTCCACAATACGTTTTAGATTCTTATCAGATAAAATTTATGAGTTAGATAATTGAAAATAAGCCAGACAGAGCCCAAGGTTATATTGGGTTCTGTCTGGCTTATTTACTTGATATTAAATTGGATTAAAATTCGATTGACCAAGCACCTTTTCTAAAAACAGCTTCTTTCTTTCCATCAGCTGTGACACCATCTATATCTAACTCAATAGACCCAATCATAAAGTCTACATGAATTAAACTATCATTCGCACCACTTTTATCTAATTGTTCTAAATCCATCGTTTCGCCATCTTCTAAATTTGTTGGATACGCTTTTCCAAGTGCAATATGACA
>JARIBO010000041.1 GCA_029257405.1 Caryophanales bacterium
AAGGCGATGGAACTGGAGAAGGCGACGGAACCGAAGAAGGCGACGGAACCGAAGAAGGCGACGGAACCGAAGAAGGCGACGGACCCGAAGAAGGCGACGGAACCGAAGAAGGCGACGGAACTGGAGAAGGCGATGGAACTGGAGAAGGCGACGTAACTGGAGAAGGCGACGGAACTGGAGAAGGCGATGGAACTGATGATAAAGATGATGATATACAAACACCACCTGTTGAAAAACCAGAAAATGATGACTTTTTAGGTATATATTTAAAGGATGAAAATAAGCAAGTTGACCAATATGGTAGTTATTCATTAGTAAGTAAAGGTAATAAAGTAAACCTTGCAGCTAATGATTCTGATTATAATCATTCTGTTTATCCAGATTATCTAAAATATATTGAATATATTGAAGCTGAACATAACTTAAAATTAGGTGAAACATTACACGTAGCTTATCAAGTAACTGTTAATGGAAATCTACTTGGAGTGTATAAAGATAATAATTTTGAAGTAGGTCTTAAATCTGGTTCCAATAGAATTAAAGTTGATTTAATTTTAGAAGATAGTAGTGGAAAATCAGTTGACGGTAAAAGGATTCATAATACAAAAACGTTCTTTATTAATAATCAAGATGAATCAGAATTAATTATTTATACAGAATTAGAAGATAAACAAGTAGTATACGATAAAGAAATAGAGTTTAGAGCTTATGCAAAATATGATGGAAAAATACTAAGTAACTCAGACCATTTAGTAGTCATCATTAATGGTGATGTGGCAGATGAGCAAGAAGAAGGTATTACTTACCATGGATCACTGAGCGATGGAGTAAATTCAATAAAAATAATTGCTGAAAAAGATGGAATAGAAAAAACAGCTGAATTTGAAATTACCTATCAATCCCAGTTATTTGATTTTATTGATAATGGAACTCAAAGTGATGGAAAACATAAGTCTGAAATAAGATTAATTAATAAAAAAGATGAAATTAAGGAAATCACTGTTAATTATGAGACATATTACGAACAAGATGAAAAACTTCAAAATCTTCTTGGAGGTAGTTTAACAATTTCAGGCTCAGGACCTCAAAAAGATGAGAAGAAAAAAGTTTTAATATTAGAGAAACGATCTACTCATTGGGATCAGGCGGCTGAATTAATACTGAAATCTAGCTATGCACGATATACAATCACAGTTACCACAGATAAAGGTGAATCAGAAACACGTACATTTATGGTGAATAATAAAGATAAACCTGAGCCAGGTATGCGTGATAGTCGAATTGATATTTTAAACAATCCTGTTTTGAATATTGATAGAGAGTTAGAAACTAAAAATGATAAAGTAAGTTTAGTTGTTCAAGCATTTGATTATACTGGCACGCAGTTGAAACCAGGTGTAGAAAGAGCATATCTGAATGGTCGGTTATTGCCAGCTGAACATATAGATGGTAATGCGTCACATTATATTATTGGTCGAGATGTGGATTTAGCACTAGGTGAAAATATACTGGAATTCACAATACGTGACTCAACAGGTCACGTAACAAAAGAAAGATATACAATTATTTATGAGATACCTGAAGATGGAGATGTAATCGGTACGGCAAGTATTAGTTTAGAGGCAGGTACACTTGGTAAAGGTACACTTGCTTCAGATGAAGCGATTAATATTATTCAAGGTGAAACAGGTGCTGATTTACTTGATCGGTTTTTTGAAGAAAAGGGTATAGGTTATGAAATAACAGGTAATAGGGAAGCAGATTTTTATTTACCAGCTATTAATATAAAAGATATTAATAAGAATATAAAAATACCAGATGACCTCTTAGAAAAACTAGGAGAAGTAACACCGAAAATTGAGATAGATTATGATTTAGATTCCAACTTATTAGGTGAATTTGATTATACGTATGGTTCAGGCTGGATGTATAGTGTTAATGGAACATATCCTCAAATTGGTTTTTCAGAGTATTATTTTGAAGATGAAGACGTGATTAAAATTCGCTATACTTTATTATATGGTGCAGATATTGGTGCCTCAACACGACCAGAATTTCCTAATTTAGGAGATTGGTAAAATGAAACAAATAAAAAGAATAAGCATGATATTAGTAATTTTAATTTTATTAACTGATTACCTATTTGCTCCCGTCTCATTTGCCAACGAAAAAATAATCGATGAGTTAGAAGAAATGGCTACGGAAGTTATTAATTGGAAGAAGTCTGAATTTGAGACTTCTTCTGATAATGATTTACTTAATGACGATTTTTTAGAAAGTGCTGGGACATCTTCAGGAGATTGGTTTCCATTAGGTATGGGGCGATTAGGTTATCAAGATGATTATGAATTTTATTTAGCAGTAATAGATGAGAAAATAGCCAAACGATATAAAGAAGAATTTAAATTAGATAAAACTAAAGCGACAGAATGGCACCGAATTTCACTTGCAATTCTTGCAACAGGTGGCGATCCAACTAAAATTGGACCAGATAAATCAATAAATTTAATTGCTGATGGGACTTACAACCGAAGTAAAGTAATAGATATCGGTGAACAAGGAATTAATGGTTTAACTTGGGGACTATTAACGCTTGATAGTATGCGTTATAAAATACCAAAAGATGCGGCTGATTCCCGTGAAGATATAATTGAACGTATTTTAGCAGCCCAACTAGAAGATGGTGGTTTTCCACTTAAGATACCACCATCAAATATAGATATCACAGGGATGACTTTACAAGCACTGGCACCTTATTACAATAGTGAAAAAACATATACATATTCGAGGTTAGTTGATGGTGAAAAGCGTGAAGTACGTGTCCGTGATGTTGTTGATGAAGCACTTGGCTACTTAGCAAGCCAAGAGTTAGAAAGCACAGAGAGCATTGTTCAAGTAATTGTTGCTTTAACTGCTTTACAGATCGACCCATTAAGCAAAGAATTTAGTCGAGGAGATCAAACGTTATTTGATCAATTAAAGAACTTCCAACTAGATGGTGGTTTTATTCATTCAGATACGTATGACGAAGAAAATCCGACAGCTCAGCCAGATGAATCAAACTCAATGTCCAGCGAACAAGCACTGTATGGACTGACTTCGATGCTAAGATATTATAATAATGCGCGTTCATTATATGATTTTAGAGAAGAAATGTCGGCTGAATTAACAGCTCAAATAAGAAATGTTGAAAGTGAGATTGATCGCGTAACGCCTGAAACAGATAAGCAAGCATTAGAAACAGTGTATAAAAACTACTTAAACGTGCCTGCTGAAGAGCGTTCATATGTAAGTAATTACGCTCAACTTTCAGATGCTTTACTTGCTGCAGATATTAAAGTAGAAGTTGCTGAATTAAGTGACTTTATGGAAATTAACACGTCAGGCAAGGGAACAATTACTCCCTTACTTAATGGAGCGAATGAACAAGCAAAAGAAACAATTTTTACCGAAGCAGACGCTAAACGCACAGAAGAATTAATGAAAGAAACGTCAACTGAACATGAAGTAGAAGTGATTAAGCTAATTAGTATCTTAAAGTCTGCTGAAAACAAAGCTGATTATTCAGAAGAATTAACATTCCTAGAAGATAAAAAGCTAGAAATTAACGAGTTAAAAGCAGAAATCGAAGTAATCAATCAATTAATAATGAAAGAACTCTATCCATTTGAATCAATTACAGCTAAAGATGAAGCAAAAGTTAAGCAGATTACTGAAAAGTACAATCAGTTAGCAGCTTATGATCAAACTAAAGTTCAGAATTATGAAGATGTTGAAAAAGCTGAAACACAAATTAAGAATTTAAAGCGTGCTAACATCTTGAAATTAGTTGGTGCAGGGATAGTTATTATTTTAGTCGTATACTTAATTTATCGACGTAAAAAGCGTAACCAAGCAAAGTTAAACCAAAAAATGCTAGATGAAAATTAGTTAGGAGGCGATAAGGATGCGTAAAGATATATTGATCATTGGTTTTGTCGTATTACTTATCGCCGTTATTTTTTCAGGAACCAAGATTCAGTCGGTCGAAGATTATTATCAAACTCATATTGATGATATTACAGAAGAGTCAGAAACAGTGTTTATTACGATTGAAGCAACAACTGTTTTAGACAATTTAGATCAGCTAGATGCGACTTTAAAAGATGAGAAGTATGTCCCTAAAGATGGAATGATCTTAGAAGAATCAGAGTATGTTTTAAGAAAAGATGACACTGTATTTGATTTATTAAAACGAGCAACAAGACATAATCAAATTCAGTTAGATTTTCAAGGTGCAAGTGACAACTCATTTAAGAGTGCTTATATAAAAGGAATTAATCATTTATATGAATTTTCTTGTGGAGAATTGAGTGGTTGGATGTATGAAGTGAATGGGGAGTTTCCAGATCATGGGGTAAGCCGCTATGAACTTGTTGATGGAGATAAAGTTGCCTTACGCTATACATGTGATTTAGGACGCGATTTAGGACAAGAAATGAATATGAATTAAAATGGGAGGATTATAAACGTGAAAAGTTTTGCATCGATGCATCCGGTTGTTTTATTTCTATATTATGTCGCAGTTGTATTTATGACGATGTTTATGATGCATCCTGCCATTTTAATTTTGTCATTAATTGGTGCTTTAATATTCTTTTTTATGCTTGAACCGACAAAACGAATTTTACGGGATATTGGATTTTATATTTTCGTCTTTTTGTTAATTGCGCTAACTAATCCGTTGTTTGTTCACCGGGGTGAAACGATTTTATTTTTTTTAAATGATAATCCAGTAACAAAAGAAGCTTTTATATACGGAATTGTTATTGCAGCAATGCTTGTAGCAGTTATCTTTTGGAGTAAATCTTATACGTTATTAATGACTTCTGATAAGTTCGTTTATTTATTTGGAAAAGCAATTCCTAAATTATCGTTAATTATTTCAATGGCATTAAGATTTATTCCTTTATTTAAAATCCAAATGAAAAAAGTAAATCAAACACAAAAAACACTGGGTATTTATACAAGTAAAAGTATTGTAGATCGGATATTAAGTGGTATACGAACCTTTAATAGTTTACTTACCTGGTCGCTTGAAAATTCGATTTCACAAGCTGATTCGATGAAAGCACGTGGTTATGGATTAAAAGGACGTACTAATTTCTCTTTATTTAAATGGAATTCGCGTGATTATAGTTTATTAATGATTATCGGTGGGATTTTTTTGGTCGTGATGTATTTAAATGTTAAAGGCATTTATAACTTTAATTACTATCCACTTGTCTCGACATTTGATTTTTCAATCAAGCATGTATTGGAATTAAGTATTATCTTTATTTTAATGGTTTTACCTACATTAGTAGAAGTGAAGGAGAATTTACAGTGGCGTTATTACAAATCAAAGATTTAACATTTTCGTATCCAGAAACTAAAACACCTGTCTTAAAAGGAATTAATTTAGAAATAAAACAAGGAGAATTCGTTGTTTTATTTGGAGAATCAGGATCTGGAAAAACCACTTTACTTAAACTTCTAAAAAGAGAACTGGCTCCGCATGGTGAAAAGTCGGGAACGATTACTTACGAAGGAATACCAATCGATGAGTTAATAGACCGCGTATCGGCAAGTGAGTTAGGTTATGTGATGCAAAATCCAGAATCACAAATTGTAACAGATAAAGTCTGGCATGAATTAAGTTTTGGCTTAGAGAATTTAGGCATAAAAACACCTGTGATTCGTAGGCGAGTTGGGGAAATAGCTAACTTCTTTGGAATACATACATTATTTAGAAACAATACAACTGACCTCTCAGGAGGGCAAAAGCAATTATTAAACCTAGCATCAATTATGGTTATGCAGCCGAAAGTACTTATTTTAGATGAACCCACTTCACAGCTTGATCCAATTGCGGCAACTAATTTCATTAATACATTGAAGATGCTTAATGAAGAGTTAGGGTTGACAATTATTCTCGTTGAACATCGGTTAGAAGAAGTTCTACCATTAGCAGACCGAGTTATTTTACTTGAAGATGGAGAGCTGCTTTTAGAAAATAAACCTGAACTCATTGGGCAAGAATTAATGTCTTTAAATAATCAGCACCGAATGTTTTTAGCATTACCTACATCGATTCAAGTGTATCATGCACTTGGCTTTACTAATGCGAGTCCATTAACTATTCGCGAAGGACGCATGTTTTTAGAAAAAAATTATCAGGCAGTCGCAACTGATTTAATTGAAGAACCTGATTTAAATAAAGAAGTAGTCATTGAATTAAAAGAAGCTTGGTTCCGTTATGAGCGTGACTTACCAGATATTTTAGCAAATGTAGAATTAAAAATTTACAAAGGTGAAATTATTAGTATTCTCGGTGGAAATGGTTCAGGAAAAACAACCTTATTAAATGTTATGTCCGGTACGTCACGTGCTTATCGAGGAAAAGTTAACATAAATGGTAAATCAATTAAAAAATATAAAGGTGCTGAATTGTATCGTCATAATTTAGCAGTCTTACCACAAGATCCACAAACCATTTTTATTAAATCCACTTTACGAGATGATTATACTGAAATTATGAAAGTACTGGATTACAGTAAAGATGAAATGGAAAAAGAAATAAACGAAGTTTCTGACAAGCTAGATATTACTCACCTTTTAGATTCCCATCCTTATGATTTAAGTGGTGGTGAGCAACAAAAAGCAGCGCTTGGAAAGATCCTACTTTTAAAACCTAAAATATTATTATTAGATGAACCAACAAAAGGAATCGATGCCTTCTCAAAAGAAGTACTTGCTGAAATTATTAACGAGTTACAAGCTGAAGATTTAACAATTATTTTAGTGACGCACGATATTGAATTTGCAGCTGAAGTATCTGACCGCGTTGGTTTGTTTTTTGATAAAGAAATGATTTCTTTAGATACACCGACACGCTTTTTCGCAGAAAATAACTTCTATACAACGGCTGCAAGTCGTATGTCACGTCATATATTTGATTATACAATAACAAAAGAGAAAATTATTAATGAGTGCGAGCGTCAAAATGAATAAACAGATTTTAAATTATTTTATATTATTATTACTCGTTCCTTTAACAATTTTCATAGGTGTTACATTTTTTGATGATCGAAGTTATGTCTTTATTTCATTTATACTTGTTATCTTAGCATCAATACCGTTTTTAATGTCATTTGAAAATAAAGAAGCGAATACACGTTATATGGTTATTATCGCTGTTTTAGTCGCTTTATCTGTTGTCGGCCGTTTTTTATTCGCAGCTATACCAGCATTTAAGCCAGTGACTGCAGTTGTCGTTATCTCAGCAATATTCTTTGGTGCTGAGGCTGGATTTTTAGTAGGGGCCTTATCAGCGATCATTTCAAATATTTATTTTGGTCAAGGTCCTTGGACGCCATTTCAAATGTTTTCCTGGGGAATGATTGGCTTTATTGCAGGACTTCCTAGAGTCCGTAACATACTGAAAAAAAATCGATTTATGCTCGTCTTATATGGGGTTTTTGCAGGAGTTGTTTACTCTTTAATGATGGATGTTTGGACTGTATTGTCACTTGATAATGCGTTTAATTTAAAGCGTTATTTAACAGCAATTACAGTAGCAACACCATTTATGATTACTTACGCAGTGTCAAATGTGATATTTTTACTATTAATTATTAAACCAATTGGAGAAAAATTAGACCGAATTAAAATAAAGTATGGAATCTAGTAGGAGGAACTAATCATGATGACAAAATCAGAACAAGTAATTAATGAAATTAAACAAGTAATTATAGGAAAAGACGAAGTAGCTACAAAAATATATATGACGATGCTGGCAGAAGGGCACGTCTTACTTGAAGATATTCCGGGTGTCGGTAAAACAACAATTGCTCTCGCATTTAGTAAAGTAATGGGGCTTGATTTTAACCGAATTCAGTTTACACCAGACGTTGTCGCGTCAGACGTATCAGGTTTTACAATGTATGATAAAGATAAAGAGGAATTTATCTTTAAAGAAGGTGCTGTGATGACAAACCTTTTATTAGCAGATGAGATAAACCGTACAACAAGTCGGACACAAGCAGCACTTCTTGAAGTAATGGAAGAACGCAATGTAACAGTTGATGGTGTGACTTATCCATTACCAAAACCATTTAACGTGATTGCGACTCAAAACCCAATTGGTTCATATGGTACGCAAGTTTTACCACAGTCCCAACTCGACCGTTTTATGATTAAAACAAGTATCGGTTATCCTGATTTTGAAAGCCAAGTAGAGATTTTACGTGATCGTCAAACAGGTCAACCTTTAGATGAAGTTAATAAAGTAATTACGCGAGAAGAGTTAATTGCACTTCAAGAGGAAGTCCGACAAATTCATGTGTCAGAACCTATTTTAAGATATATAACAGAACTGACAGAAGCAACACGTAATCATCCACTTATTGTTCAAGGAGTAAGTCCACGTGGAGCAATTGCACTTAGCAGAATTGCTAAAGCACATGCCTTCTTAGCCAAACGAGAGTATGTGATTGCTGAAGATGTCATTGCGATGTATACCGATGTTTGTAATCACCGGATGGTCCTTGATCAAAAGTCGCGAGTGACTTATGGTAGTTCGAATGAATTATTAGAAGAAATCTTAAAAGAGATAAAAGTACCTGAAATAGAAAAAATAGCAATTAAATAAAGGAGGCTAAACATGCTGCAATCGCGAATATTTGGTGTTATTTGGCTTATTTTTAGCATCGTCTTCTTTATTTTTGATGATAGTTATTTAGGTTTATTGTTACTTGTTTTAACAGGTGTATTAACGATTTTACTTATTTTAAATGTCGTATTACTTAAAAATAAATTATTTTTTGATTTACAAACAGAAGGAACTGTTCATAAAAATGAACCTGGCCGACTAACGATTCAAGTTAAAAATAAAAGTATCTTACCAATATCTAAAGTGAGAGTTTCTTTAGAATTCGAAAATAAATTGACAGATGAATTAGATACAAAAGCCTTTGTCCTTAGTTTAAATAGTAGAGGTTCTGAATCACTCCTATTAGATATGAGTAGTAAATATTGTGGACAAATTCGTGTCACTGTTAAGAAAATTCGTTATTATGATTTCTTAGGTATATTTAAACGTGAGACTGAGATGAATTCAGTATCACAGCTATTTGTTTTACCTCAAACATACCCAATTAATGTCACAGTAAGTGATTCAAATGTTGGATTTGTCGATAGCCATTCATATGAGATTAATAGACGTGGTACGGATGGTTTAGAAGTGTTTGGAATTAAAGAGTATAGTCATGAAGATAATTTAAAACATATTCATTGGAAATTAACGAGTAAATTTGATGAATTAATTGTCAAAGAGTTGACTGAAGCAGTTAACTACACATTCTTAATTTTAATTGATTTAACAATAGAAAATAAGCATGATAAAAATAATCCTGGTGTAATCGATGCAATGATGGATACGTTTATCTCTACTTCAGAAGCCTTATTAGCTGAAGGGCATGAACATTCAATAGGTTGGTTGGATAAAGAAACAGATTTCATTCAAATAGAAGATATTTATTCAACGGATCAATTAACATTTTTACTTAAACAAATTTTATTATTAGAACAAATAGAGAGTAATGCAACAGTATTAGATAAATTTACTCAGTCAGACGCGCGAGAACGCTTTTCTCATCTTATTTACCTAACCTCTGAAAAAAGTCTAGCAGCATCAACACATGAATTAGCTCAAACAAAAATAACAGAACTTGTCTGTCATTTAGAAAAAAATAGCAAAAATGTGAGTAATGACTTTATTTACACACCAAAAACGATGAATGAAGATTTATATGAACTTTCGATTTAAGGAGCATGAGCATGCCAAAAAACAATATTAAAATTAATATATATGAAGACCAAGCAAATAATCGGGTGCAACTCACTTATTTATCGAGCCAGTTTTTTATTGCTAGCTTTTTTTATCTCATGGGTGTCATTGCATTTTTAGATGCCTTTAAGTTTCCTGATGTGTCTTTCTACGGAATCTTAGTAGGTCTGATACCCATCGGATTTTTCTTTTTTATTAAAAATAAAACTGTGAAAACATATGGTGGCCTAGGCTTCTTATTATTCATGACACTTATGTTTATTATTTTTAATAAATACACTGTAAATGGTTTCTTTTTAAGTTTAAATCATTTTGCAGATATAGTCGGAACACAAACGACTTATTTATTACCAAAGTATAAAATTTTACTAGAGCCTGAATCTTTTAAGTTAGCAATTAACTTATTTATGATCTATCTATTTATGTTAGTGAGTTATTTAAGCTATTTAATTGTGAATAAAGGTTTATCGTATCTTGTTTGGCCATTTATGATATTAATTTTGATTCTTCAATTAATCACAGGAATTTATTTTAATATTTATTTAAATATCGGTTTATTTCTTGCTAGTGTACTTATTATTAATACATCGTTTATAAATAAGAAATCTTCTGCGTATCATTTAAGAGAAGGAAAAAGCAGTACTTCTTTTCTGACGAGTATTGTGTTAATGAGTTTGTTTGTATTAACATTGTTAATCGCATTTGCTATTCAGCCTCAAGCTGATTACGAGAAGAATACATACATTAAGTCAGTAGAAGAAAAAGCTGGCGATAGAGTAGATGATTTACGTTATGAAAAAAATGCACCAGATTCACTAACGCAAGGTGACTTTTTAAAGTTAACGGAGCTTAAATTAACAGATTCAGAAGCACTAGAAATAATTATGGAAGAACCAAATCCTTATTATCTAAGAGGGTTTATTGGCGCAGATTATTCAAGAAATACTTGGTCTGAATTAGCTAATGAAGCGATATATGAGAATTATGGCTTATTTTATTCTTTAAATGAATCTGGTTTTAGACCACTGACTCAACTTAGTTTAGTTGATGAGATTACCCGTAAAAAAGATGATAATCCATCTACTCATCAGATGTCGATTAACAATTTAAATACACATAGTAAATATTTATATACACCCTATGAAATAGATGATTCATTGACTGAGATAGAAGATTTACATTACTTTAATGAAAGTCATTTAATCTCAAAAGAGTTTAAAGGAAAAAGACAATATTCATTTAATGTGAGTGAAGATTTAGTAACGCGTTATCCAGCAATTGCAAATCGACTTTATAAGAATAAAGATAAGGAAGTTGTAAAAACATATTTAGATTATGAAGCATATTATAATCAATATGTTTATGATTATTATACTGATTTACCAGAAGAAGTAGAAAACGTCTTAGCTATTCACTTTGGAAAGAAGAGTGAAGATGAAACACATCTAGCATATGAGCAAGCGATCGAGCAAGTAAAAGAGTATCTAGAAGAAACAATAGAATATAATGAAAAACCGAAAGAATTAAACAGAGATCGTGATTTTCTCTCCTTTATTATTGAAGAGTCAAGAGAGGGTTACGCACCACATTATGCAACAACAGGGACATTATTATTTAGATATTTAGGAATTCCAGCTAGATATGTCGAAGGATACTTAGTGACACCAGATGTAATCAAAGATAAAGAAGCTTATGATAAATTAACTATTACGGGTCAAGAAGCACATGCATGGACTGAGATTTACTTTGATGAAATTGGTTGGATTCCGATTGAAGTAACACCTGAGTATGAAGATGTTATGCCAGATACTGATATGACTGATTATCCTAAAGGTGAATGGTCAGATGAAGAAGAAAAAGCACAAAGAGAAAAAGAAAAAGAAGAGAATGAAGCATTAGAAAATGAAGTAGACGATCCAGAGGTAGAAGATATAGAAGAAGACCAATTACCAGAAAGCGATCAAAATGATGATGGTGATGGAAGTGGTGGAGAGAGTGAAGATAACGATGGTTCTAATGAAGACGATTCAGAATCAGAAGATGAAGATGTATTAACAGAAGATCTAGAAGAAGATCAATCTGAGTTTTTAAAATATTTATTAATTTTATTATTAATTATTTTATTACTCTTGATTTTAATTTATCTTATTTATTTAATTAAAAAGCGTTTAGAACTAAGAAGATTAATCCAAAGTTTTGTTGGAAGTGACCTAAACAAAGCAACAACATTAATCACATCTTATTCACTGATTTTATTACATTATGTAGGTATTAAAGAGCGACAGGGTTCGATTAAAGCTTATGAGAAAGATGTTAAAAAGGTATTTGGTTCTGATTATGCTCGAGAGTTTAGCCAAATGCTTAAAATAAACCAAGCAGCGGTTTATAGTGGAAAAGAAACTACGAAAGAGGATCATGCATTTGTTCTTGAATTTAAAGATAAATTGCTTACTAAAATTACCAAAGAAAAAACATACTTACAAAAAGTTAAAATGCGTTTCTGGGATTTCATTTATTAAAAGTATAAAAAAGTAGCCAAAGAGAATTTCTTTGGCTACTTTTTGATTATTTAGCTTCTAAATCTTCAATTGAATCAATGTCCATATACTCAGGAACAACTAAACCAATAATTGCACCATGAAGGTTCGGGCCTAAGTCTTCAAAGTTATCCTCATGTTCTTCATAAAATTGTGCATGTGTAAAGGGTAACCAAGCAGCGATTGTTGCGTCAGCATCACCATTGGCTAATGATTCAAAAACAATTGCAACGTCAACTGGTGTTACTTTTACATCGAACCCAACTGATTCCATGACTTCTTTTAAAACAGAAGAAGAAGCAATTTCTGAATCCCAAGGTGTTGAAACGAGCTCAACTGATTCGCCATTTGCGTCATCAATACCTTCAATCCACTTAGCTGTTTTATCTTCATTATCTGCAACCCACTGTTTAGCAACGTCTTCAATTTCTGTTTCATTTTCAGCAGCTTCATACATAATATCTTCCATATCTTCAATATCCCATTCGAATTGATCAAGTACTTTATAAGCATTTGGTTTTGAATCTTTTAAATCTGGAGTTACAAGTGTCGAAATTGTTTCTTCCTCGCCATAGATTCCTTTAGGGTCTTCTAAGTATTTCATTTCAGGGTGTTTAGAAAACATCCAATGCGGATTCCATCCTGTCACGATGATCGGTTCTTCTTTTTCAATTGCTTGATCTAATTCAACTAACATTGCAGCAGTTGAAGCAAGCTGGACGTCCCATCCTTCAAGTGAATCATATTCTTCCAAAGCTTTCTCAGTTGCTACTGAAATACCTGCTCCAGGTTCAATACCTGTGATTGTATAATCAACTGCTTCACTGTAATTCTCGTCAGATGTACCTGTTTTCTCTTTTTCTGAATCTGCATTGTCTGAACTACATCCAGTGATTAGCAATCCAGCAGAGATGATTCCAGGAATAATTAATTTTGATAACTTATGTGTTAAAGTCAATTCTATCTTCTCCCTTATTATAATTTGTTATAAAAAAAAGCGGGTAGTTACACCCGCTTCAGTATTTATTTAGCTTCTAAGTCTTCGATTGAATCAATGTCCATATATTCAGGAACAACTAAACCAATCTTAGCACCATCAAGATTCGTACCTAATTCTTCAATTTCATCTTTAAAATCTTCATATAAATCACCATGTGTTGCCGGTAACCATGCTGATACCATAGCGTCAGCATCACCATTAGCGATTGTTTGCCACATAACAGCATTATCTAAAGATGTAATTTTTACGTCATATCCTAAGTCAGTTAAAACTTGTCCAACAACGTTTGTTGAAGAAACTTCAGAATCCCACTCAACGTAAACAAGTTCAATTGAATCTGATCCTTCTTCAACGCCATCTTTCCAAGCCTCTACTTTATCTTCGTTTTCTTCAATCCACTCAACAGCAGCATCTTCTGGCGTTGCACCATCAGAAATTTTAGACATTACATTTTCAATATCATCTGTTGTCCAGTTAAATTGTTCTAGTAATTTTGCAGCGTTTGGATGATCACTTGAAAATCCTTCACGTGCCATTGTATTAATTGTTTCTGCTTCACCAAATACGCCTTTAGGGTCTTCTAAATATTTAAGATCATATTTAGCGAACTTCCAGTGTGGTGTCCAACCTGTAACGATAATTGGTTCTTCGTTATCAATTGCAGCTCCTAGAGCAGAAGCCATTGCACCACTTGATGACGCTTGAACGTCCCAGCCATCTAAATCATATTCTTCAACAGCATTTTCTGCTGCTTTAAATACGCCAGCTCCTGGTTCAATACCTGTGATTGTATAACCAACTTCTTCACTGTAATTTACGTCGCTACCATTTGAGTCTGTCGCGTCTTTAGAATCTGCATTATCGTCAGACCCACAACCTGCAGCAATTAGCGTCAGTGAAAGACCTGCGATAACTCCTAACCGTTTTAAATTATTTTTTAACATAAAATAATCTCTCCTTTTATATATTAACTTCTCTAGTTAAAGAGAAGTATTCAATAAATTAATCAGTTTTTGCATCTTTGTTTAAGCTCTGTGTAAAGCGGTCAATAATAATTGCTAAGATAACAATACCTAAACCAGCCACAAATCCTGCACCAGCATTAGCTCTTTGTAATGCGCTTAGTACGTCATGACCTAAACCAGGTGCACCAATCATTGATGCTGTAACTACCATTGATAATGCTAACATAACTGTTTGGTTGATTCCAGCCATGATTGTTGCTTGAGCCATAGGTAATTCAACTTTAAATAGTTTTTGAGCTCCTGTACTACCAAATGCTTCAGATGCTTCGACAAGTTCATTTGATACTTGACGAATACCTAAATTAGTAAAGCGAACAGTTGGTGGTGTCGCAAAGATTAAAGAAGCGAATACACCAGGAACCATACCAATACCAAAGAATGCTACAGCAGGAATTAAGTATACGAATGCTGGCATTGTTTGCATGAAGTCAAGGACAGGTGAAATAATCGATTTTGCGATTTCACTTTTTGCCATTAGAATCCCGAGTGGGACACCGATAATAATTGATAGCACACTAGAAACTAATACAAGTGTAAAAGTTTGCGTTAAATGCGACCATAAATCTTGGTTGTAAACAAACCATAAACCAACAACTGAAAAAGCTGCAAGACCAAATTTCTTACCAGTAATAAAGAATGCAATAATAGCTACAACTATAATGACAATAACTGGGGGAATTAAATCTAATGTATCAGCGACAAAATTCATTGCAGTTTTTCCATCATCTTTAAAGAAATTAAAGAGTGCTGAAAATGACGATGTTAATGTTTTAACAAATTCATCGACTGCGCTAGCAACTGGAAGTTTAGGTAAAAAATCTAAAATATTATTCATCTATATTCACCTCGCCGTCTTCTGATAAAGCAGCAATAACTGCTCCACGGACAATAATGCCAAGGATTCTTCCATCTTCTACGACTGCAACTGGAATAGGTGCGTCATGGATGATGTTAAATATTTCGCTCATTGGCGTATCCTTTTCTACAGTTGGAACATTTGTTTTTAAGATACCTTCTAGTGTTCTGACGTTGTTTTTAGCAGCTTCAGAAGCATCTTTTGCGTGAATATAACCTTTTAGCTGACGATTCTCATCGACTGCATAAACACCCGAAATACCTTCTTTACGCATTCTTTCAAGTGCAACACGAGGACCGTGCGTATTGATATTTACAGTTTCTGGACGTTGCATAATATGCTGAGCTGTTAACACTTTTGAACGATCCACATCTTCAACAAATTTCTCTACATAATCATTCGCTGGGTTCACTAAAATATCTTCTGGAGAACCAATTTGTACAATTTCACCATCACGCATTAAAGCAATTCGGTCACCTAAACGTAAGGCTTCATTTAAATCATGCGTAATAAATAAGATTGTTCTTTTCATTTTAGCTTGTAAATCGATTAATTCATCTTGCATGTCTTTTCTAATTAATGGATCAAGTGCTGAAAATGCTTCATCCATTAATAAAACGTCAGGATCGTTTGCAAGTGCGCGTGCTAAACCTACGCGTTGTTGCATTCCACCTGATAATTGTTCGGGATATTGATCGAAATAACTACCAAGCCCAACCATTTCAAGAGATTCTTTTGCTTTTTTACTCCGTTCATCTTTAGAAATACCTTGAATTTCTAAACCAAATTCAGCATTTTCTAAAATAGTTCGGTGTGGAAAGAGTGCGAAACTTTGAAAGACCATACCTAGTTTTTTACGGCGGATCTCTCTTAATGTTTTATTATCAGCTTTTGATAAATCTTGATCTCCAACTTTAATACTTCCTTCAGTAGGTTCGATTAAACGGTTAATTAATCGAACTAAAGTAGATTTACCACTACCAGATAATCCCATGATAACAAAAGTTTCACCTGGTTTAACTCCAAAACTAACTCGGTTAACCCCAACAGTGTTACCTGTTTTCTCTAAAATTTCACTTTTAGAATAACCTTCGTCTAACAATTTTAAAGCTTGTTTGGGATTTTTACCGAAAATCTTTGATAAATTACTAACTTCTATGACATTCATTCATTCTCCACCTTTTATGTATCGTTAATTTTTAGGCAATAAAAAAAGACTTATACAAAGTCTTTTAAAGGATATTCAATAGCATACTTCCTAAGTATAAGGAGAAATGTCAAAATAAACAAATAGCATATATAAGCGTATACACGTTAATATGCAATTTAAATTGATTTTATTAAAGTTAGACTAGCTCGTTCTTTTATTTACTGTTAAAATCTCCCTCAAACACTCGATAACTAAGAAAAAGGAGTTTATTACACTAAAAAATATAGAAAAGAAGTAATAAAAAAATAAAACAACAAAATAGAAAGAAAGATTCCAAGATAAGTAGTTGTAATTATTAAACACACGTGTTTAAAATTTTTAGCTACAATCGATTCAAACAATTGATTATTAACGGTTGAAAAAGTTGTAAAAGCGCCAGAAAATCCAGTTCCCCAAAAAGTAAATGCTAGATTAGAAATATTACCTTCATTATATAAGAGAAAGAATGAGACAAGAATAAATGATCCGGTTATATTTACAAGCCAAATACTAAACTTATTTGAAGTGATGCGTTCACTAATAAAAAAACGTAATCCAGCACCCAGCATGCCACCTAAGAAAACTAAAGTCATTACAGGTCACCTCTTGGATTTAAGAAACGAGCAAGTAAGTAGGCAAGTAAACTTACAAACAAGCCACCAAGTATCGTTATTAAATAATAAATGACTAATAAAATAGGTGTAGCTAATAGGTTTATTATATCAGTCATAATGAGTGAAAATGTAGTAAAAGAACCAATCATACCAACATTAATCGCTATTTGTAAATCTTTCTCAACATTTAAATTAAAGCTAGTCAAGTTAATTAAAAAGGTAAGTAAAAAAGCACCAAATAAATTAATTAATATGGTAGCATAAGGAAATAAAACCGTCTCATTTTGTGTTAAGTTAAGCAGGGTGTAACGACCTAATGCTCCTACTCCACCACCTAAAGCAATGAGTGAATAACGTTTTAAATTACTCATGAAGCATGTTTGCATGACGGACAAAAACCGTAAACTTCAAATTTATGGTCATCAATTGTATAGTTTTTTAACATACCACCTATGTCATCCATTGGACATATATTAATTTTTTTTGTTCTACCACATCCATTACAAATAAAGTGATGATGATGATTGTCAGTGCAGTTAATTCTAAAATGTTTTTCTGCATTTAAGCTTGTTGAATCTAAAATATCTAAGTCGTGAAATAAATGAAGATTTCGATAAACTGTGTCATAACTAATACCAGAAAATTTAGCCTTCATATGTTCATATAAATCTTTTGCTGTTCGGTAACCATCTGAAGTAGAGAAGTAGTCAATAATCGCTTGTCTACGATTCGTCATTTTATAACCATGGGTTTGTAAAATGTTAATCGCTTCTTTTACGTCCATATTAAATACCTTCTTTCTTTAGTGTAATAGCTAACTTACTTAAGCTCATTGAAATCAGTAAAATAATAATTGACATCATAACAATTGTACCACCAGGGGGTATACTGAAATAATATCCACTAATTAAGCCGCCAATAACAGCAATTTCTGCGAAAATAATCGAAAAAAGAATTAATTGTTTAAAACTTGAAGCGACACGCATGGCAGCTGCAACAGGGAGTGTCATTAAAGCAGAAACGAGTAGCACACCAACAATTTGAATCGATACGGCAATTACTAATGCAGTAAGCACGATAAATAAAAAATGAATGCGCGTTGCGTGAATGCCAGAAACAGTTGCATGTTCTTCATCGAAAGATAAAGTAACTAATTCTTTATAAAATAAAGTAATCATGATAATAATAAAAATAGAAATACCTAAAATCATGAAGAAATCATTTTTACTAACAGCGGACACTGAACCAAATAAATAATTAAATAAATCTGTATTAAATCCGTTAGCAAGTGAAATAAAAATAACACTTAAACCAACACCACCACTTAAAACGATGGGGATACCGAGTTCTTGATAACCTGTATAAATAGAGCGTAATTTCTCAATTAAAACAGCGCCAATAACTGAAAATCCCATTCCTGTATAAATTGGATTTAAAGTAAGGGCAATAAATTGTTTATCTAGAAATAAACCAAAAGCAATTCCACCAAGCGTTACGTGAGATAAAGCGTCAGCTAAAAGTGATAACCGCCTCACAACTAAAAATGCTCCAAGTAAGGGGGCAACAATCCCAATTAAGAGTCCGGTTAAAAATGTATATCTTAAAAAATCAAATTCGATAATATCTGTTAACATTCAAACAACTCCTAATGGTGATCATGGACGACCACTTGAACGGGGTGTCCATAAATACGTGATAAATCTTCGGTTGATAACGCCGAGTACTCTTCTGAACGTCCGTGAAAATGCATTGTTTGATTTAAACAAACAATGTTTGTCGCGTAATTTGTCATTGCACCAGTATCATGTGTGACAAGTAATAAAGTAATATTTTGTTCAGAATTTAATTTATTAAGTAATTCATAAAAGCGTTCCACATTTTTAAAGTCAATTCCAACAGTTGGTTCGTCGAGAATTAATAAATCTGGTTCACTGACCAGTGCGCGGGCAATGAAGACACGTTGTTGTTGTCCACCAGATAAGTCGCCAATGTTTCGGTAAACGTAATCTGACATGCCAACTTGTTCAATTGCGTGCAGGACTTGTTTTTTACTTGTTTTATTAAAAAACTTTAAGTATCCTAGTTTTGCAGTTAAGCCCATCGAAACAACTTCAAAGACCGTTGCAGGAAAACCTTTATTAAAAGCATTTGCTTTTTGTGAGACAAAACCAATGCGGTTCCAATCTTTAAATTTATCAATCGGTTGATTGTTGATAAAGATATTTCCGCTATCAGGTTCTTGGAGACCTAAAATAATTTTAATAAGTGTTGTTTTACCACCACCATTAGGCCCAACCAGTCCCATAAATGTTCCGCGTTTTATTTCTAAATTAACATCTTTTAACACAGTCTTTGAATCATAAGCAAAATTTATGTTTTCTAATCTAATAATTGAATCTGCCATTTATATCGACCCCAAGTCATTTTAGTTTGTAGCTTTATCTAATGCGGATAAATTTTCCTTCATTAAAGAAAGATAATCGGCTTCGTTTTTTAAGTCGTCTTCAGTTAAGACTGCTAAATTATGAATAATTAATTTATCAGCATCAATATGTTTTTGAATAATTTCTGCCGTTTGATTCGCGTCATTTTGACCATAGATAACGTAATTAATATTAAGGTCTTTAGCTAACCGGGTCACCTCAGCTAATTGTTTTTGCGAAGGTTCATCACTCGTTGATAAACCACTAATTGGTAATTGTTCTAAACCATAACTTAGTTCCCAGTAACCATAAGCAGCGTGAGTTACTAATATTTTTTTATTCGCTTTATTTTTTAAAGTTGAATCAAAATCCTCATTTAAGCCAATCATTTTTTCTTTAAAAACAGTTAAGTTTTTTTCGAAAATATCTTTATGTTCAGGATCTAGTTTGATTAATTCAGTTAGTAAACTATCTGCCATTTGGTTCATTCTAAGCGGATCTAACCAAATGTGAGGATCTAAATCACTATGCTCGTGGCCATCATCTGCCTCGTGCTCAGTAGATTCATTAAATAGTGTCTTATCGACACCAATTTCAATTAATTCAACGTCTTGATCTTGTAAAGCACTGGCCGCTTTACTTGCAAAACCTTCCATTCCCGCACCTAAATAAACGAATGCATCTGCTTTGGCGATTTCAGTAACTTCTTTAGATGTAGGTTCATATGTATGAGCATCGACACCAGGTGGATAAATTGTTTCAACTGAAACGGCGTCACCGCCAATTTCTTCAATAATATATTGAATCGGATAAAGCGTTGTTTGAATGGTTAAATTATCTGGATTTTTTTCATCAGTTGCATCACTATTTGAACAAGCTGAAATAGTAAAAAGTAAGAGGATAAATAGAGTTAAGCTAATTTTTTTTATCAAGAAAACCCCTCCGATATAATTATGTAAAATATAGTATATCGTAATCATTCCGACTTGTAAATCGGAATGATTACGATTATGTGAAGTAAAATATTTGTATACCATAGGGGGGTAATGTATAATTAAAGTTAAGAGGTGATTATGTTGAGTGAAAAATATATAAAAACACCAAAAAATAATGAAGAAAAAAAGCAGTTAGTCAATCGTTTAAAGCGAGTTGAAGGTCAAGTACGAGGCATTCAAAAAATGATTGAAGAAGATAGATATTGTATTGATGTGATGATTCAAATTAATGCAATCAACGCAGCATTGAAACAAGTAGGCGCAAATTTACTTGAACACCATACGTCGCATTGTGTGTTAGAAGCAATTGAGTCAGGTGACGGAGAAACAGCAGTAAGTGAACTAGTCGATGTTATGAAACAATATGCTAAATAATAAAGGGTGGTTTAGATGACAAACAAGGAAATATCACTTCAGATAACTGAAATGACTTGTGCTGCATGTTCATCGCGAATCGAACGTGTGTTAAATCGTAATGAATTTATAAATGCAGAAGTTAACTTAGCAACTGAAAAAGCAGTTATTAAATATGATGATACGCAAGTAAATAAAAGCGAGATGATTGAAAAAATCGAAAAGCTCGGATTTGGAGTAAGAGAAGAACGGATTGAATTTAAAGTAAGTGGTATGACATGTGCTGCTTGTTCAAGTCGAATTGATAAAATATTAAATAAAGCTGAAGGGGTCGTATCCGCTTCAGTAAATTTAACAACTGAAATAGCAACAGTGAATTATCATCCAGATTTGATTACCCCAGATAAATTAATTAAAGAAATTGAAAAGTTAGGATACGAGGCAGTGCGTAGAGAAAGTGCTGAAAATGAATCATCTGAAGCACGCGCAACAAAGAAAATGCAAAATAAATTAATTATTTCTGCATTGCTTTCCCTACCATTACTTATTACGATGCTGGATCATTTATTTGGTATTGCGTTACCAAGTATTTTAATGAATCCTTGGTTCCAATTTGCACTCGCAACGCCAGTTCAATTTATTATTGGTTGGCAGTTTTACGTTAGTGCTTATAAAAATTTAAAAACAAAGTCAGCTAATATGGACGTGCTCGTTGCTCTAGGTACGAGTGCTGCTTACTTTTATAGTTTATATGAAGCAATTAAAACAATCGGCACAGCCTATGAACCACATCTTTATTTCGAAACAAGTGCAATTTTAATTACACTCATTCTATTTGGTAAATATTTAGAAGCAAGTGCAAAAGGCCGGACAACTGAAGCGATTACTAAGTTAATGGCTCTACAAGTTAAAGAAGCACGTGTATTAATCGATGGTAAAGAACAAATGATTGCAATTGATGAAGTAAATGTAGGAGATACACTAATCGTTAAGCCAGGTGAAAAAATACCTTTAGATGGTATAATCATGCGTGGTAGTTCAACAATTGACGAGTCAATGTTAACTGGGGAATCCATGCCAATTACAAAAACAATTGAAGATAATGTAGTTGGTGCAACAATTAATTTAAACGGTCTAATTGAAGTAAATGTAACTAAACGTGAAGAAGAATCAGTTCTCGCGTCAATTATTAAAGCAGTTGAAGATGCTCAAGGAACAAAAGCACCAATTCAAAGAATGGCCGATCAAATATCAAGTTACTTTGTACCAATTGTTGTAGGTATAGCAGTAGTAACATTTATTGTATGGATTACGTTTGTGAGTCCAGGTGAATTTGAATATGCATTAACAGCAAGTATTGCTGTACTCGTTATTGCTTGTCCATGTGCGCTTGGTCTTGCAACACCAACATCGATTATGGTTGGAACAGGGCGCGCTGCTGAACACGGTATATTATTTAAAGGCGGCGAACACTTAGAACGTACACACGAAGTGGATACAATTGTTTTTGATAAAACAGGTACAATTACTAAAGGTGAACCAGTTGTAACACATTTTGAAGGTAGCAACGAAACACTTCAACTACTAGCAAGTGCTGAAGCAAATTCAGAACACCCATTAGCAAAGGCAGTTGTTGATTATGCTAAGTCAAAAGAATTAACGATTACAGAAGCAACAACTTTTGAAGCGGTTCCGGGTAAAGGTATAAAAGCAAACGTATCAGGAATTGATTTATTAATTGGAAACCGTATTTTAATGAAAGAAGCAGAAGTATCAATTGATTTATATGACCGTGCAGTAACAGAAGCTGAAGAACAAGGTTCAACAGCAATGTTTATTGCTGAAAATGGAAAACTAACAGGGATGATTTCTGCAGCTGATACATTAAAAGATAATGCAATTGAAGCAATGAAACAATTGAAGAAATCTGGTCAAGAACTTATCATGCTAACAGGTGATAATCAAAGAGTTGCTGATGCAATTGCAAAAGAAGTTGGGATTGATCGCGTATACGCTCAAGTACTTCCCGATGAAAAGCAAGAAAAAATTGAATTACTCCAATCTGAAGGTAAAAATGTCGCAATGGTTGGTGATGGAATTAATGACGCCCCAGCTCTTGCAACAGCAAATGTAGGAATCGCAATTGGAACAGGAACTGAAATTGCAATTGAAGCCGCTGATATTACAATTTTAGGTGGGGACTTATTACTCATACCAAAAGCCATTCAAATGAGTGAAGCAACAATTAAGAATATCAAACAGAACTTGTTTTGGGCGTTTGGGTATAATACAATAGGTATACCCATTGCAGCTATAGGTTTACTCGCACCTTGGATTGCTGGTGCTGCGATGGCATTTAGTTCAGTGAGTGTTGTTTTAAACGCTCTAAGATTGAAGCGGGTTAAAATTTAATTTAGGAGGAATAAATATGCAAACAGAATTAAAAGTAGAAGGTATGACATGTGGACATTGTACAGGTGCTGTTGAAGGAGCTTTAGCTAAAGAAGCAGGTGTTAAAAAAGCAAAAGCAAATTTAGACTCTGGCCTTGTCACAATTGATTATAACGAATCAGAAATTTCACTTGATAAAATTAAAGAAACGATTGAAGATCAAGGTTATGATGTTAAATAATCGTTAATTATACTTACTGTTTAAACGTGAAAAGGTACATGTCGCGTTTAAACAGTTTTTTTATAGGTAAAATCAGTTTAATATGATGTATAAGTTCAGATAATTATGATAAGTTATACATAGAATGAAAATTTACATGAGTAAAATATATAAAGTGATTAAAGGAGCGAAAGTGATGATTGAAAAGATGAAGCAAGTCACATTTGATGAAGTTAATGACGCGATGTGGGAAGAAGAAGCAGTTAAATCATTACGCGGAAGACCATTAGAAGAATTAATATCTAAAACTTCTGAAGGAATCGACATTCATCCACTCTATACAAAAGAATTACTAGAAAAAACATTAGGTAATCAAGTAGAAAACATTACAGAAACAGTTCGTCAAACAAAGAATTCGGATACATGGACAATTGCTCAAGCAATATATCAAAAATCAGGTGAGGATTTTATCACTGAATTAACAGATAGTCTTAAGCGAGGTAATGAGTCGATTGTTTATGATGGAAAAAGTAATGTGATTTGGACGGACGCCTCATTAAATAAACTTGCTGAATTAATTTTGGATTATCCCGTTTATGCTTTTGATTTAACAGAAAATGACGCATTTATCACTGTGTTCGAAAAAATAGAAGAAAAGAATCGTAAGAAAATTGAAGGAGCGGTCTCAGGCGATAATATTAGTTTACCTGAGGGCTATGATAAGATTCGCACACTTTCATTAGATGCACGTCAAGTGCACTATGGTGGATCAGATATTATTACAGAACTTGCAATTACTTTAGCAAAAGCAGCTGAAGAAGCAGAAGCATATGATAACTTTAAACAATTTTCTGATCAAGTTATTGTCAGGTTTGCGATAGATACAGAATACTTTTTTGAAATAGCAAAACTGCGTGCTTTTAGAGTACTTTGGCAAACCTTTGCTAGAAGTTATGACTATAAAGGTTATAGTTCGGTTCCTGTCCATTCAGAAACGTCACTGCGCACATTTTCAAAATTAGATGAGTATGTGAATTTACTTCGAGCAGGAAATGAAGCGTTAGCAGCGATAATTGGTGGAACAGATATTTTAACAGTACATCCGCATAATATTCTAACAGGCTCAAATGCACTTTCACGACGTTATGCTCGAAATGTTCAGCTTGTGTTAAAAGAAGAAACATATGTAAATGATGTGATCGATCACTCAGGTGGATCATATTTTGTAGAAACTTTAACAAGTGAATTTATTAAACAAGCTTGGGATTATTTCTTAGAAATTGAAGCATTAGGTGGTTACTCGGCATTTATAGGTAGCGGAGAACTTGAAGAACGTGTGACAAAAACAAGGAAAGAACGTTTTGATGAAGTAGCGCATAATAAAAAGTCCTTAGTTGGAACGAATGTGTATGCTGATTTATCAGCTCCGATTATAAAAGGAGATAATCCTCTAGATATTCCGAACCGTTTAGCTGAGCCATATGAGAAGTTACGTCTATATTTTGAAGATAAACAGCCTAAAATTGTTTTACTTACATTTGGTGAATTAAAAGACTTTAAACCACGTGCTGACTTTGTTAAAGGGTTTTTAGCAACTGGCGGGTTAGATGTTGAGTCTAGTCCAGCGTTTGAAACTATCGAAGCAGGACAAAAGTGGATTAAGCAAACAGACTTTGATTATGGCGTTATTTGTGTCGGAGGAAAAGAGACAGTCGAAGTATTAAATGAATTAGTAAAAGATTTACCGAAAAATAAAACGATTGATGTTGCAGGATTTTATAAAGGCGAAGATGCAGATAACTGGAAAAAGTATGGCATTTCAGACTTTCTTTATAAAGGAAAAAACCAAATTGAAAAAATTAACGAAATAAAAGAAAATTGGGAAGAGGTGGTTACGAATGAATAAACCAGATTTTTCTAAAATTAAACCAATTATAGATTCGGCGCCAAATAACACAAAGCAAACACAAACCACTGATACTGTGTTAACAAATGAAGGTATTGACATTAAGCGCATGTATACAAAAGAAGATATTCAAGGTGTCGAACATTTAAATGACTATCCGGGTATTGCGCCAAATACTAGAGGACCTTATCCAACAATGTATGTAGCAAGACCATGGACAGTACGACAGTATGCAGGGTTTTCAACTGCTGAAGAAAGTAACGCATTTTATCGTCGTAACTTAGCGATGGGACAAAAAGGACTTTCTGTTGCTTTTGACCTTGCTACCCACCGGGGGTATGATTCAGATCACGAACGTGTAACAGGTGACGTAGGAAAAGCAGGCGTTGCGATTGATTCAGTTGAAGATATGAAGATTTTATTTGACGGGATTCCACTCGATGAAATGTCTGTATCGATGACAATGAATGGTGCAGTATTACCGATTATGGCATTTTATATCATTGCTGCTGAAGAGCAAGGTGTTTCACCTGAAAAATTAGCAGGAACAATTCAAAATGATATTTTAAAGGAATATATGGTAAGAAACACTTACATTTTTCCACCAGAAATGTCGATGGAAATTATCGCTGATATATTTGAATATACATCTAAATATATGCCGCGTTTTAACTCAATTTCAATTTCTGGTTATCATATCCAAGAAGCAGGAGCAACTGCTGATATTGAATTAGCTTATACATTAGCAGACGGTTTAGAGTACGTTCGAACAGGATTAAAAGCAGGAATTGATATTGATTCATTCGCACCGCGTCTTTCGTTTTTCTGGGGAATTGGTAAAAACTATTATATGGAAATAGCGAAAATGCGTGCAGCAAGAAAAATTTGGGCACAAATGATGCGTACATTTGATCCGAAAAATCCAAGAGCACTTGCACTGAGAACTCACTCACAGACATCTGGTTGGAGTTTAACAGAGCAAGATCCATTCAATAACATTACGCGTACACTCGTCCAAGCAAACGCAGCTGCTATGGGTCATACACAATCACTTCATACCAACGCACTAGATGAAGCCATTGCATTACCTACAGACTTTTCAGCGCGAATTGCGCGTAATACTCAACTTTTCTTACAAGAAGAAACAAAAATGACTGATGTCGCAGATCCATTCGGTGGTTCATATTATGTTGAAAAATTAACAGATGAACTTATTGATAAAGCGTGGGATTTAATAGATGAAATAGAAGAGTTAGGTGGAATGGCAAAAGCAATTGAAACAGGACTGCCAAAATTAAAAATCGAAGAAGCAGCAGCTAAGCGACAAGCTCAAATTGACTCACAAGCAGAAGTTATTATTGGAATGAATAAATATCAACTTGAAACAGAAGAACCGATTGATATTTTAGATATTGATAATACAGTTGTTCGCCAGAAGCAAATTGACCGAATTAATACAATGAAAGAAAATCGTAATGAAGAAGCGGTTCAAGAAGCATTAGCTAAAGTAACTGAATCAGCAAAAACAAGAAAAACAAATCTATTAGCATGTGCGGTTGATGCTGCGCGTGAACGTGCAACAATCGGTGAAATATCTGACGCGATTGAAGAAGTATCAGGCAGACATAAGGCGGTGATTCGTACAGTGAGTGGTGTATATAGTAGTAATTTCTCAGAAGAAGAAGAAATTAATGAAGTCATTGAAATGACTGAAGAATTCTTAGAAAATGAAGGACGCCGTCCACGTATTTTAATTGCTAAAATGGGCCAAGACGGACATGATCGTGGTGCGAAAGTTATTGCATCTTCATTCGCTGACTTAGGTTTTGACGTTGATGTTGGACCTTTATTCCAAACGCCTAAAGAAACAGCTACACAAGCAGCTGAAAATGATGTCCATGTGATTGGTGTTAGTTCACTTGCTGCAGGACATAAAACACTCGTCCCAGCATTAAAACAAGAACTAGAAAAAATTGGTCGCGGAGATATTTTAATTGTTGTTGGAGGCGTTATTCCAGCGCAAGACTATGAACAACTTCGTAAAGATGGTGCAGATGCTATTTTTGGACCAGGAACAGTTATTCCAGTTTCAGCTCAACATGTCATTGAAAAAATATATGAAAACCTCGGTTACGAGGAAGTGACAAAATGACTAACAAGCCTGAAAATTTTGTAAAGGATAGTGCTATGCATGTGATGGATGGCGTTTCAAGTTCACATGATGGCACTAAAAAGTCCAAACGAAGAAAATTCATTAAAAAGAATCGCGATATTTCGATCGACGACTTATTTGCAAAAATTAAAACAGGATCAAGGCTCGACTTAGCAAGGGGAATAACTTTACTTGAAAGTATCGCAAGCCATGACAAGGAAACAGCTCAAGCATTACTTTTAAAAGCACTTCCGTATACAGGTAAAAGTATTCGAATTGGAATTACAGGTGTTCCTGGAGCAGGAAAAAGTACATTTATTGAAAGTTTTGGTTTACTCTTAAGCAAGCTCGATTTTAAAGTAGCTGTTTTAGCAATTGATCCGAGCTCATCGTTAACAGGAGGTAGTATTTTAGGAGATAAAACACGAATGGAAGAACTCGCTCGTGACCCGAATACATTTATTAGACCTTCACCAACGTCGGGAACGCTAGGTGGCGTTCATCGAAAAACACGCGAAACAATGCTACTTTGTGAAGCGGCAGGTTACGATATAATTCTTATTGAAACAGTCGGTGTTGGTCAAAGTGAGACAGCTGTTAGAAATATGGTTGATTTCTTTATGTTGCTTGCTTTAACAGGCGCAGGTGATGATTTACAAGGTATGAAAAAAGGTATTATGGAGCTAACTGATTTAATCGTCGTAAATAAAGCAGATGGCGACAATAAACGCCCAGCTCAGCGAACGATGCGTGAATATCGTCAAATACTTCATGTTTTACAACCAGCTTCACCGGGTTGGGAATCAAGTGCAACGTCAGTTTCATCTTTAAATAGAACTGGATTTGAACGTGTTTGGGAAATTGTTTTAGAATTTAAAGAAAAAATGCAGGAAAACAATTACTGGGAAACGCGACGTGAAGAACAGACAAGTGCCTGGTTTAAAGATATGATTAATGACCGTTTAATTGAAAGTTTCTTTAATGAACCAGGTAAAAAAGAAGCAGTAAGTAAGTTAGAAAAAGAATTAATTGCTGGCAATTTAACAGTTGCAGCAGCTGTCGACAAATTATTTGAATAAAAATTAAAATGGCTTTACCAAAGGGGGTAGAGCCATTTTATTTAAAAAAATAAAAAAATGTAAGGCTTTTCATTGCGTTATTTTAAAAAATGTTCTAGTATATGTATAAGAGATAAAAGTTAAGCAATATTTTTTTAAACACATATGAATGAGTATTCATTCAAAAACTCATTTAAATGGAATATAATCATAAGGAGGACTATTAATGAGTCATAAAATTAAACGTGCAGCAGTACTTGGTTCAGGAGTCATGGGTTCAGGAATTGCAGCTCATTTAGCAAACATCGGAATCCCAACAATTATGTTAGATATTGTACCAAGAGAATTGACGAAACAAGAAGAAGCAAGTGGACTTACATTAGAAAACAAACAAGTCCGTAATCGAATTGCTAACGAAAGTAAAAAAGCATTACTAAAACAAAGACCATCTCCAATCACATCTAAACGTAGTCTAGAGTTAATTGAAACCGGTAACATGACAGACGATATGGAAAAATTAAAAGATGTCGATTGGATAATAGAAGTAGTTGTTGAAAGGTTAGATATTAAAAAACAAGTTTTTGCTGAAGTTGATAAACACCGTAAAGAAGGATCAATTGTATCTTCTAACACGTCAGGGATATCAATTGAAGCGATGATCGAAGATTGTTCAGAAGATATGAAGAAACATTTCTTAGGAACTCATTTCTTTAATCCACCACGTTATTTAAAGTTACTCGAAGTTATTCCGACACAACATACTGATCCAGAGATTTTAACATTTATGAAACAATTTGGTGAAGACGTGTTAGGAAAAGGTGTCGTTGAAGCAAAAGACACACCCAATTTCATCGCCAACCGAATTGGAACTTATGGATTATTAGTAACTGTTCAAGAAATGTTGAAAGCTAATTTAAGTATTAGCCAAGTAGACTCAGTCACAGGTCCATTGATTGGTAGACCCAAAAGTGCAACATTTAGAACGCTAGATGTCGTTGGGTTAGATACATTTATTAATGTAGCAAATAATGTACATGAACAAGTATCAGGTGATGAACAAAAAATGTTTGAAATTCCTGAGTTTATGAATAAAATGGCTGAAAATGGTTGGTTAGGTGCTAAAACTAAAAAAGGATTCTTTGAAAAAGTACGTGGAGAAAAAGGAAGTGAAATTTTAGAGTTAAATCCTGAAACTTTCGAATATGAACCACGTAAACGTCTTAAAACAGCAGCTACTGAAATGGCTGGTCAGCAAAAAGGACCTGGAAATAAAATCAAAACACTTATTTCACAAAAAGGCGATGAAGCAAGTGACTTTGTTTGGGCAGTTATTAAACCTGCATTAATTTACTCAGCAGAATTAGTCGGCGAGATTGCTGATGATATTTTAGCAATTGACCAAGCAATGAAGTGGGGATTCGGCTGGACTATGGGTCCATTTGAAATCTGGGATGCAATTGGGATTAAAAAGTCAGTTGAACGCATGCAAGCTGAAGGTGAGAATGTTCCAGAATGGATTGTAAATTTAGCTAAAAAAGATGATCCAGCATTTTACCGGGTTACAGATGATAAAGTTGAATATCTAGTAGGTAATGAATATAAAGAACAAATATTTAATGAAAAAGAAATTGATTTAAAACGTCTTAAAGCAAAAAATGGTGTCATTAAAAAGAATTCAGGCGCTAGCTTAGTTGACTTAAATGATGGTGTTCTAGTATTAGAGTTCCATTCACAAAGTAATGCATTAGGACTTGATTCAATTCAAATGATTAATTACGCAATCGAAGAAGTTGGCAACAATCCAGCCTATAAAGGTTTAGTAATTGGTAACCAAGGAAAGAATTTCTGTGTAGGTGCAAATATTGGCCTTATGTTAATGGAAGCACAAGATGATAATTTCTTTGAACTTGATATGGTTATTAAGCAATTCCAAGAAATGGCAATGAATATTAAATATTCAGAAAAACCAGTTGTTTCTGCCCCATTCCAAATGGCAGTCGGAGGCGGAGCTGAAGTAACATTACCAGCTGCAGCAGTCCAAGCGTCACAAGAAGCATACATTGGTCTTGTAGAAGTAGGAGTTGGATTAATTCCTGGCGGTGGCGGAACAAAAGAACTTTATCTCAAAATGTTGCGCGATATGCCTAAAGGACTTAATTTCGATTTACAACAAGTCACAAATGCTGTATTTGAAAGAATTGCAACAGCAGAGGTAGCAACATCAGCTGAAGAAGCAAGAGAACTTGGGTTTTTAAATAATCATGATGGTATTAGTGTTAACCCTGACCACTTATTATACGATGCGAAACAAAGAGTATTATCACTTGCGCTCGCAGGGTATCAAGCACCACAAAGAGAAAAAATCCCAGTTGTCGGTGACGCAGGTTATGCAACAATGTTACTAGGTGCAGAAGGATTGCGCTTAAGTGGATATGCATCAGACCATGATTTAAAAATTGCTGAAAAGTTAGCTTATGTACTTTCAGGTGGTCGGATAAAAGAAAATAGTTATATTGATGAGCAAGTCATGTTAGATCTTGAACGTGAAGCGTTCTTAAGTCTAATTGCAGAACCAAAAACACAAATGAGAATGCAACATATGTTACTTAAAGGAAAACCGTTAAGAAATTAATCGAAAGGGGAGGAATTATCGTGAAGGAAGCAGTTATTGTTTCAGGAGCAAGAACGCCAGTAGGAAGAGCAAATAGAGGGTCACTCGCAAACACCCGTCCAGATGATTTAGCCGCTACTGCACTTAAAGAAACGTTGAAACGTGCAGATAATTATGATGGTAAGATTGATGACGTGATTATTGGTAATGCGATGCCAGAAGCTGAACAAGGTATGAACATGGCAAATAACATTGCAGGACTTGCTGGATTAAGTACAGATACACCAGCAATTACAATTAACCGCTATTGTTCGTCAGGTTTACAAAGTATTGCTTATGGTGCAGAGCGAATCATGCTCGGTCAAAGCGATACGATTATAGCAGGTGGAGCAGAATCAATGAGTTTGATTCCAATGGGTGGTCATGTTATTAGACCGAATCCAAAACTTGTCATTAACGCACCAGAATATTATATGGGCATGGGGCATACAGCAGAAGAAGTAGCGAATAAGTTCTCTATTTCACGAGCTGATCAAGATGCTTTTGCAGCTGAAAGTCATAAACGTGCTGCCGCAGCAATAAAAGCAGGTAAATTTAATGACGAAATTGTTCCATATGAAATTGTTGAACGTGTTGTAGGTAAAGAAGGTAAAATCGTTGAAGTTAAAAAAATGTTTGAAATGGATGAAGGTGTCCGTGAAGGTACAACAACAGAAATACTTGCTAAATTAAGACCAGCATTTTCAACAACAGGGTCAGTTACAGCAGGTAATTCATCACAAATGAGTGACGGGGCAGGAACTGTTTTACTTATGGACCGTGAAAAAGCGGAAGCAGAAGGTTTAGTACCTCAGCTTAAATTCCGTTCCTTTGCAGTAGCAGGTGTACCACCAGAAATTATGGGGGTAGGTCCAGTTGAAGCTATTCCTAAAGCACTTAAGCTTGCAGGATTAGAAATTTCTGATATTGGTTTATTTGAATTAAACGAAGCATTTGCTTCACAATCTTTACACGTTATTAATACATTAAATTTAGATCCAAGTAAAGTAAACGTAAATGGTGGCGCAATTGCATTAGGACATCCATTAGGGATGACTGGAACAAAATTAACACTAAGTATTATGCATGAAATGAAGCGTCAAAATGTACAGTTTGGTGTCGTTACAATGTGTATTGGTGGCGGTATGGGAGCAGCAGGAGTATTTGAATTAATTTAACTTAAAATTTGAAAGGATGATAATGATGAGTGAAAAAATGAGTGAAAAAATGTTCGTAGGTGGATCGTTTCTAACACAGGAATTTACAGGAGAAGACGTTTTAACGCCAGAAGATTTTAACGAAGAACATAAAATGATTGCTAAAACAACAGAGGACTTTGTAAGTAAAGAAGTAGTTCCATTAGTTGATAAATTAGAAAATCATGAATTTGAACATTCAGTAAAATTACTAAAAAAAGCAGGGGATTTAGGACTATTAAGTGCAGACATCCCAGCTGAATATGGCGGACTAGAATTAGACCGCATTAGTTCATCTTTAATCACTGAAAAATTTGCTCCAGCAGGTGGTTTTTCAATTACACACGGTGCTCACGTTGGAATTGGTACATTACCAATTGTCTTCTTTGGTAACCATGAACAAAAATCAAAATATTTACCAATACTTGCAACAGGTGAAAAAATTGCAGCTTACGCGTTAACAGAGCCAGGTTCAGGATCTGACGCAATGGGTGCTAAAACAACAGCCGTTTTAAATGAAGCTGGAACGCATTATGTTCTAAATGGCGAAAAACAATGGATTACTAACTCAGATTTCGCTGATGTATTCGTTGTTTATGCGAAAATTAATGGTGAAGACTTCTCAGCATTTATCGTTGAGCGTGAGTTCCCAGGTGTATCAGTAGGTCCAGAGGAAAAGAAAATGGGTATTAAGAGTTCATCAACAAGAACATTAGTTTTACAAGATGCAGAAGTACCTGTTGAAAACTTATTAGGCGAACAAGGACGCGGTCATATTATTGCGTTTAATATTTTAAACGTTGGTCGTTATAAGTTAGCAATTGGTAGTGTAGGTGGAGCTAAGCGTGGTTTAGAGTTAGCTTCAAAATATGTTAATCAACGTAAACAATTTAATACACCAATTTCAAGCTTTACATTAACACAAGAAAAGCTTGCTAATATGGCTACTGGCATTTATGCAAATGAGAGTGCTGTTTATCGTACAGTAGGATTATTTGAACAACGTATGGGTGCGTTAACAGATGAAGAATTTAAAGATGGTCGTGAAGTAGCAGCAGCAATTGCTGAGTATCAAATTGAGTGTTCAATGAACAAATATACAGCAACTGAAATGCTTGATTATGTTGTTGATGAAGCAGTTCAATTACATGGTGGTTATGGTTTCATGGCAGAATATGAAGTTGAACGTATGTACCGTGACTCACGTATTAACCGTATTTTTGAAGGAACAAACGAAATTAACCGTTTAATCGTTCCAGGTACATTAATTAAAAAAGCAATGAAAGGTGAATTACCTCTACTTGAGCAAGCACAGGGTTTACAAGAAGAATTGCTTATGATGATGCCAGAAGAAGTAGGAACTGAAGCTTTAGATCAGGAAAGACACCTGCTTAAAAATGCGAAGAAAATTGTCTTATTGGGTGCTGGACTTGCTGCACAAAAATATATGCAAAAATTAGAAAACGAACAAGAAATATTAGCTAACTTAGCAGATATGGCAGCAGATGTATTTAATATGGAAGCAGCTATTTTAAGAACTGAAAAAGCTATTGCAAAAGATGGCGAAGCTAAGAATAATCAAAAGCTTCTTTATACACAAGTTCATACACAAGAAGCATTTAATCGTATCGAAGCAGATGCTAAAGAAATTCTAATTGCAGTTGAAGAAGGCGATAACTTACGTATGATGTTATCTTCACTACGTAAATTAACACGTCATACTCCAATTAATGTGATTGCTAAGAAACGTGAAATTGCTAAAGCAATTATTGAAAAAGAATCATACGTTTTATAATTTGAAAAAGTAAAACGCAAAGACGACTAGAAATAGTCGTCTTTTTATTATTTATAGCTAAACATTCGAACAGTATCAATAAGTTTGTTATAATCAAAAATAGATAAAGACTGGGAGGCTTAATTATGTCATTAACATTTTATTGGTATCCAAATTGTAGTACATGTAGAAATGCAAAAAAATGGTTAGAAGCAGAGGGAATAGATTTTAAGCCTGTTCATATAGTAGAGAATCCACCTACAAAAAAAGAAATCCAAAGTATGTTTAAAATAAGTGATTTAGAACCACGTAAATTCTTCAATACAAGTGGTAAAGTTTACCGTGAAGAAAAATTAAAAGAAGTTATTCCAACAGCAACAGAAGATGAAATGGCGAAGTTACTATCAGAAAATGGTATGTTAATTAAACGTCCTATTTTAACAGATGGGAAGCAAGTAACTGTTGGTTTTAAAGAAGCCGATTATGAAAAAGTATGGAAACTATAATAATAGGAGGAATTTAACTTGAGTATACCTAGTGAATTATATTATACAAAGAGTCATCAGTGGGTTAGAAATGAAGGCAGTGATTTAAGAATTGGAATAACAGAATTTGGGCAAGATGACTTAGGTAAAATTGCATTTATCGAGTTACCTGAAATAGGTGCAACAATTGAAGCAGGAGAGCCGTTTGGTAATCTAGAATCAGAAAAATCTGTTTCAGAACTTTACGCACCGGTAAGTGGAACAGTTGTTGAAGTTAATCCAAGTCTTGAATCAAACCCCGAGCTTATAAACGAATCACCTTATCAACAAGCTTGGTTAATCGTTATCGAAGCATCAGATGAAGATGAACTAGACTCATTATTGTCTGCAGAAGAATACAAAGAACATATTGAATAAATGAGGTAAATGATATAAAAAAGCTGTGAGTATTTTAATACGACAGCTTTTTAGTCATTTTACTATTTAAAAGGATGATTCTAGATGAATGAATTCATTCAAAAGATAATAATTGTTGAAGGAAAAACAGATAAAGAACAAATAGAACCTATTTTAAATGAAGAAGTCACGATATTATCTACACATGGCACTTTTGCTATCGAACGATTTGATTATTTATTAGATAAATATCAACTCGATGACCACGATGTCTATATATTTGTAGATGAAGATGAATCAGGAGAAATGTTAAGAAGCGAACTTAAAAGAGAGCTTCCACAAGCAACACATATTTATACAGATCAAAACTATCAAGAAGTAGCTAGAACACCAAAAGATATATTAGCTCAAATACTTCTTGAACATCACTTTAAAATCATTCCAATCTATTTATATTTAAAAAGAAGGTGAATTTATTGATTAAAGCTAATAAAAAAATGTTAGAACAAGATAATTATTTACTTTATGTTGAAACACCTTTTTGTGGAACGTGTTATTTTGCAAAGAAAATATTAGAAGAAATTGAGACAAAATTTAATAAAGAAATATTCTATGAGATTAATGCATCACTCCACCCAAGCTTTATGCAAGAAGCAAAAATTGAGAGTGTGCCATGTTTATTAATCAAAGAAGAAGGAGAAATAAAACGTCGAATATACACATTTCATTCAGTTCCATTTATGGCAAGAGAAGTATTATCACATCCGGCTTTAATTGTTTAAATAAGCTATATTGTTCTAATTGAGAATCAAAAAAATCTTAATTGAGAATGATGAATGAAATAAAGACGTAAAACTTTAATAACATAATTGTTAGAAAACTATATATAACTTGATTTTAATGATTGAAATGAGTCGAATAGGTTGATATTCACTCTAATATAGCTTAAGATTAGAATGAGAATAAAGTGAGAATAAGTGAAAAAACTTAAAATAAATTTTGGGGGTATCGTTTATGTCAGAAAAAACATTAGTAATTAAAGATTTACATGTGTCGATAGATAATACAGAAATATTAAAAGGAATTAATTTAACTATAAACGGTGGAGATTTCCACGCAGTAATGGGGCCAAACGGAACAGGGAAATCAACTCTTGCATCAGCAATCATGGGTCATCCATCATATGAAATAACACAAGGTTCAATTGAACTAAATGGTGAAGATGTATTAGAAATGGAAGTAGATGAACGTGCACGTGCAGGTCTATTTTTAGGCATGCAGTATCCAAGTGAAGTAACAGGTGTTACAACATCTGAATTTTTACGTACATCAGTAAACGCTCGTCGTGAAGAAGGCGATGAAATTTCATTAATGAAATTTATCCGTGAAATGGATGGCGCAATGACAGACTTAGAAATTGATCCAAATATGTCTCAACGTTACCTTAACGAAGGTTTCTCAGGTGGAGAAAAGAAACGTAATGAGATTTTACAAATGATGATGATTAAGCCAGACTTTGCAATTTTAGATGAAATTGACTCTGGATTAGATATAGATGCTTTAAAGATTGTAGCAGATGGTATTAATAAATTACGTGAAGAAAAATCATTAGGTTGTTTAGTGATTACTCACTATCAGCGCTTATTAAACTACATTGAACCAGATCATGTTCATGTGATTATGCAAGGACGTATTGTTAAATCAGGTGGACCAGAACTAGCTAAACGTCTTGAAGCAGAAGGTTACGAATGGGTAAAAGAAGAGCTTGGCATTGAAGACGTAACAGTAGGACAAAAAGCATAAATAGTTAGGAGGGGATCATTCAATGACAACAATTACTAATCAGTTAACATATCAAAAAAATGATGTAGAAAAGTTCTCAAAAGCAAAAGGTGAACCAACTTGGATGACAAACTTGAGAACAGAAGCATATGATTCAGCAAGTCATTTAGATATGCCAAAACCAGATAAAACAAATATAAATCGTTGGAATTTTACAGAGTTTAAATTAGGTAGTGAAGGTGAAAAGATTGCTGACTTAGCAACTCTACCAGAAGAGTTAGCAAGCTTTGTTGATGAAAAAAATATTCCAGAAAATATTATTATATTACGAAATCAAACAAAAGCATATGCGCAAATTAGTGAAGAATTAACTAATAAAGGTGTTATCTTTACTGATATCTTTACAGCACTAAAAGAACATAGTGATTTAGTTCAAAAATACTATATGGTTGATGCAGTTAATGTGAACGAACATAGACTAACAGCACTTCATACAGCTTTAATGAATGGTGGCGTATTTTTATACATTCCAAAAAATGTTCAAATCGAAGAACCGATTCAAACATTGTTTTGGCAAGAAGATAATGAAATGGCGCTATTTAATCATGTTCTTATTGTTGCAGAAGAAAATAGTTCAGTCACATATGTAGAAAATTATATTTCAAACAATAAAGAAGAAAAAACAGTTTCTAACATTATTGCAGAAGTTTATGCTGGCGATAATGCAACAGTCTCATACGGAGCAGTTGACCATTTTGCAGCAGGTACAACATCTTACATTAACCGTAGAGGTGTAGCAGGAGCTAATGCTAAAATTGACTGGGCTCTTGGTCAGATGAACGAAGGAAATACAATTTCAGAAAATGCGACACACTTAGTTGGAAACGGCTCAAGTACAAACGCAAGAACTGTAACAGTTGGTAAAGGTCGTCAAATTCAAAACTTTACAGCTAAAACAGTTCACCATGGTTTAAATACTGATGGACAAATATCCCAGCGTGGTGTTATGTTAGACAGAACAACTGCTATCTTTAACGCAATTGGTAAAATCGATGATGGTGCATCAGGTGCAAATGCTGAACAGGAATCAAGAATTCTTATGTTAAGTGGTAAGGCACGTGGTGACGCTAACCCAATTTTATTAATTGATGAAGATGATGTAACTGCAGGACACGCAGCATCTGTAGGTAGAATTGATGAGTTACAAATGTATTATCTACAAAGCCGTGGAATTACAAAAGAAGATGCAGAACGTCTCATTATTCATGGTTTCCTTGCTCCAGTAGTAAGTGAACTACCAATTGAAACAATTAAGACACAATTAACTGAGTTAATCGAAAGGAAGTTTGATTAATGGATATTCAATCTGTTCGCGCAGAATTTCCGATATTAAATCAAGATGTTAATGGTCATCCACTTGTATATTTAGATTCATCAGCAACATCACAAAAACCAGTAGCGGTTATCGAAGCGATAGATGAATATTATAGATTGCATAATTCGAACGTTCACCGTGGCGTTCATACACTAGGTTCACGTGCAACAGATTTATATGAAGGTGCACGAGAAAAAGTACGCAATTTCATTAATGCAAATTCTACAAAAGAAATTATTTTTAATCGTGGAACAACAACAGCAATAAACATTGTTGCCCAGAGTTACGGATTAACTCATGTTAAAAAAGGCGATGAAATTGTAATCACACAAATGGAGCATCATAGTAATATTATTCCTTGGCAACAAGTGGCTAAGAGAACTGGCGCAACGCTTAAGTTTATTCCACTTCAACCAGATGGAACAATTAAAGTAGAAGATGCCCGTGAAACAATTACTAACAAAACAAAAATTGTTGCAATTACACACGTCTCAAATGTACTTGGTACAATTAATCCAGTAAAAGAAATAACTAAAATTGCCCATGAAAATGAAGCAGTTATTTTAATAGACGGAGCACAAGCTGTTCCCCATATGCAAGTAGATGTTAGAGATATTAATTGTGATTTTTATGCATTTTCAGGTCATAAAATGCTTGGACCTACAGGTATTGGTGTTCTTTATGGTAAAGAAGCTTTACTTGAAGAAATGGAGCCTGTTGAATTCGGTGGTGAAATGATTGACTTTGTTGAGTTATATGATTCAACTTGGAAAGAGCTACCAGCTAAATTTGAAGGTGGTACACCAATCATTGCTGGAGCAGTTGGTCTAGGAGCTGCAATTGATTTTTTATCTGACATCGGTATGGATAAAGTATTAGAACATGAAAAAAAGCTTGTTAAATATACGCTTGAACAAATGCGTACAATTGATGAGATAACTATATTCGGACCTGAGCAAAGAGCAGGGCTTGTGACATTTAATTTAGATGGTGTTCACTCACATGATTTATCAACAGTTTTAGATACTGAGGGAATAGCAATCAGAGCAGGTCATCACTGTGCTCAACCATTAATGAAATGGTTAGATGTTACATCAACTGCAAGAGCGAGCATGTATATTTATAATAATGAAGATGATATCGATCGCTTTGTCGCAGGTTTGAAGAAAACAAAGGAGTATTTCGGCGATGTCTAATGTCAACCTTGATACATTATATCGACAAGTAATTATGGATCACTACAAACACCCACGTAATAAAGGGAAATTTGAAGATGATGAATCATTAACAATTGAAATGAATAATCCAACTTGTGGCGATCGTATTTTCTTACAGTTTCAATTAGCTGGAGATATTGTCGAAGATGTTAAGTTTACAGGTGATGGGTGTTCAATTAGTTTAGCTTCTGCTTCAATGATGACACAAGCTGTTAAAGGTAAAACAATATCAGAAGCACTTGCAATGTCAGAATTATTTTCAGATATGATGCTAGGTAAAGATGTTGATATGGATAAATTTGGTTTAGAAGATATAGAAGCTTTACAAGGGGTTTCTAATTTTCCAGCTCGAATTAAATGTGCAACACTTGCTTGGAAAGCTATGGAACGTGTCGTAGAAGAGTAAAAGCTACAAAAATATTTAAGGGGGTTTTCACATGGCTAAAAATATGCCTGAAGTAGACAATCACAAATATAATTTCCAAGATAAAGATGTTTCAGTTTTTCGTACTGAAAGAGGTCTAACAAAAGAAATTGTTGAAGAAATCTCGGGAATGAAAAAAGAACCAAAGTGGATGCTTGAAGAACGTCTAAAAGCACTTGAAATATTTTATGATTTACCAATGCCACAGTGGGGTGGAGATTTATCAGAATTAAATTTTGATGAAATCATTTACTATGTTAAGCCATCTGAAAAACAAAGTACCTCATGGGACGAAGTTCCTGAAGAAATTAAAGAAACATTTGATCGCTTAGGAATTCCAGAAGCTGAACAAAAGTATTTAGCAGGAGTTTCAGCGCAGTATGAATCTGAAGTTGTATATCAGAGCTTAGAAAAAGATTTAGAAGAACTTGGAATAGTTTTCTCTGATACAGATAGTGCACTTCATAAACATGAAGATATGTTTAAAGAGTACTTTGGAAAAGTAATTCCAGCATCAGATAATAAATTCTCAGCTCTTAATACAGCAGTTTGGTCAGGTGGTTCATTCATCTACGTACCAAAAGGCGTTAAAGTAACTGCACCACTACAAGCATATTTCAGAATTAACTCAGAAAACATGGGGCAATTTGAAAGAACGCTTATTATTGTAGATGAAGGCGCGTCAGTTCATTATGTAGAAGGGTGTACAGCACCAACATATACTACAAGCTCACTTCATAGTGCTGTTGTAGAAATTTATGTTAAAAAGGATGCTTATTGCCGTTATACAACAATTCAAAACTGGTCAGATAACGTTTATAACTTAGTTACTAAACGTGCGACAGTTGATGAAGCAGGAACGATGGAATGGATTGATGGAAATATGGGATCTAAACTGACAATGAAGTATCCATCAGTTATCCTTAAAGGTGATCATTCACGTGGTGTAACAATTTCAATTGCATTAGCAGGTAAAGGTCAACACCAAGATGCCGGCGCTAAAATGCACCATATTGGAAAAAATACATCATCATCGATCGTTTCAAAATCAATTTCAAAAGATGGTGGAAAAGTATCTTACCGTGGAATCGTATCATTCGGTCGTACAGCAGATGGAGCACGTTCAAACATCGAGTGTGACACGTTAATTATGGATGATATTTCAACATCAGATACAATCCCATACAATGAAATTTTAAATGACAATGTATCACTTGAACACGAAGCAAAAGTATCAAAAGTATCTGAAGAGCAACTATTCTATCTAATGAGCCGTGGATTAGAAGAACAAGAAGCAACAGATATGATTGTTATGGGCTTCATCGAGCCATTCACACGCGAACTTCCAATGGAGTACGCTGTTGAAATGAATAGACTTATGAGCTATGAAATGGAAGGTTCGATTGGTTAATAAATAAATTACAAACCACAAGTTACGATTAAATTCGTACTTGTGGTTTTTTTATTCATTATTTTGTCATAATATTACTAATAAAAGAGTTGTTTAAATTCGTTTTATTGAGAAGTCATTTATGGAGGACTATAATGAGTAGTGGAACTAAATGTAAAACCATAGAAAAGGTGATGTAAATGAAACGTTTAGAAGAAAAAGTAGCGATTGTTACAGGTAGTGGAGCAGGAATTGGTAAAGCAATAGCTGAAACATACGCTAAAGAAGGTGCAAAAGTCGTTATTGCAGACTTTAATGAAGCTGCACTTAATGCAACAGTTAAAGAATTATCAGATGCAGGACATGAAGCTTACGGTGTTGTTGTCAACGTTGCTAAAGAAGCAGATGTTACAAAAATGTTTGATGAAACGATTGAAAAGTATGGTAAAGTAGATATCGTTGTAAATAACGCTGGTGTTGGGGATAATATGCAAGCAGCAGCTAATGTTGAAGATAATGTTTGGGAGCGTGTCATGTCAATTAATGTTGAAGGTGTGATGCGTATTACGCGTAAAGCTATACCTCTATTCTTAGAAAATGGTGGAGGAACGTTTGTAAATATGGCTTCAATCTCTGGTCTAACAGGCGGACGTGGTGGTTTTACATATACAGCGGCTAAACATGCTGTTGTAGGTATGACTAAAAATGTCGCTTCTCAGTATGGACCCGATAATATTCGTTGTAACGCGATTGCTCCAGGACAGATTGAAACAGGATTTTCAGCAGCAATGGATAATATTGATCAGTTCGGTTTGAAAGCTGCAACCCGAGCAGTTAACTTAATTCCAAATGCTGGATCAGCGCAAGATATTGCAAATATTGCACTCTTTTTAGCATCGGATGAATCAGGTTATATTAATGGTGTTTCAATTACAGCAGATGCTGGTTGGAGTGCTTACTAATAAAAAATAATTAAAATAAAAAACTGTAAACAGATGTTTACAGTTTTTTATTTATTCTAATTCTTTTTCCATTTCATCTAGTTGATCCGGATAGACAATTTCATTAATTATTTCGTTTGTAGACTCATCTTCTACAAAAATAGTTATTTTTTCTTTCTCTAAATCTTTTCCGTTAAAAGCTTGATAATACATGCTAACCATACCGAGTGTTAAGGTGGTAAATCCATCAAAGCTATTTTCAAACGCATCTTTTTCAACAAGCATGTTTATTTCTGTAAAATCTTTATTGTAAGTAATGTCTTTAATTGAAGCAAAATCATCATCTTCAACGATTTCCTCTATTGTATCAACAAACTCTTCTTTCATTTCTGTCATCATTTTATTATGATCTTTTTTAGACATTTTAAATGTGATAGAGCCATCATCATTTTGTATAACATCTGCATCGACATCTTCTTTTATATCAGCTTCAATATCTGCAAACTCATCTTCTTCAAAAAGTGAAGACGGAAGCGTTACTTCAACATTAAAAATACCTTTATCAACTTCGATACCACTATCATCTTCAGTAGTATCTTTTGTTTTAGTTTGTTCATCTTTTTCAGGAGATCCACATGCCACAATAAAAATAAGTGAAAATAATATAAGTGCTAGCTTTTTTATCAAGTTACTCATCCTTTGATTATTATATAAGGTATATTTTACTATGCTATATTATAACAAATAAAAAAGAGTTGCTAGTAATTATTTAAATTTACATTTAATTCTAGTTGATATAAAGAAACCTATAAATGCAAAATGCGATTTATAGGTTTAATTATTAAAACATTAATTATCTTATTTCATTGTCATTATAAATTAGTTTCTACTGGATGCGGTTGATTGGGTGTTTTTCTCATAAGTCCCATAATTCCAGCGACTAAAAAGAGTAATGCAGGAATAAATCCTGTAAGCAAAGTGCCTAGTGGAATGATAACTGCAGCTACAATTGAAAAAATACTTGCAGCTCTTGAATTTTTATCACGTACGAAATAATATAAAGCAAACGTTCCAAGTACTGTACCGATTATAACAGTTAAAAGAACAACCCATCTCAAACCTATAAATATGTTTAAAAAGGTATTTATATTTTCAAGTGTCACAGGTAAAGCATCTTCTGTCATATAATCTTCTTGGAATAGATTTCTAATCTCATCAAGATTTGAAAAAAGTAAAACCGTAGAAATAAGAATAGTGCCAAGATAAGTAAAGAAAAGTGCTGTTGTTGTTAGAATAACTTCTCCAGTACGCTTCATAATACTCCTCCTCTAAATTAAATATATGGTATTAATGAAATTATATCAGATTATTCAGATAATTACATTATTATAAAAATATTTGTGATATTATTTATTTAACCATTTAGAGAGCGGGTATACACCAATACTTTGAAATATTAAAGATAAGATAACAACTGAAAAGCCAATTGCTAAAATAGGATGTGAATTTGAATCAACACTGAGAGAAAGTGTTAAGAGTAAAAAAACAGATACAGTACCTTTAATTCCCGCCCAGGATATGATAACAGATTGTTTTAAATTAATATGTTCCCAGTTTGAAAAGAGTTTTAACGAACCCCCAACGATTAAAAATCTTACTAAAACAGAAAAAATAAAAATAACAATTGCATAAATCCAGTAATCATGAGCTAAGTATGGCGTTGCTTCTATTCCAATCAATAAAAAAAGTAAGCTAAGCAAGGTGGGTTCAACTACACCCCAAAATCCATCGAGTTTGTTTAAATAGTCATCAGCTTTATTTGTGTGAGTAAATTCCCAAGATAATAAAATACCGGAAGTAACAGTTGCAAGAACACCTGAAAAGCCAAAATGTTCTGCTAAATGAAAACCGCCATATGCGATAATAATACTTAACATCACTTGGTACTCGCGCTCGTTAAATAAATGAACAGCTTTACTTAATGTCCAACCTACAATCAAACCAACAACAATACCGCCCAGCGAAACATAAAAGAATGACTTAATAAACTGAACGACTTCGAATGATTCATTATTAATATACATATTTAAAAGTACTGAAAATAATACAATGCTTGTTCCATCATTTATCATCGATTCCCCATCCACAATATTTGCTATATCAGGACTGTCTGAAGATTTTTTTAAAACAGTTACAACTGAAACGGGATCGGTAGGAGTTAAAATTGATGCAAGCAATAAAGCACTTAAAAAAGACATACTAAAAAAATATAAACCAAGGTAATAGATACTAAAACCTAATAAACCAACAGTTAAAATAAGTCCAATCGTGCTTAGAAAGCCAATAATACGTCTGTGTTTATTAAGGGCCTTCGCTGAAAATTGATAAGCAGAAATGAATAAGAGCCCTGGGAGGAATATAGAGTAAATGGTGTCTTCAGTTAATTTTATTTCTTGAAAATAAGGTATAAATGATAAAACAATTCCAATAATAATTAAAATAACAGGGATAGGTAAATTCTTTTGTTTGATATCGAGAATAGAAATAAGGTAACCAATTATGAGTAAAATGATTATATGCTCAACACTCACTTTAAGACCTCCATTCTTCTTTAGTTACATTATATCTTAATAATAAAGATTAAAGAAAGCTAATTAATTTTAATAGAAATTAATTTTAAAAAAAGACTTGCATTAATATACAATTAGATGTATTATTATAAATAGAGATAAACATTAAACGAAGTTGGAGATGTGACTAATGAAAAAAGAAAATGTAATTATCATTGGAGCGGCTGGAAGAGATTTTCATAACTTTAATACATATTTCAGAGATAATGAAATGTATAATGTTGTAGCATTTACTGCAGCACAAATACCGGATATAGACGGACGTAAATATCCATATGAATTAGCAGGAAAACTCTATCCAGAAGGTATTCCAATTTATCCACAAGAAGAACTAGTTGATTTGATTAAACATTACGATGTTGATGAATGTGTTTTCGCATATAGTGACCTCCCTTATGATAAAGTAATGGGCATTAGCGCAATTGTAAATTCTGCAGGAGCTAACTTTAAATTATTAGGTACAAAAAGTACAATGATTAAAAGTAATAAACCAGTAATTTCAGTGTGTGCCACTCGGACAGGAACTGGAAAAAGTCAGACATCTAGAGTTGTTGTTGAAGAGATGCTTAAAAAAGGTATAAAAGTAATTGCAATTCGTCACCCTATGCCTTATGGTGATTTAGTTAAACAACGTGTTCAAAGATTTGCAACAGTTGAAGATTTAAAGAAACATGATTGTACAATTGAAGAAATGGAAGAATATGAACCACACGTAGACCGTGGAAACATTATTTACGCAGGTGTTGACTACGCAGATATTTTAGAAGCAGCAGAAAATGATCCTGATGGTTGTGACGTTATTCTTTGGGATGGTGGTAATAATGACTTTTCATTTTATGAACCAGACCTTGCCATTACAGTTCTAGACCCACATCGTCCTGGGCACGAACTAAGCTATTATCCAGGAGAAGTATGTTTAAGAACTGCTGATGTATCTATTATAAATAAAATTGATAGTGCACCGCAAAAAGCAATTGATATTGTTGAAAATAATATCAAAATAGCAAGCCCTGATTCATTAATTATTAAAGCAGAATCAGAAATACTTGTCGATAAGCCAGAATTAATTAAAGGTAAAAAAGTATTAGTTGTTGAAGATGGTCCAACACTTACACATGGTGAAATGCAAATAGGTGCTGGTACTGTTGCAGCTGAACGTTTAGGTGCAACAGAACTTGTTGATCCGCGTCCATATGCAGTAGGTTCTTTAAAGACAACATTTGAAACTTATCCGCATATTGAAAATGTTCTACCAGCTATGGGCTATGGTAAGGAACAATTAAAAGATTTAGAAGCAACAATTAATCAAACCGATTGTGATGTCGTAATTATTGGTACACCAATGGATTTAACAAGAATTATTAACATTAATAAGCCTACAACACGTGTTCAATATGAACTAAATGAAGTGACAGAACCTAACTTAGAAAAAGTATTAAATGATTTTATTAAAACGCACAATTTAATTGAAAAAATAAAATAGAACTAATGAATAAACCATGTACAATCAATTAAACATTGATTAAACATGGTTTATTTTTATTTTAAATATAAGATAAAATAAGTAAAGTTATGTTACTATAGTTAAATACGATTTAATATTAAATTGCTTTTTATATGAATAATCAAGGAGGATTTAGATGAAATTACTTTTTAGGGATATATCAATGGTAACAATAGGTTCTCTTTGTTACGCACTTGCGTTAACTACGCTCGCTATTCCAAACGACTTAACAGAAGGTGGCGTACCAGGGGCTGCAATCCTTTTGCACTATGCTTTTAATTGGTCGCCTGGTATTATAACATTTGTTTTAACATCTGTTATTCTCGCGATTGGGTATAAGTCACTACCAAAACGAGCTATTGGACTTTCGATATTGACGGTTCCCCTTGTTTCAGTGTTTATTTATTTAACTGAAAATAGAGTAGAATCGCTTGGTGATCCCCTGATATCTGCTATTTTTGCAGGTTTATTTATCGGAATTGGAGCTGGCCTTATATTTAAAACAGGTAGCTCGATGGGTGGAACAAGTACAATAGCAATCATGTTACATAAAAAATATGACTTTGATATGGTACGCACAATTTTTGTATTAGACCTTGTCATTGTATTATCAGGTTTATTTATTATTGGTCCATTAAATGTAATGTATACAGTCCTTACTTTATACATAGCGAAAAAAGCGATGGATTTAATAATGGACGGGCTTGATCCTCGTAAAGCTGTTAGTATAATTTCAAATAAATCGGAAATAATTGCTGACGAAATAATTAAAGAGATGGGGATAAGTGTTACTATATTTGAAGGTTATGGTGGTTATTTAAAAGAAGATCGCGATATGACGTATGTTATTATTAATAAATATCAACTGATGCAATTAAAAAAAGTTGTCGCTTCAATTGATGAAAATGCATTTGTTGTGATTCATGACGTGCGTGATGTGTTTGGCGGTAGTTTCGCCTGGGCACCACCTGAAAAAAAGAAAGTGAAAAAAGAAAGAAGAGTACAGTCTACTTAGACGTGTGCTCTTCTTTTTTTAAATAATCATTTTGAAAACAACTCATATAAACAACATTATGATAAGTACCATTTACGAAAAATTCATCTTTTAAAATCGCTTCTTGAACAAAACCAGCTTTTTCATAAATATGAATCGCTTTTTCGTTCTTTTCGTCCACATATAAATAAAATTTATTTAAATTTAATGTACCAAACGCATATTCAAGAGCTAGATGTGTTGCTTTAAGCGCATATCCCTTACCTTGTTTTTCCGGATCAATAATGATTGCAAATTCTGCTTTACGATGAATATAGTCTACTGAAAATAATTGGACCAACCCAACGATGTCACTATCATCTTGTAAAATAAAGCTTTTCCTGCGTGGATTATCTTTATTTTTATCAAAAGCTTCAGCTAAAGTGGCGTTTGAATAGAACGGTTCTTCAAACCAGAAATGCATGATTTTAGGGTTATTATATAATTTATGTATAAAATCAAGATCATTTTTTTCAAAAACTCTTAAAAATAAATTGTCTGACATTTGTAAAACACTCCTTAATTATCGATTGCATAATAAAATTAACTTTATACTTATTTGAAAGGAAAATCAAGCTAAGTACTCGTGTTTATCTGTTTTGGAAGAGGGAATAAATAAAAATAGATACGATATGTTATTTAGGAGGATAAGACATATGAAGCATAAACAAGAAAAAAACAATCAGAAAGTGTTACTCATTTCATTTATAATTATTACAGTTTATATGATTATAGAAGTAGTTGGTGGTTTTTTAACAAATAGTTTAGCTTTATTATCTGATGCAGGTCATATGCTTTCTGATTCAATTGCTTTAGGTATAGCGTTACTTGCATTTAAATTAAGTGAAAAAGCAGCAAGTTCAACTAATACTTATGGACTGAAAAGATTTGAAATTATTGCAGCAAGTATAAATGGTTTAACGTTGCTAGGTGTTTCTATTTATATATTTTACGAAGCAATTAAACGTTTTGGGAATCCCCCAGAAGTAGCAACAACAGGTATGCTCATTATTGGAGTAGTTGGTTTAATTGTAAATATTATTGTAGCTATAATAATGTTTAAAGGTGCTGATACAAAAGATAATTTAAATATGCGTGGTGCATTTCTACATGTGATGAGCGATATGCTTGGTTCGCTTGGAGCAATTATTGCAGCATTATTAATGATATTCTTTAATTTTGGACTAGCAGATCCTATTGCGAGTGTACTCGTGGCTATTCTTGTCCTAAGAAGTGGTTACCAAGTTTCAAGAGATTCGTTACACGTTTTAATGGAAGGAAAGCCTAAAGATATTAGCCTAACTGAAGTAATAAAAATATTAAAAAAAGAACAAGTTAAAACAGTTCATGATGTGCATCTTTGGACGATTACAAGTCGTTTTAACGTCCTAACAGCTCATTTAGTTGTGGATGGCGAGCTGACTGTTTATGAAACAGATGATTTATTAAAAGAAATAGAAGCATCACTAGAATATTTAGGTATTCAACACATCACATTACAAATTGAATCAAAAAAGCATTATCATACTGACTCAGCGCTATGTGAAATAAAAATTGAAAAGCCAGATTTACATGCAGGACATAACCATTAAAAAACAGTTACTTCCTAGGAAATAACTGTTTCTAACATGTTTTGTTCAATAACTCGAACAAATTTTTCAAGATATTTTTTATCAACTTTATCAAAACGGTTTAAATTAGGACTATCAATATCTAAGACACCATAAACTTTATTATTAATGATTAAAGGAATCACAATCTCAGATTGACTATTCGCATCGCAGACAATATGTCCTGGAAATTGATTAACATCAGGAACGAGCATCGTTTGTTTGTTAGCGTAAGCAGTACCACAGACACCTTTGCCTGAGGGAATTCGAATACAAGCTGGTAACCCTTGGAAAGGTCCGAGAACAAGCTCTGTATCTTTCCATAAATAAAAACCAACCCAGTTAATATCATCTAAAAACTGATTTAATAAAGCGGAAGCGTTAGCTAAGTTAGCAGTAACGTCAGGTTCATCTTTAATAAGTGCTTCGAGTTGTTTAATGACTGTATTATATTGTATATCTCTATTATCTGAATAAGTTTTTTGTTCAAACATGAAATTCTCCTATCTAAATAAGTGATGGATTAATTGTAACATATGAATTAAGTTGAACTCATCTATTAAGTATAAATGTGACCTAGTAATTTATTTAATAGTCACGTATAATGAATGTTAATTCATTAAGAGTCTAAGATAGGAGAATGATGATGTTAAAAAAGCTAGGTATCGAATCAATTACTTTAGATTTACCGTTTAGATTAAATCATGTGAATTGTTTTTTAGCAGAAGGTGAACATGGCATGTTGCTTATCGATACAGGACTTAACAATAAAGCAACGCAAAAACGTTGGGAAAAAGAATTAACTGATATATTATTAACTGACATTATTGTGACACATCATCACCCCGATCATGCAGGAGCTGCAGGATATCTTCAAAATAAATATCAAACAAACGTGCATATGGGTAAAATAGAAAAAGAACTTGCACTTACTCATATTGGAAAGTCAGCTATTAAGCGATTACCCGAATATTATTATAAATCATCTGTACCTGAAGCAAAAGGTAAAGAGATGTTAGAAAATACAGAAGAATTTGAATCTATCGTGACACCTTATCCAGAAGTGACACATTACATAACTGAAAATAAAGAGTACCAAATAGGGAATGAAATATATAAAACATTTATTGTACCAGGACATTCTGATGGGCTCGTGACTTTTTATAATGAAAAAAATAAAGTATTATTAAGTACCGATCACATTTTACCAAGAATTACACCTAATATTTCGTATTGGTATCAAGGTGATCCAAATCCTTTAGGTTCGTATTTTAATTCATTAAATAGAATGAAAGAGTTAGAAATTGATTACGTTATTCCCTCGCATGGGGAACCTTTTTATGATGGTACAAAGCGCATTAATGAACTGATTGAACATCATGAAGAACGTTGTAATTATGTATTATCGATATTAACAAATAAAAAATTAAGTGTTTATCAAGTATGTGAAGCACTATTTCCTTTTGAGTTAACTGTCCATGAACTTCGTTTTGCAATAGGCGAAACAGTTGCTCATTTAGAGTATCTTAGAAGACGTGGGGATTGTAAAAGAGAAATTGTAGCTGGCCAGTGGCAATATTATTTATAAGGAGTGAGAGTAGTGAAAGTTAAAATCTCAAGAATGGAAGAAGAAGAAGCAAAAATAACATATCAAGAAACAGGTGGTATGGCGATTATTACAATTCATCGTCCACAAAAAAGAAATGCACTATCTCAATCAATGTGGAAGAAACTTTATGATTTAGCAGAAAAGGCAGTCTCAAACTCAAAAAATCGCGTGCTTGTTTTAAGAGGGTCTGGACGTCAATTTACAAGTGGTTCAGATTTATATGAATTTAATGAACTCACTGTTGAAGAGGCAGAAGAAGCATTTGTTATAATGGAACGAACAATTGCTTATTTTGAACTCCTCCCAATGCCAACACTCTGTGTAATTAATGGACCAGCAATGGGAGCAGGGCTTGAACTTGCGCTTGCTTGTGATATGCGTGTCGGTTCAGAAAATACAAAGTTAGGTATTCCTGTAGGTAATTTAGGAATTACATTAAATAATCGATTTGCGCATCGCTTAGTCATGTTACTTGGACCAAGTAAAACAAAAGAACTCGTTTATATGGGCAAAGTATACGATGGAACACAAGCACATCAACATGGTTTATTAAATGAACTGGTCGACTCAGAAACTTTAGATAACCATGCACTTAATATGGCATCACGTATTGCATCACAATCACCAAGATCTTTACTAGCAATTAAAAGAGCTGTAGCAGAAAGCACAGAAAGTACACCAGAATTATGGGAAGGAACGAGTAATTTTGTTGATCCAGAAGATTTTCCAGAAGGGGTTAGTGCTTTTGTCGAAAAACGTAAACCAAATTTTAATCCACGTTAAAAAAAGTGATCTGAATCAATTGATTCAGATCACTTTTTTATTTATGTTAAACGAAGTTTATTAGATTTAAAGAATTCTAATATATGATATTTAATAATTGAAATTCTATCTTTAAAGCGTTGAATAAAGTGACTTATATAATCTTCAATTCGATCAATTAAATCATTTGTTCGATTATTTAATAACTGTTTTAAAATGATTAGATCAATTTTAAATTGAATGATATGAAAGTCAACAGCATCTGTTAGAGCGTCTACTTGTTCTTTTTTTATTTCTTTCATTCGAGTAAAGAATGGAGGTTGAACAATAGTCGTTTCACCAATTTTTTCTTTTTTAGGTGAAAAAACATGAATACTTTTACGAATAATTTTTATGAGAATATTTGGTTCTATTTGATGGTGTGGAATAGGAATAACATGATTACCTGTCGTCTTGCGTGCATTTACAGCAGCAATGATATCAGCTTGTGAAACAAAGCTACTAATATAATGATGTGTACGGATTCTACCTACGTCAAGTCTTGCAGCAATTAATCTAACCATTTTCATCGATGTACCTATAATTAATAAGCGTTCAGGATTTAATTTTTTTAGTTTATTTTTTACTTCATTCATATGTTTATCAGATGAAAATATTGCCCGCTTAACAGCAGCAATAGTTGTTTTCTCATATTTAGCAGACTTTCCAGCAACTTTACTACCATCTACAATTAATAATCCATCATCAATAATCGCAGGAATGTTATGTTCATGTGCAAACTGAATGGCATTTGAACTCTTTCCAGTGCCACTTTTTCCAATTAATGAGTAAACAATCATTCAATCACCTCATAGTTATTTTACAACAAACAAATAAATATTACCATAAGAATATTAAACTTAGTAGGTTGTTAAACCAGTTACTTTTTGTACCCAGTAAGTTAATTTTAATGCAGGAGTTAAAACATCTTGTTGTGAATCATAGTCTGATGTGAAATGACCATCTTCATTATTCCATAATCGATTAAAATAATTATCAACATCCTGAATTACTTTTGCATCGTGTGAAGCCGTAATTTTTAAATTGTTTTCTAAATTTAGATCGTCCAAATTACGTGTTGTATAATTTGCAGAACCACCAATAATAATAGCGTCAGTTTGTTTTTTTATATACATTAATTTTGTATGGTATTGGTCTTCCCCAGGCTCATACCAACGAATTTTCAAATCGCTATCATCAAACATCTCTGAAGCGACTGGTAAGTTAGGTAAACCTGTTTTACTATTACCAAAAGCATTTTTATTTGGATCAAGAATGAGACGTATTTCTACGCCACGTTCAGTTGCTTTATGTAAAGCGTCGATTACATCTCTATCTGCAATGTAAAACATACCAATCCAGATATTATCGCCATCAGTTGTCTGATTGATTTCATCTAAAAGACCACTTAATATTTTACCTTCTGTTAGATATTGAATCTCAATATCCCCATTTGTCGGTTGAATTTTGCCTTCGTAATCGATGATTGTTTCACCGCCGGAATAATTAATAACCGCTTGTTCAGCTTTAACAATATCTTGGATGATTTCACCAGAAACTTTAAAAGCAATATTAGAAGCAAAACCACTTTCATTGTGCGGATTCGCTGACGCAATAATTGCATTTTTTTCAGTAGCAATTGCTTTTCTATGATTAGCTTTCACATTAAATAAATTAGCATAAGAACGAATTGTCATGTTAGGAGCATCTTTAGAAAAATTATTTGGTAACCAGCCAGTACCTTTTTGTCCAAAGGGTTGAAAGAATAACCGCCAAGCAGCTGAATAATACGTATTTGAATCACGTAGTTCACTTAAACGTGTAATTACCACTTCGATATCATTTTCTTTTAGTTTTTTTAGGTGCTTATCATCATAAGAATAATAACCTGTATTAACGGGGTCAGTAATAAAAACTATTTGTAAATTAGGGTTGTTTTTCTTTTGTTTAATTAAAGAGTCAGTCAACTTTCCACTTAAGTCAGGGAAATTTCTAGTTTGATCAGTGTAATCATTAAATAAAAACATATCCACGACAATAAATTCTTCTGCTTCTTGAATGATATTTGATACATCTTCAAATATCTCTTGCTCAACTTTTTGCTCACCCTTTTTAGAGTACGTTAAATCAGATAAAAAAGTAACGTCGTCTGTTTTGTAAACATCACTCTCGTAAGAAATACCTTCTGGCAGTGATTTAGTTTTATTAAAAATAACAATGCTAGCAAGTATAAGTAAAAGGATAAATAAAACCCATATAGACTTCTTTTTATAAAATTTTTTCATTTTTCTAATCTCCTATTTTAAAATATAGTTATACAGATAATTAAATTAAAGCATAGTGATGTAATTTATATATAAAGTTAACCAAGTTGAAATATAATTTTACTAAAAAAGTGTTATAATAGATATGATAAAGTTAAAAATATTGAAAGTTATATAAAGGAGAGGGAATTTTTGAAGAAGTTTATGATAAGTATTGCCATTTTAATGGTAATAAGTACATTTGGCTACCAACCAAAAGTAGGAGCAGATGCTGCCCCAGGTGACCGGATAGTTGTGTTAGGAGAAGATTTAACAAGTGCACAACAAAATGAACTATTAAAAGAAATGGGTGTCGAAAGTCCTGATGATGTCCAAATCACAACTGTTTCAAACGCAGATGAACATAAATATTTAGGAGATTATATACCAGCTGCGCAAATTGGTCAAAATGCGATATCATCAGCAATTATTGTTATTGGTGAAAAAGGTGATGGTTTATCATTACAACTAAAGAATATAGACTATATTACTGAACAAATGTATGGAAATGCATTAAGTACAGCAGGTGTAAAAGACGCAAAAATATATATCACTGCTCCATTCCAAGTATCTGGAACAGGTGCTTTAACAGGTATTATGCAAGCGTACGAAATTACGAGTGGGATAGAAATTGATGAAGATAAAAAAGAAGTCGCCAATGAAGAAATGGTCATTACTTCTGAGCTATCAGAAAATGAATCGATGGATGAGGAAGAAGCGGCTGATTTTATTACTTTAATTAAGTCAAAAATATCAGAAGAAAAACCCCAAAGTAAAGAAGAAATTAAGCAATTAATTGAAGAAGTAGCAAACGAAAAAAATTATGATTTATCAAAAGAAGAGATTTCTAAATTAGTGGATTTATTTCAGAAGTTTAAAGATTTAAACATCGATTGGGATGCTGTAAATCAGAAAATAAATGACGCTAAAGGAAAAGTAACTGATTTTCTAGAAAGTGATGAAGGTAAAGGTTTCATAGAAAAAATTAAAGATTTCTTTAAATCATTATGGAACTTTATATTTGGTGGAGAAGATTCAGCAGTTACAGAATATTCAACACTTGAAAGCTAATAGTAGTGTAATTTGACACAAAAAAATAAACCTATAATATCTTTGTTGATGTTATAGGCTTATTTTTTTGTTTGTTTATCTGAATTTTCTGATATATAATAAAAAGACATTAAAAAGGAGGAAAGATATGCTTAAACTAAATGATACGGATACTAAAATGATTCAAAGAGCTAGAAGGAATACATTAGGTGACTTACTTACTCGAACCTCAGCGCGAGTTCCAGATAAACAAGCATTTATTTATCAAAAGAGACAAGTTACATACAAAAAGTTAGATGAACTCGTAAATAAAACTGCTAATGGTTTAATGAATGACGGAATTAAAAAAGGAGATCGTTTAGCTATTTTATCTAAGAATAGTTTAGATTTCGTTATTGTGATGTTTGCTGTTGCACGTATTGGTGCAGTATTTATACCAATTAATTATATGTTAAAAAATAAAGATATAGCTTACATATTAAATCACGCAGAAGTAACTGGTCTCTTTGCCTCAGACGCGTATACAGATATTTTAGATGAAGCGATTATTGAAGCTAATATAAAAAATCCGATTTGTTATCTTACAGAAGCAGACGCTTCAAAAGAATCCTGGAAATCACTCAAAAAATTACAGTCTGATAATCACGATAAAATTATTGAAGTTAATATACTAGACGACGATTTAGCTCAAGTTTTATATACAAGCGGTACTGAATCAAAACCAAAGGGAGTTATGTTATCGCATAAAAGTATTATTAGTGAATACGTAAGTTGTATTGTAGACGGAAAAATGAGTGATTCAGACTTGCTTGTGCATGCATTACCTTTTTATCATAGTGCACAATTACATGTATTTCTAGGTCCGAGCATTTACTTAGGGGCGAGTGGAATTATTTTAGATGAAGTAACACCAACATCAATTATGAAAACGATTGCAAGTTACGGGGCATCTCAGTTATTTGCTCCACCGACGGTCTGGATTGCCATGTTACGTGATGAAAAATTCGAAACGTATAATTTATCGACACTAAAAAAATGTTATTACGGAGCTGCAATTATGCCAAGAGAGATATTAAGAGAACTTTCAAATCGGCTCCCAAATGCTCTTTTTTGGAACTTTTATGGTCAAACAGAAGTAGCACCACTTGCTACTGCATTACAACCAGAAGATCAACTAAGAAAGCTAGGTTCAGCAGGAAAAGCAACCTTACATGTCGAAACAAAAATAGTCGATGAAAATGATGATGAAATTGCTAGAGGAGAAGTAGGAGAAATAGTCCACCGGACACCACACGCAATGCTAGGTTATTTAAATGATCCAGAAAAAACAAAAGAAGTGTTTAAGAATGGATGGTTTCATAGTGGAGACCTCGGTGAAATGGATGAAGAGGGTTATATAACAATTGTCGACCGAAAAAAAGATATTATTAATACAGGCGGAGTGAGTGTTGCAAGTCGTGAAGTAGAAGAAGTTATTTATCAGTTAAAAGAAGTGTCTGAAGTTGCAGTTATCGGTATACAAGATGATTACTGGATTGAAGCAATTACAGCCGTTGTCGTTTTAAAAGATAATCATCAACTATCAGAAGATAAAATAAAAACGTATTGTCATGATAATTTGTCGTCGTTTAAATCACCAAAACACGTCTACTTTAAAGAGACATTACCTAAAAACCCAAGTGGAAAAGTATTGAAGAAAGATTTGAGAAATGAATATCAAACTAAATGAATGACGTCTTCATATTAAGTTTTACTAAGGAGGAAGAAATGCTTAATCGATTAAAATGTAATGCGTGTCATAAACTTATTAAATATAAAGACTTTGTCTATTTAGATATGTTAAATTCAGTTATTCATCAACGTTGTTATACACCTATTTTTGATGTAAAAGATAAAGGAATATTTCAAGAAGTGATGAAGAAATATCCCTTGTTTGAAGAATGGTAAATAATAATTTATAAAAAGATTAAAATGATAATAATATACTGGTAAAATATATCTATTAAAAGAAAATATGGTAGGTGAAATTTTATGGAAGACCAGTATTTTATTGGTTGGGGTACACTTATGCTTATCAATGCAGGGATTGCTCAAGGAAAAAACAGGTCAGGACTTAATTGGTTCTTTATTTCATTATTTTTAGGACCAATTGCAACATTTATTTTAGTGATGTTAGAGAAGCTTCCAGAAGGAGGTAGATAAAATGCATCCTATTACTAAAAAACGTTTAAAAGCTTATTTTATTGATTTTGCTATTGCAAGTGTAGTGACGCTAGGAATAGAATCCATTTTACGTAAAAAAATAAAAAATGAAGTGGTTTATATTATTGTTACACCTCTAGTTATCCCGTTTTCTCTTGAGTATTTACAGTTAAAAAGAAGTGGTCAAACTATCGGATACAAAACTTCTGGTTTAATTCTTGAAAGCTTAATTACAAGAGAGTTAACAAGAGAACAAATTGTCAAACGAACCTTTTATAGTCAACTAGTAAGCCCATTTAAATATTTAGCGCATCCTCGTAAATATTGGAAAAGTGAAGGACAAATATTACCACATGACCGAGTAGCAAAGACAATTGTAAGCGAAATTGATTAATTAAGTTATGATTAAAAAGCCCCTATTAAATAAAATTTATTTAATAGGGGATTTTGTAATTTAAATTACATCATAAATAATATGATATGGTTTTTCGCTTACAGTGTTCTCTTTTTGTTTTAAACCTTCATCAGTATCGCGTTTTTTATGTGCTTTATGGTAAGCACCAGAAGTTTGCCAATCTTTAAAAGCTTGAGTAGAATCCCATTGTGTTAATACAACGTATGTATTATCACTTAGTGGTCTAAGTACTTTTATTGCAATGAATCCTGGCGTGCTTTCAATCGCACGTGCTCTATTTAAAAAACGTTCTTCAAAAGCATCTTTACCATCTTCAGCAATAGGAATATTGTTTAAGACAATTGTTCCTTTCGTTTGTAACTCACCGTTTTCATCAATTGCTTTGTAGTTCTTAGCATCAGAAACTTCGTCTTTTGTATTATATAAATAGAGTAAATCATTTTCTTGTTTGATTTTTATTGCCTGTATCTCATTTGTCTGGGGTTCTTGTTTTGAAATAATAAAGTAACTCAAGTTGGATGCACTCCTTTTAATTAAATTTCAAATTAAGTATAACACAAATGAGTACTAATCTTTAAAAAATGAAAAATTATTATACATTATATGTAAAAACAATATTGTATAATAGAAGTTGTTAAGATATAATGTAGTAAGATAACAGAATATTCAGTTATTAAAACTTAACTAGCCTAAAATAAAAATAGGGGGTAATGAGTATGCAAAAGAAATACGGTATGAGAATATTACTACTCGTTTTAACTAGTTTACTATTTGTTTTAGTAAGTTGCGGAGGCGAATCTGATTCAACAAATGAAACAGGTTCAGACACCAACAAAGAAGAACAGAAAAAACTTATTGCAGGTACTGACGCAACATATGCGCCAATGGAGTCAATGGACAAAAATGGAGAAATTGTCGGAATAGATATCGATATTGTTAATGCAATTGCAAAAGCTGCTGATTTTGAAGTGGAGTTTAAAAATATAGGTTGGGAACCCTTATTTCCAGCGGTAGATAATGATGAAGTCGATTTTGCTGTTTCATCGATTACTATTACAGATAAACGAGAAGAATCATTTGATTTTACAGAGCCATATTACGTAGCTAACCAAATTATTTTAGTCCCAGAAGATTCTGATATTAAAGAATTTGCCGATCTTAAAGATAGAAAAGTATCTGCACAAATTAATACAACAGGTCACATCGTTATACAAGATTTATTAGGAAAAACAAGTAAAAATATTGTAGCAGCAGAAACAATGCCATTTGCAATTGAAGAAATGTTAAATGGAAATGCAGAAGCATCTGTTGGTGATAATTCAACAATTAACGAATATATTAAAAATAATCCCGATGTAAAAGCTAAAGCAATTGAAGATGACAGTTTCGAAAAAGAATATTATGGTTTAATGGTTAAAAAAGAAAATACAGAAGTCTTAGAATTATTAAATGAAGGTATTGAAAAGATAAAAGAAAGTGGTGAATTAGAAGAAATCACAGGTATCGCTGTTGAGTAAATATTAAATAATGAATTGCTTTTAATGATACTCAAATGGGAGGTGATACTGTGGATTTCCTCAATATAAGATTTGATATTATTTGGGATTATAAAGACTTATTTATTAGAGGAATTGGTGTGACGTTGGCACTTACATTTGTCGGTTATTTATCGGGTATTGTTTTAGGCTTATTTATTGGAATGGGTCGTTTATCAAAGAAATGGTGGCTCCATTATCCAAGTAAGCTTTATATCGATTTCTTTCGTGGGACACCTTTACTCGTTCAAATTTTACTTATTCATTTAGCTTTAATACCAACAATTTTCGGTCAATCACAAGGTTTTTTTGTTTCAGGTGCATTAGCGCTAGCTTTAAATTGTGGAGCTTACAATGCAGAAATTATTCGTGCAGGGATTCAATCGATTGATAAAGGTCAAATGGAAGCAGCGAGATCACTTGGTATGCCAGGTTCAATTGCAATGATGTATATTATATTACCTCAAGCATTAAGACGGATGGTGCCACCACTTGGAAATGAACTTATTGCTTTACTAAAAGATTCTTCATTAGTTACGGTCATTGCTGCAAATGATTTATTATATGCAGGTAAAGTTGTAGCAGGTGCTTACTTTAGATTTTGGGAACCATATATTACTGTCGCGATATTATACTTAATGCTAACTTATGTTTTTACAAAAGTAATCGCCTATGTAGAAAGACGCTTAAGTATTGATTATGTACCTACAGAAAGACGGATGTTCTCGTTTGGTCGTTCAAGAGGGGGTTAACCATGATTAAAGTAGAAGGACTCTATAAATCATTTGGTAATTTAGAAGTATTAAGAGGAATTGATTGTGAAGTAGAAGAAAAAGAAGTTGTCTGTGTAATCGGGCCAAGTGGATCTGGAAAAAGTACATTCCTTCGGTGCATTAATCTCTTAGAAGACATTACAAGTGGATCTGTCTATATTAATAATGTTAAAGTAAATGATGAAAAAACAAATATTAATGAATTAAGAGAAGATGTAGGGATGGTTTTTCAACAATTCAACTTATTTCCTCACCTACGTGTAATAGATAATATAACAATTTCGCCTCGAAAAATTAGAAAGATGAATCCAGCAGATGCTGAAAAATTAGCCTTAGAATTACTTGCAAAAGTCGGTTTAAGTGAAAAGGCAAAAGCATATCCTGAACAGCTCTCAGGTGGACAAATGCAAAGAGTTGCTATAGCCCGTGCATTAGCGATGAAACCAAAAGTAATGTTATTTGATGAACCAACGTCATCACTCGATCCAGAAATGGTAAAAGAAGTTTTAGATGTGATGAAAGGATTGGCTAAAGAAGGCATGACAATGATGGTTGTGACACATGAAATGAATTTTGCACGTGATGTAGCTGACCGCGTATTTTTTTTAGATGAAGGAAAACTAGTTGAAGAAGGAACACCAGAAGAAATATTCCATCATCCTAAACAAAAGCGGACTCAAGCATTTTTAGGCGAAATGTTATAATTGATGAAACCTTATCAGGAAGATATTATAAATCTTTCTTAATAAGGTTTTTTTATTAAGCGTTTATAAAGTAAATCTTACAAGATGCAAAAAGGAAGATAAATCTGATAGAATAAAGATAAGTGAACAGGAGTGATTAAATGGAAGATAAAAAAATAAAAGTAGTTGCCGTTGCAGGCGAACTGACTGGATGGAAAGTAACGATTGCTTTACATGAACTGTTACTATCAATGAAGAAAATAGAACCTAATATAACAACAGAATTAATTGAAATGAAAGAATATGATGTTGAGTTTGTTACAGGAGAACCGCTATCTTATTATAATGATGACACATGGGAAGTCGTTAGTAAAATATCTGCAGCAGATATCGTTATTTTTGGTACGCCAATTTACCAAGCATCAATTACAGGTGCGTTAAAAAATTTATTTGACCATTTCCCAGTAGATGCTTTTAATAGAAAAGTAACAGGTATGGTTACAGTCGGTGGGGTTGAAAAACATTTTTTAGTTTCTGAATATCAATTAAGACCAATCCTATCTTACTTAAAAGGATTAGTTCCGCGTCGTAATGTATTTGTACATAGTGATTCGTTTAGTGAAATAAATGAAATTGTAGATGAGAGCGTACTTCCGCGGATTAAACTAATGGCAGAAGAAATGTTACAGCTTCAAAAGTGTGTTTAAAAGTTTAATTTAAAGACTGGTAATAATCAGTCATAAAACGATTGGTAATTTGACCATCTTTTACTTTGTATACTTTGTAACTAATCATTGCTTCATCGTTATAAGGCACGATAAAATCGACAAAATCATCTGAATGTAAATAAATAATATGTGCTTTTGTAGGCATAAAAGCAGTTTGATCTCCTCTCATCCGCACATATTTTACCCGGTCAAAATATTTAAAAAGTATATCTATTTTTGATTTATCCGTGGTTTGTTTTGTAACACCACCAAATTCCATCGTTACTTTAACCACATCTTTTTGGTGTACTGTTAGTGTTTCTTGAAAAGATTTTTTTCGATAATCGGAGTGTAAGAAAGCGAAAGTCACTAAAGTAGCAATCATTAAGATACTTATTATAATTATAATCCGCTGCATTAGACTCATCCTTTTTAAGTTAAGTCAATTAAATTAGCTAAACAGCACAAGTTTTATGTTTATCTTATTATAATCTTTTAAATCTGCTTTGTCATATATATTTTGCGTGTTTTAAGGGAGGATTTTATGAAATCAAACAAATCTAAAAGTGACTATCTTAACGGTACTGTTTATACAATTACGCTTATAATCTTTATTGTAATTGGTCTAGGTATTTACTATATGTATTTATCGAATGATCTTTTCAGGATGATTGGAACAATTATTGTAGCAGCTATTATCCATTTTATAATATATTTTTTAGGAGCATTATATATTAATTTAGGTGAAGAAGGTCCTTTCGTAAAACAATACAACAAAATAATGGAAGATTATGAGCAAACAGATAATCCACAAATGCTTTATGAAGGACTCATAAATATAAAACACTCACCTGTTAAAGAAGAAACAAAAAATGCCTATAACCTCAGTATGTCCACAGCACTACACCGTATTAAGCGGACAAAAGAAGCATTAACTTATTTAGATAAAATAGAAACTGATAATCACAATTTAAAGAAGATTGTCGATGAACAAAGAAAGTATTTTAAAGGTGATAAACACTAATAAAAAATGTCAATCTTTTGTCAAAAAATAACGTTTAAAACTCACTTAATAAAGGTATACTAATAATAGAAGGATTACCTTCAAGGAAAAAAACAAGGAGGAAATATAAATGTTTGAGTTAAAACCAAAACGCGATAATGAAGATAGTTTGGATTTTTTAAACAAAGTGTTTCAGCCTTTAAATGAATTATTTGATCAAGGAACTGCTGTATTAGACAGTAGGTTTGCTTCTTTTAAAGCTGATGTAAAAAGATTAGATGATAAGTATGTTGTAGAAGCAGAATTGCCAGGATTTAAAAAAGATGAAATAACGTTAGACTACAATCAAAATTATTTAACGATTAAAGCAGAAACAAAATCAGAAGATGAAGTTAAAGAAGAAGGCAGAGTAATTAGACGCGAACGACACACAGGTCAATGTATTAGAAGGTTTTATGTTGAAGGTGTCGAAGAAGAACAAATTAAAGCGAAATTAGATGATGGTGTTTTATATATTGAACTCCCACTCACAGAAAGTGAACGTGTAAACCGGATTGAAATAGAATAAATAATAAGAAAACCAAGTGCTTAAATTAGCACTTGGTTTTTTAATCATAAATATGGAAAAAATTACTACTTATACAGTATAATAAAGAAAATAGACTAATTGTATTATTAAGAATCTATTGATAAACTTTAATAAACAAGGGGATAATAAATGAAAGGAAAAATGTTGATGGTTATTACGATTGGTATTTTATCTCTTTTTTTACTTTCCTTTTACATATTTAAACCTTCAAAAGATGAAGAATATAAAAGTGATCAAGGATATCAAAACTTTGCCGAGTTAGCTGCAAACGAAGTTGAAAGTGAAGACTATAGGATTCATTTTGAAAGAAAAGATTCAGATGTCTTATTACTCGCTATTCACGGTGGTGGCATTGAACCTGGAACAACAGAGCTAATTAAACATTTAGCAAGTGAAAATAATTATTCGTATTATAGTTTTAACGGAATTAAAATGTCAGGTAATCAAACAATGCATATCACCTCAACACAATATGATGAACCAGAAGCATTAAACTTAGTCGCGGAAAGTTCAATAACTATATCTTTTCATGGATATAAAGAAGAAGTAAAGAAACATACTTACATAGGTGGATTAGATAAGAAGTTAGCTAAAAAAATGAGTGAGAAATTAAAAGAAGCAGGTTTTTCTGTCAGTGATTCTCCTAAAGAGTTTGACGGAACAAAAGAGGGAAATATCGTGAATAAAAATAAACAAAGTAAAGGTGTTCAACTCGAGATTAGTACTGCTCAAAGAGAAGCTTTTTTTAAAGACAAAGATTTATCCGCTTCTAATCGGAAACACCAAGAAGCTGACTTTTATGAATATTTACAAGCAATTGAAGCAGCTTTAGAAGATTAGAAAAATAAAATAACGTAATTAAAATTTAAAATAAAAAGGTGTGAGGTAATTGAAAACATATCAATTAGGCGTTATGTATGGAGATGGAATTGGAGAAGAAGTTGTTAAAGCAACATTAGACGTTTTAAAAGCTGCTAATCAAATGAACGATTTAGTTAAATTAGATTTAGAAGTATTACCTATGGGCTTAAAAGCAATTGATGAATTCGGTCATCCGTTACCAGAACAAACAAAAGAGAAATTAAGTAAAAAAGATGGTTGGATTATGGGGCCACACGATTCGGCAGCCTATCCAGATCGTTTTAATGAAGAGAGGAATCCAAGTGGTGAGCTACGTCATCATTTTGATTTATTTGCTAATATTAGACCCGCAAAATCGGTAAAAGGAATTAAGAGTTTAGTAAACGACGCAGATTTAGTAATTTACCGAGAAAATACAGAAGGATATTATCCAGATCGTAATATGTATAGTGGCGTTGGAGAATGGATGGTCACACCAGACGTTGCTCTTTCAACAGGTGTTTTTACAAGGCCTGCAATCGAACGAATCGCACGCGCTGCATTTGAAGCGGCAATGACAAGACATAAACAAGTAACAATTGTTCATAAAGCAAACGTCATTAGGTTAGGAACAGGTCTGTTTAAAGAAGTATGTTTAGAAGTTGCAAAAGAATATCCTGAAGTAAAAGTAAACGACTTTCATGTCGATGCGATGGCTGCACACCTTGTTAAGCGTATTAGTGATTTTGATATTATTGTTACAGAAAATATGTTTGGTGATATTTTATCAGATTTAACGGGTGAACTTGTAGGTGGACTTGGTTTATCGCCTGCAATTAATGCAAATCACACACAAGCTATGGCACAAGCAGTTCATGGTTCAGCACCAGATATTGTCGGTCAAGATATAGCAAATCCTGTTGGCGTCATGTTATCTACAGTTATGCTACTTGATTGGTTAGGTAAAAAACATCAAGATAATCATTTAATAGATTTAGCAAAAAAAATGGAAGATGCCATATTAAGTGCATTAGAAAAAGGCAAAACGACACCTGATTTAGGCGGAACAGAGTCTACCGAATCATTTGCTAAAGTTGTGATTAACTTACTAAACTAAATTTAAAATCGCTTATTCATAGAGCTTCAACCTTATTTTTTGATAATAAGATTGAGGCTTTATTTTATGGTATAATTTATTTAAATAGTCTTTATTTATAAATGATTCGCATTCATTATGGTGAATGGGAGGTATTCAGATGTATTTAACTGTTGAAGAAATCATGAAATTAAAAATTTTCGAACAAGCACGTATATTAACAGGCATCGAACACTTAACAAAAGAAGAATTTAATTGGGTATCGATTATCGAAGGACCTGTTGAAGGGTTTGTTAAAGAAAAAGAATTAGTGTTAACAAAAGGTATCGAATACGCTGAAGATCCTGAGTTATTAATTAATTTTGTAAAAGAAGTATATGATTCAGGTGCGGCAGCACTAGGAATTGCAGTAGGGCGCTATATATTAGAAGTACCCTCAGAAGTCACCGAGTTTGCAAATGAAAATAATTTTATCTTAATTGAGTTACCACTCGAAATAAGGTTTACAGATATTCAAAAGCAAGTGATGTCATTAATAAATGAAAAACAAAATGATATATCAGCACGCGCAGAGCGCATTCAAAAAAGATTAATCAACCTTGTTATCCAAGGAAAGAATTTAAAAGATTTAATTAAATATATTGAAGCAGAGCTTGGTTGGCAACTTGTTTTTATTGATAGTGAATCAAGACTTGGTGATCTTACTGAGGTAGATAGTAAACTATTAAATTTATGGGAATCTGTTACAGGAAATAGTGATTTTGAAGTAACAGAATATGCCCATCATTTAAAAATGATTAAGTATCAAAATTATAATATATTGAAAAAAGATGTATCTATGGATACAGGTCAAATAGGAGAAAGCGGTTTTATTCTGCGCTTAAATAAAAATGAAGAGCTAACACCAGGTATTTTTCAAATAATTGAAAGTTTATCAGCTGCGACTGCTCTTTGGATTTCACGTGAAGATGCGATTTTAAAAACGGAATTACGTTTACGTAATGATTTTATTTGGAATTTAGCAAAAACGCCTGATATTGTAATTGATAATCAAATCAAATCAAGAGCAAAATTATTTGGATATAAATTAAATGTCCCTTATATATGTCTTGTTGGCTATCCAGAAAATTTTGATGATTTAGCAAAAAATAGATATGATAGTGATTTATTTGGTTTTAAAAATAGTGTTTATTATATCGAAGAAGAAGTTCAGCATGCTGCTGCTTTTTTGAAAAAAGCTGTTGTATTTACTTATTCTAACAATGAACTGATTATTTTTTTAGAAGATGACGGGGATATAGGTAATGTAAATATATTTTTAGATCTTGTTGAAAAAAAACTAAATACGCTTATGCCAGGAGCAATTATTTCTTGGGGAATAGGAAAAGATGCAGATGGCATCTTACAATTTCATGAAAGTTATAAAAAAGCAACCTCAGCTTTAGAGATAGGAAGAAAGCAAAGTGGTCCAGGAGAACGCACGCATTATAAAGAAACAGAATTAAATCGTCTATTAATGATACTTGAAAAAAATGAAGAAATTAAAGAAATTGTAAAAAAAGTACTCATGCCACTCATTTTGTATGATAGCCAAAAAGAAATGAATTTAATTGAGACGTATATTGTGTATGATAAACATAATAAAAATGTCAGCCAATCAGCGAGATCACTAAATTTGCATAGGCAATCATTATTATACCGGTTAAGTAAAATTGAGGCACTTACAGGACTATCTTTAGATAACTCAAACGATGCCTTACTTTTAAATTTAAGTATTAAACTTTATACGCACTCATTTTAATTTTATTCTAAACTGTCTAAAAAAGTCACAGAAAGTTCATACATTTTGTCGAATGCATTATCCCTTATGAAAGCGTATTCTTTAGTTAGGTTATAAAAAGATTATTCTTTAGGGGTGATGAATATGCCAGCGATTAATAAAGAAAGTATTGAAAATAAATTAATCCAGTTAGAACAACAAAATGTAGAAGATTTAATTGATTTAAAGCTTAAGCAAACAGAAGCTGAATTAAGAGAATTAGATTTAAAACACTTTATTCATCCAAGTACTCCAATGAAAACTTTTGCTGAAAATGGTCCAACAATCATATTTACTAAAGGCGAAGGAATTCATTTAACAGACATTAATGGACGTAAGTATATAGATGGTTTATCTTCATTATGGAATGTGAATGTAGGGCATGGTCGATCTGAAATTGGTGAGGTTGCGATGAAACAAATGAGCACATTAGCTTTTTCATCGACATTTAATTCATTAAGTCATGAACCAGCAATCAGACTAGCTGCAGAAATCGCTAAATGGACACCAGGAGACTTAAATGCAACGTTCTTTACTTCAGGTGGTTCAGATTCAAATGATACGGCATTTAAGACAATACGCCATTATTGGATGTTAAAAGGGAAACCTGAAAAAAATAAAATTATCTCACGTAAAAAATCATATCACGGTATTTCAATTGGTTCGACATCTGCAACGGGAATTGAAGAGTTTAGAAATTTTACAAATTCATTATCCCCTAATTTTCATTATGTAGATAGTACAATTGAAGCCTTGAAAGAAAAAATTGAAACTGAAGGTGCAGATACAATTGCGGCGTTTATCTCGGAGCCTGTTCAAGGAGCTGGTGGGGTAAATATTCCAACTAAAGCTTATTTTAAAGAAGTGAGAAGATTATGCGATATGCACGATATTATCTTTATTGCAGATGAAGTAATCACAGGTTTCGGTCGTACAGGTAAAAACTTTGGGATTGAGAACTTTGACGTGATACCTGATATTATTACAATCGCAAAAGGAGTCACAAGTGGTTACGCTCCTTTAGGTGGGATGATTATGTCAGATCGTTTATATAAAGATCTTCAAGCACATTCAGTAGGAAACTTTTTCCAAGGTTATACTTATAGTGGTCATCCAATGGCAACTGCAGTCGCACTCAAAAACTTAGAAATAATAAAAGAAGAAAAATTAATTGAAAATATACGTGCTCGTGGTGAACAGATGTTAGAAGGATTTAAACAAATCCAAAAAGAAAATTTAAATATAATAGATGTCCGCGGAATCGGGCTAATGGGCGCAATCCAATTTAAGCGTAATATTGATGAAGAGCCAATTGGTCCTGAAATTGTCGCAGAAGCTTTAAATCGGGGACTCATTTTACGTACAATTTTCTATGATAATCAAGATACACTTGCATTAGCTCCTCCGTTTGTTGTTACAGAAGCTGAAATGGATGAATTATTAAATATTTTAAATGAATCGATTAAAGTTGTTCAGCAAAAAAATGTAAAAATTGATGTCTTTACTCATTAAACATAAAAAAATCGTTGTTGATTTTATCAACAACGATTTTTTTATTCTATATCAGTTTCGAGTCCTTTTTTGATTAAAGCTCTAATTGTTTCATTTTTACCACGAATATTATGAGTCTCTTGATACTTATCAATCTGTTGATCAAGATCGACAGGTAGCATAACCATTATATGGGTATTTCTATCTTTTATCGACATGTGCTCACCTCTCATCTATTATACCTCAATAATGCTATTAAATCAATGTTAATTAGAGCTTGTGATTTTTTGGAGGTTTAAAAAGCAATTATGATATGTAATCACTTCTTTAATCTCTATTTTCATGGTAAGTTTAAATTAAAATAAAATTGAATGGATGAAAAGAATGATTGAAGTAAAATTAACTAACCAAGCTGCACAGAATATTAAACAAGGCTATCCATTAATTATGAAAGATGCATTAGTAGATAGTAAACAATTAAAAAAAGAGGGTACATTATTTAAAATAGTAGATTCAAGTAATAATTATTTAGCAACAGCATATTATGGTATACAAAATAAAGGTATCGGCTGGGTGTTATCTCGAAATAAAAAAGAAACAATTGATGCGTCATTTTTTAAAGAGAAAATAACACAAGCCTTAAAGAAACGTGAGAATTTTTATCAAAATCCTGAAACGACAGCTTTCCGAATCTTTAATAGTGAAGGTGATGGTATCGGAGGCGTAACAATTGATTATTATGCAGGTTATTATTTAATCGATTGGTATAGCGAGGGGATTTATGCTTATCGAAAAGATATTTATCACGTGTTAGAAACTGCGCAAAACTATCAAGGTATTTATGAAAAGAAGCGATTTGATAAACAAGGAAAATACATTGAGCAAGATGATTTCGTTATGGGAGAGCGAGCAGAATTTCCATTAATTATAAAAGAAAATGGAATGAATTATGCTGTTAATTTAAATGATGGTGCAATGACTGGTATCTTTTTAGATCAGCGAAATGTGCGTGGATTAATTCGAAATAAATATGCGCATAAAAAATTAGTCTTAAATACTTTTTCTTATACAGGCGCGTTTTCAGTTGCTGCTTTATATGGAGGGGCAAAAAAGACAATTAATGTTGATTTAGCTAAACGAAGTAAAGTAATGACAGAAGAACAATTTAAAGTAAATGAACTAGATTACGAAGCGCAAGAGATTCGAGTAATGGATGTATTTAATTACTTCCGTTATGCTAAACGTCACGAATTAGAGTTCGACATCGTTATTTTAGACCCACCAAGCTTTGCTCGTTCAAAGAAATTTACGTTTAGTACAGCAAAAGATTATCCTGAGTTGATTAGTGATACGATTGCAATTACTAAACAAAATGGAGTTATAGTTGCCTCAACAAACAATGCGAGTTTTGGCATGAAGAAATTCAAACAATTAATTGATCAAGGATTTAAACAGTCAAATGTGCAGTATAAGATACTAGAAGAAGAATACTTACCAGAAGATTTTAAAACAAATAAGAACTATCCAGAGTCTAATTATTTAAAGGTTGTCTTTTTAGAAAAGTTATAAGAAAACCGCATTCATTAATTTGAATGCGGTTTTTCTTTCTTATGTTGACTGACTAAATAATATGCATTAATTGCTGATGCGATTGGAATAATTAAAGCAATGCCAATTCCAGCAAAGGAGATAATTAACATTTCTGCCCCAAAAATCTTTGAATTAGCAATTTGGCCAATCGTATAAGATAAATCTTTAAACCATAACAACAGTGCCATATATCCTCCAAAAAATGCAAAAAATAAAGTGTTGGCATTTGAACCTAGAATATCTCGGCCAATTGTTAAGCCAGAAGTAAATAACTCTTTTTGACTGATATGTGGTTTGTGTTCGTAAATTTCTCGCATTGGAGATGTAATTGAAATAGCCATATCAGTTATTGCACCGATTGTACTCATAATGATAACAGAAGTCGCAACTTTCATTAAATCAACCCCAATAAATAATGAAAAGATACTTAATTCATCAATTTCTTCTTCACCAAAGCCTTGAATCATTGTTTTTTTTGTAACAAAATGAATAAAAATTAACAAAAGAGAAATGGTAATAACTGTTGAAATAAAAGCAACGACTGTTTTACTATTTATCTTATTAATGAAAAATAAATTAATGGAACTGATTGCAATACAAGCAATTAAAGTGATAATAATTGGATTTGCACTCTCGTCTGTCATGAAAAGAATCGTTAAGATAATCACAATAAAATTTAAAAATAAAGAAAAGAAAGATCTTGCACCTTTTTTACCGCCTATAGCAATCATTAATATAGCTAGAATAACTGTTAATAAAAAAAGTACATTCATAATTTAGCCTTCTTTCTATTTAAGAAAAAGAGTGATACGTAAAGTCCAATCGGAATTGTTAATACAATTCCGATACCACCTGCAAGTGCTCTTGCAATTTCAAGTGATAGATTCATAGAGATTGTAAATAGAAAAGGCGATCCATTTTTTAAGTATAAAATCATAATTGGAATGGCACCACTTAAATAAGCAAAAAACAATATATTAGTCATTGTTCCCATTATATCTTTTCCAATATCCATTGCAGATTTTTTTAGCGCATAAAGAGAAATGTTATTATTTTTTTCATAAAGTTCAAAAATAGATGATGACATTGTAATAGCAACATCCATAACGGCGCCAAGCGAACCAACAAATACACCTGCCATAAAGACTAGTTTATAAGGGCGCGTTAAAAAGTCCATCGCTTCATACCGAAGGCCTTCTTCATTAGTGAGGACTAAGACCAAATAAGCGATTAAAACAGAGATAAATGTACCAATTAAAGTTGCAACGATTGCTGCAAATGTTTTTTCATTTACGCCATTAACGAGTAATAAAGAACTAATTGTAAAAATAATCACACAAATACTTATAACAAAAAGTAAATTAACATTGTAATTATGAACGTAAATATCAAGTGCAAAAGATAAAATAAGTGCATTAATACCTAGACTAACAACTGCAAACAAGCCTTGTTTTTTACCAATTAAAATAAGAGTAAAAATAAATATCCAAGCAATATAGACAATATATTTATCTCGTTTCACATTTGTAACAGAAGCTGTTAATGGTTCTTTAGTTTTACTAAGAGAAACAAAAAGTTCATTGCCAGAACTATAAGCTTGATCATATGCGCCGGCGATAGAATAATCATTTGTTAGTTCGATTGTTTGACCTATGTATTTTCCATTTTTTATTTCAGCTTGAATTGTTTGTGTCGAAAGGATGTCTTTATTGTTATAATTATCAACTGTATCTGTTTGTTCGATAAGTTTAGTGTCTAGTACTTTCACAATTGTATTTGTATAAAATGAGTGGTTATTATTTACAAAAATAATTGAACTAAAAAACCCAACTATAATAATGATGGAGACAATTATTTGTACGATACTTAATTGTTTGATTTTGTTAGAAATAAATCTCAATATAATTGCCTCCCATTTAAATACTATCTTTAAGTGTAACTTAAAAAATATTAAAGATAAACAAATTAATAACAGTCTGATAAATATTTAAAGCAAATTAAATAATGTGATACAATTATTGGTAAAACTTTAATTAAGGTTGTGAATAAATGTCGCGTGAAAAAGAAGTTTTATGGAGAGAAAATAAATACGAAGTTATGTCCCATTCTGAAAACATGTACCGGTTAATTCAAAAATCAATAAGCGAACTTACATTCAAAGAACTATCTGAACAAATTAATCGAGCTAAAGCAATACCAAGAACGAAAGGTTCCGTAACTAACACTTATCAACATATTTGGGGCTATTTTAAAAAGCAAGCAACAAAAGAAGAGAAAATGAACACGTTTATGTTACTTGAAGAATTTCAAGGAGATAAAGAAAAAGATGAAAATTTATGGAGGTGGCTAGCCTATTTAACTGTTAAATATGAACAAGCTTACTTATTGCAAAGCTCCTTAATTACTAAATATATTAATTAAATGTTATTAAATTCAAATAAAGGGTATGAATGGCTTATAGACAAGAAGGGAGTCGATTCTTTTGCATAATAAATTTTGGAAAAATCCAGTCTTTTTAATATCTTCAATTACAATCTTTATCTTAGTTGTTTTAGGGGCAACTCTCCCAGTCCGATTTGGTGAAGTATCTAATGTTTTATACAATTTTACACAAATTAATTTTGGTTGGTTGTACTTATTAACAGTTTTTGCTATTATAGTTTTTCTTGCTGGATTAACATTAAGTAAATATGGTGCGATCCGATTAGGTGGTGACAAATCACGACCAGATTATCCATTCTTTACATGGATTGGGATGCTTTTCTCAGCAGGTTTTGGTGCGAGTCTTGTGTTTTGGGGAATAGCTGAACCAATGAGTCATTTCTTTACTTCGCCAACAACAGGTGTAGCAAATCAATCTGTTGAAGCAGCACGTGTTGCTATGGGTTACTCATTCTTTCACTGGGGATTTTCTCAGTGGGCTGTGTTTGGTATTGTGGGACTTGTTATTGCATTCTTGCAATTTAGAAAAGAAAAAGATGGTTTAGTTTCAACTGCTCTTGAACCTGTTGTTGGATCAAATAAAGTAGTTAAAGGCGGAATTGATTCTTTTGCTGTTGTTGCGACAGTCATGGGAATTGCAACATCACTTGGTCTTGGAATATTACAAATGGGTGGTGGACTTGAAGCTGTATTTGGTTTAAAAAATGGTATTCCCTTGCAAATGATTATTATTGTAGTCGTTTTTGGAGGGTATATGCTTTCTTCTTCAACAGGACTAAATAAAGGAATTCGTTATTTAGGTAACTTTAACTTAGCTTTAGCGCTTTTATTGCTCTTATTCTTTTTCATAGTGGGTCCAACTGTATTTATTATAGAAACATTTACGCTCGCTATTGGAGATTTCATCTCAAACTTTATAAATTATAGTTTAAGATTAGAGCCTTATGAAGGTGGTACCTGGGTAAATGACTGGACAATATTCTACTGGGCATGGGCAATCGCTTGGTCCCCGTTTGTTGGTGCTTTTGTAGCTCGAGTTTCTAAAGGAAGAACGATTCGCGAGTTCATTATTGGTGTTGTCGTAGTACCTCCAACTCTTGCAATGCTTTGGATTGCAACACTAGGTGGAACAGCTTTACATAGTGATTTAAAAAACGGAACAAACATTGCAGAAGCGGTAGATAATGATATAACGAGTGCTCTTTTTGCGACGATGGAACATCTCCCATTTACAACGTTATTATCTATATTAGCAGTTATTTTAATCGCTACATTTTTAGTAACTTCAGCAGATTCGGCAACGTATATATTATCAAGTATGACAACAAATGGGAGTCTACTCCCACCACTTATTGTTAAAGTTGTTTGGGGAGTATTAATGTCTGCAATTGCGGGTGTTTTACTTTATACAGGGGGGTTAGAAGCATTACAAACTGCTTCACTTGTCTCCGCTTTACCATTTACTTTACTTCTCATACTCTTGATGGTTTCAATTGTTAAATTACTCAAAAAAGAACCAATAACTGTGAGAGCAGTCGATGTAAGGCAATATGAAGAAGTAAGAAAAGAAGCGGAAAAACAAAATGATGATTAATAAAAAACTACCTTAAAATTTTAAGGTAGTTTTTATTTTCGATAAGCAGAGACATAGGGATTATTTTTGATTGAAAATCGCCAAGGATAATTAGCTGCTTCGCCTGAGTTTGCGATTCCGACACGTGGACCGATTTGAATTTGATTTTCATTTATAGGTGGAGCATGACTAATATAAAGAGGTTTTTCAAACAATTGATGTCCATAGTAGTCCATTCCTATACTAAGAGCTTTCGTTAATTTACCCGGACCATTTGTTAAGTCAACTTCTTTTTTTATATGTGGTCGATTTAATTTCATTTGTTTTAGCCCGCTAACAGGTTCAATTGCTCGAATTAAAATCGCATGAGGAACTGATCTTGGTCCAGCAACGACATTAATTAAGACGTGTGTATGCATTTGATAACAATAAAGCAACCCGGGATGTTGATACATGATTTCTGTTCGTTTCGTTCGTAAAGAATTAAAACTATGAGCAGCTCTATCAAGAGGTCCTTGATAAGCTTCAGTTTCGACAATTTTTCCGATCAATGTTTGATCTTTATATTCATGAACAATTAATTTACCAAGTAATTGTTTAGCTAAGTCGAGTGTAGTTCTTTCAAAAAAACTGGAATCTATTGGTTTAAGGTTAATTATAATCAACTCCTCATGTATAATGTAGAATAAGGGTAAATAGTATTAAGCTTAGAAATATGATAACATTTATTTAACGAAAATATCTAGCAGAAATGAAGTTGATAAAATGATTTTTATAATGATGATATTAGCTAGTTTACTTGCAGCTTTTTTAGGTAGTTTAGTAGGCTTAGGTGGCGGAATGATTCTTGTTCCAATACTTATATTATTACATAATAATGTGACAGGCTTTGAATGGGCAACAAACCAAGCTATTGTAGCTATTACGCTTGTAGCAATGATTTTTACTGCCTTATCTTCTTTGCGTGCTTATTTAATCATTAAAACAGTCGATATTAAAACAGGAACTATTTTATTAACAGGAACGATTCCAGGAAGTATTTTAGGAACTTGGTTAAATGGCGTTCTTGATACGTCTAATTTTTCTTTATATTTTGGTATATTTTTAATATTAATGTTTTTATTACTTTTACTTGACCGAGAAAAATTAGGACAAGCAAGGAAACCTAAACCAACAGACCGAATAAGAGAATTTGAAGTAAAAGGTGAAACGTATACCTATCATATCAGTATTCTTGTTGGTTTTTTTGTTTCATTTTTAATCGGAACACTTTCAGCACTGTTTGGTATAGGTGGAGGGATTATTGCAGTTCCTGCGATGATTATTTTATTTGGCATGCCCGTACATATTGCAATTGCAACTTCGATGTTTATGGTCTTTTTTACAAGTTTGTTTAGTGCAACAACGCATGCTTTATCAGGTAATATTATTTGGGAATATGCGATATTCTTTATTATTGGAGCAATTATGGGTGGAACGCTTGGTTCACGCGTGAACCAGTTGTTAAAAGGTAAGGCATTAGAATGGATCTTAAGAATTTTAATATTAGTTATGGCAGGACAGTTAATTTTTGGAAATTAAGGATGTGATTAAGTGGAAGAAAAAATATATCTTTATTATACAAACGATCTACACAGCTATTTTGTTAATTGGCCCAAAGTAGCAACGTTTATGAAGCAAAAAAAAGAGAAAAGAAAAGTGTACGATGAAACATATAAGTTAATCGATATTGGCGACCACATGGACCGGGTAAGTTCAGTGACAGAAGGAAGTTTAGGTAAAGCTAATGTGGCTTTATTAAATGATCTTGGTTATGATCATGTAACAATTGGTAATAATGAAGGGATAACATTTCCACACGAAAATGTTTATAAACTTTATGATGAAGCTGATTTTAATGTCATTTGTTCAAATTTAAATTGTGAAATTGACGCAAATCCAGATTGGTTAAAGAAATCATTTATTGATGAAACAAAGTCAGGCGTTAAAATTGGTTATGTTGGTCTAACAGCTGCATTTAATCCTTATTATAATTTACTTGGCTGGCATGTTGATGGCTCAGCAGAAACGTTAAAACGTGAACTCACTAAACTGAAAGAAGAAGCAGATATTATCGTTTTACTTTCTCATGTCGGGATTAACGAAGACCGGGTTATAGCTGAAAACTTTCCGGAAATTGACGTGATTATAGGTGGTCATACTCACCATTTACTGCGGACAGGTGAGTATATTAACGAAACAGTACTTACTGCAGGCGGTAAATTTTGTTCATATGTCGGACAAGTTTTACTTACTTGGGATCATGAACTCAAAAAACTAATTAAAAAAGAAGCATACACGACAGATATCACCTATTTACCAGATGATCCTAAAACGGTTGAATTATTAAGTAAATTAAGAGCTGAATCAGATGCTGTGTTAAGCAAAGAAGTGGTTGTGCTTGAAGAAACATTGGAAGCAAATTGGCATAAAGAAACACCGCTTATGCAAAAATTAACTGATTATGTCAAAGAAGAAACAGGGTCAGATATAGCTTTACTTAATTCCGGATTAATATTAGAAGACTTTAATATAGGTAGCGTAACTTATAAGGATGTTCATTTTAAGTGTCCACATCCTATCAACATTTCGATTGTTCATTTAAAAGGTGATGAATTAAAAGAAGTTATTCGAGTATCGCTTACAGAAGAGTTTATTAACTTAAAAGTACGTGGCTTTGGTTTTAGAGGAGAGATTTTAGGACGAATGATGTTTTCTGGAATCGAAGTAAAAACTGATTTTCATGAAATGGGTGAGTACGTAAAAGAAATCACTTATTTAGGAAAGCCATTAGATAATTCTAAAATTTATTCGGTCGCAACTGCTGATGCATTTACATTTGGAAATTTATTGCCAGGCATTGCGCGTTCAAAAAATAAACAATTATTACTACCTGATTTTATCCGTAACTTCTTAGCAGAAACATTAAAAAAGCATTATAGTAACTAGTGATTAATTGCTAGTTACTTTCTTTTTATTTCAATTAATAGATAATTCGGAATACATTGACTAATGGTAAGTGTAAGGCTATAATTGGTAAAACAAATAAATACTAGGAGGGATTTTATGGAAGATCGTGCACAATGGGGGACAAGAGCAGGATTTATTTTAGCAGCAATAGGTTCAGCAGTAGGTCTGGGTAATATATGGCGTTTCCCCGCTGTTGCTTATGAAAATGGTGGAGGAGCATTCTTTATTCCATATTTATTCGCACTACTTACAGCAGGAATTCCAATCTTAATTATGGAGTTTACGATGGGTCATAAATATCGCGGCTCTGCACCAATGACTTTAAACAAAGTGAGTAGAAAGTCAGAATTCATTGGTTGGTGGGCGGTAGTTGTTGCGTTTATAATCTCTACTTATTACTCAGTAATCGTTGCTTGGGCAGTATCTTACTCAGTGTTTTCACTTAATTTATCGTGGGGATCAGATACAGAAGGATTCTTATTTGGAGAGTATCTACAATTAGCAGATACACCAGGTACTTTCGGAGGACTTGTTCCAGGAGTCGTTATTCCACTTGCACTTATTTGGCTTTTAGTTTTAGGAATATTGTTTAAAGGTGTTAAAAAAGGAATTGAAATTGCTAATCGAATTATGATCCCGTTATTATTGATTATTTTCTTAATTATAGTTATTCGAGCAGTTACATTACCAGGAGCAATGGCAGGTTTAGATGAATTCTTTAAACCTGATTTTACTCAAATACTATCACCAAAAGTTTGGGTGGCAGCATATGGACAAATATTCTTCAGTATGTCGATTGCATTTGCAATTATGATTACTTACGCAAGTTATTTACCGAAAAAATCAGATATAACAAATAATGCATTTATTACAGGTTTTAGTAACTCTAGTTTTGAATTATTAGCTGGTATCGGTGTTTTTTCTATTTTAGGGTTTATGGCACAACAACAAGGCGTACCAATTTCTGAAGTTGTTAGTGGTGGAGTAGGGCTAGCATTCGTTGTTTTCCCAGCTATTATTAATGAATTCCCGGCATTTAAAGAGTTATTTGGATTTTTATTCTTTGCATCACTTATTTTAGCCGGTTTATCGTCTTTAATGTCAATTATCGAAACATATATTTCTGGAATTTCTGATAAATTTGGTATTTCAAGAAGTAAATCAGTTATCTTTGGTGGAGGTCTAGCAGCGTTAGTATCTCTACTCTATGCGACTAGAGGTGGATTATATTTCTTAGATACAGTTGATTACTTTATTAATAACTTTGGTGTAGCTGCATTAGGCTTAGTTGAAGTTATCCTTATTGCTTGGGTTTTACGTAAGCTTAAAGAATTTAAAGATCATGCCAATGCGATATCAGACATCCAATTAGGTGCATGGTGGACAATTAGTTTAGGTGTCATTACACCACTTGTATTAGGTTTTATGATGTTTGGTTTATTAAAAGACAATATCTTACGTGAATTTGATACAGAAACAGGGAACTACGAAGGATACTCTGACATGTTCGTGCTTTACGTTGGTTGGGGAGCAGCAATCGCAGCATTAGCTATCGGAATTATTTTCGGTCTAATCAAATGGAAGAAATCTAAGGAGGTCGAATAATATGAGTATGAGTGCAATTGTAGTTATGATTATTGGAATGATTGTTATTTGGGGAGGGCTCGTTGCAAGTATTGTAAACGCAGTAAGTAAATCAAAGAAAAAGAAAAAAATATAGTATACAAATGAGCCTTTAGAAAATTCTAAAGGCTCATTTTTTAAATTTTGGGTTTAAAAATATATGTGATAAAATAGAGTAACGAATGATTATCTTAGATAAGGGATTGTATTTAAAGTAAGGAGGTCCTTAAATGATTGAATTATTTGGAAGCGAGTATGAGATCTTAGAAGATAACCGTAATGCATTTGATTCTGAAGCATTAGAAGCGAGATATTCTGATATATTAAAAAAGTATGATTATATCGTAGGTGATTGGGGATATAATCAGTTAAGATTAAAAGGTTTTTATGAAGAAACAAATCGAAAAGCAGCATACGATTCAAGAATCAATATGCTAGAAGATTATCTGCTTGAATATTGTAATTTTGGATGTGCTTATTTTGTTTTAAAAAAGATAAAAGGAAAGTAGAACCTCTTGTGTAGAGATTCTGCTTTCCTTTTAGTTATTTAAAGTGCTTCTTGTGTAGCCGGTAAATTGTTCTTCTATAATTTTACCTAGAATAAAGATTGAATTTTCATTGCCAACTTTAGCCATGATTTGAAT
>JARIBO010000032.1 GCA_029257405.1 Caryophanales bacterium
CAATTTTAATTGAAAAATCACCACTTTGGAAGCCAAATCGTTCGGTAGTATCATTTTATTTATGGGAAGCAATTCATTTAGGCTATCTTACGAAGTATCAATCTATCAGTGAATTAATTGAAAAAAAATAAAAGAGTTCCTAAAAAAGTTAGGAACTCTTTTATTTACCTAGCAGGACGACGTCTACGACGACGAGGTTCAGGCACATCTTTCATTTCGTTAACTGAAACAACTTCATCTGTTTTCTTTTCAGGCTGTTCCCAGTAAGCTTCACTACCAGGTAAGTCATCAAACCACGCTGCATCTTTTGGACAGTCAAGAACAATAAACTTCCCATAATCGCCATCACGTGATTGGTGGAATTTTAAATATGCTTTGCCGTCTTCAATTGCCAAAATCTCAACCTTTCCAGCAGTATGACTCATTGATAAGCGAACACGTTTTCCAAGTCCTGACGTGCGTGCTTTAGCACCTTCAACGATATTATAGGCATCTTCTAATGAAAGTACGAAGTCATCGTTTCCGCGAACAGGACGGTTAATAAAGAAGTAATACGGTGTGACACCTGCCCATGATAGTTTATCTAGTAATTCACCTAAAACGACAGGGTCATCATTAATTCCTTTTAATACTGGTGTTTGGTTAACGATAATTGCTCCAGCATTGTGTAGCGCTTCAAAACATTTATATGCTTCTTCGGTTAATTCACGCGGATGGTTAACGTGAGCCATAATATAAATACGCTTTTCTGGTGTTGAATGTTTTTTAATCACATCAAGTAATTCTTGGTTTTTATAAATGGCCATTGGATTAAATACTGGTAATTTTGAACCAACACGAATAATTTTGACATGTTCAATTTCACGTAAACGTGTGAAAATCATATCAAGTCGACGGGCAGCTAAGATAAGTGGGTCTCCACCTGTTAACAGCACATTATTTATTTCAGGTGTTTTACTAATGTAATCTAACCCAGGTTCAACGTCAGACATCGCTTCTTTAACATCATTTCTAAATAAACGTTTACGGAAACAATACCTACAATAAGCACCACACACTTCTGAACAAATTAAGAGTGCGGTTGTTTCGTACTTATGCTGACATCCTGGTACAACATAGTTCGTATCTTCATCAGATGCATCCCAGCGCCCATATTCTTCAGATAGTTCTTCGGTGTTTGGAATCACAAGTTTTCTAATTGGATCATCTGGATCTTCCCAGTTAATTAAATTTAAATAATAATCATTTACTCTAAAAACAAATTTGTCTGTAATTTCTCTTAATTTTGCTCGTTCTTCTTCAGGAATTTGTGTAATTTGATCAATATCAGTAATATACTTTGGTAAACTCATAATTATCTTCTCCTATATATTTTATTTAGCAATCTTATGTAAACGATTGTTGCTAACCAGGTTAAAAAATAGAATATTCTGTCATCTCTATGATAACGATAACATATAGATAAAACTTGTACAAATCAGTTTTGATAAAAATGATTTGATAATAGTATATTGTAAAGACACAAGTGTTGTCATATCATATAAAAACTAACAATTAAAAATATATAGTAATTAATGTTATAATAATTTATAAACATAAATTTAAATCTGGAAAAAAAAGGCGGTAGCAAATGAAAACACTATTTCGAACACTTTATTCAGTTATTTTACTTGGCGCAGGTGTGTTACATTTTTTACAGGAAAGAAGTTTTAGAAAAATTATCCCTAAATTCATCCCGTTTAAAAAAGCAATTGTACTTGTAACAGGTGTTTTTGAAATTATATTTGCGCTAACATTGTGGATTAAAAAAGGTCAACAAGTTACAAGTAAGCTCTTAGCATTCTTTATGGTTGCTGTATTTCCAGCAAATATCTATATGGCAATCAAACGCATTCCACTTAGAGGAAAAGAAAAAGCAAATCCACTTCTTGTTTGGGGACGTCTACCCCTGCAAATTCCATTAATCATAGGGGCGTTAAAGTTAGGTAGAAAATAAATTATCAAGGGTGATTAAGTGTCAGAAAGAAAAGATGAAATCATTTTAAGAGGCCTTAAAGAAAACAATTTAAAAAATATTGATTTAAACATAAAAAAAGAAAAAATTAACGTATTTACGGGATTATCAGGTTCGGGAAAAAGCTCTGTAGTATTTGATACAATAGCAACCGAGAGTAGAAGGCAAATGACTTTGAACTATCCTCTTTATGTAAGAAATCAAATGCCACGATATGAACGGCCGGATGCTGACTTAATGCAGAATTTAAGTCCGGTTGTTGTCGTTGAACAGCGACCTGTTGGGGGGAATTCACGCTCAACAGTTGGAACATATATGGACATAGATCCGCTGATTCGATTACTTTTTTCGCGTATCGGTCACCCGCGAATTGAGTCAGCAACAGATTTTTCAACTCAAAGTGTATTTGGTAGGTGCCCGACCTGTAGTGGATTTGGTGAAGTCGTCGCGCCTGATGTGAATAAGTTAGTCGATTTTAATAAGTCACTTAAAGATCATGCTGTTCAGTTTAAGCCTTTATCGCCTTCAGGTTGGCAAGGAAGATGGATGATCACCGGTGGCTTATTTGACGCAGATAAAAAAATAAAAGATTATTCGACTGCAGATTATAACTTATTTATTTATGGACCGCCAGAAGGCGAAAAAGTTTTTGCGCCATTTCATACAAAAAATGGACCACAACCGCATGAATGGGACGGACTATTACCAAGATTTACAAGACTTTATATTAACCGTGATGTTTCAAAGCTCAAACAAGTAAATCAAAACGACGTCTTAGCGATGTCAACCCACTCAGAATGCCCAACTTGCCTTGGATCAGGGTTAAATCCAGAAGTTTTAGAATGTAAAATAAATGGCTTAAATATAAGAGAATATGACAAGTTAGAGCTGAAAGAATTGCTCGCTGAACTGATGAAAATAAACGATCCGCTTGGAAAATCTATTGCTAAACAAGCCATACCAGCAGTTAAGCAACTTACCCGTTTAGGATTAAGTTATTTAAGTTTATCAAGAAAAATGGGTACGTTATCAGGGGGAGAAGCGCAGCGTGTAAAAATTGCGCGTCATTTAGGAAGTAGTTTAAATAATCTCACTTATATATTTGACGAACCAACGTCAGGCCTTCACCCAGAAGAGGTAAGTCTCTTAATCGACATGCTACAAAAGATTAAAAAAGAACACAATACAGTTATTGTAATTGAACATGATTTATTAGTAATTAAAGAAGCAGATGAAATTATTGAAATGGGACCAAGTGCAGGTGTTAGTGGAGGGGAAATAATTTATCAAGGCAAACTAGATGCGTTAACAAATACCCCAACTGCAAAAAGCTTAGATCACGTACTTGTTATAAATGATTCACCGAGAATAAAGCAAGCGCATTTTGAAATAAAAGAAGCAACAAATAATAATTTAAAAAATATTACACTTAGTATCCCGAAAAATAATCTAGTCGCTATTTGCGGAGTATCTGGATCTGGAAAAAGTTCTTTAATGCTAGAAGCATTTCCAAAAAAATATCCTGAAGCAATTATGGTCGGGCAAGGAAGAATAGGCATTTCAAGTCGTTCAACACTCGCTACATACATGGGGATTATGGATACAATTCGTACAGTATTCGCACGCGTAACAGGAAAGCCTGCAGGATTATTTAGCTTTAATTCATTAGGTGCTTGCCCCGTATGTAAGGGAAAAGGCGTTACACAACCTGACGTTGCGTTTGCAGACCCAGTAACAGTGGAATGTGAAGCCTGCGAGGGAACGCGGTATTCAAAAGAAGCCTTGTCTCACACCTATAAAGGAAAAAACATTGTTGAAATATTAGCATTAACAATAGATGAGGCGCTTGAGTTTTTCGAACAACCAAGCATTATAAAGCGCGTAAATATGTTAAAAGAAGTTGGTTTAGGTTATTTAACGCTAGGTCAAACAACCAGTTCTTTAAGCGGGGGAGAAGTACAACGTCTTAAACTTGCAAGTCACCTGCAAAAAGAAGGTCAAATATATATACTAGATGAACCGTCGCTTGGGCTACATACTGAAGATAATCATAAATTATTAGATGTATTCCAACGACTTGTTAATAAAGGAAATTCAGTCATTATTATTGAACATAATTTAGATTTTATTGCAGCAAGCGATTGGGTTGTGGAGCTCGGTCCAGGCGGAGGTAAAAAAGGTGGCGAAATAATCTTTGAAGGCACGCCTAAAGAAATGCAAAAGTCAGAAACATTAACAGCAAAATGGTTAAAAAAACAAACTGAACTTGATTAAGTTATCTTAATCAAGTTCAGTTTGTTTAATTAAATCTTCTCTCATCAACAAATTTATGTTCTTTATCTTAAATTTCGACAATACTTGGCTTATTAGTTTTGGCCATTTCTTCTGCGGCCGATATAGCCTCGTCTTCTGTTTTGTACTCACCACTAGGCGCGACATCTTCTAATATAACTAACCATCCAGCGCATTATGTGCGGGAACAACACTATACATATTCATTTTGTTGCTGGTATATTTAATAAAATAACACCCACAATAATAAAGGTCATCCCAAAATAATTAATAAAAGATAATTTTTCATGCCAGATTAAAAGCCCAATTATAGCAGCACCTGCAGTCCCAACTCCTGACCAGATTGCATAACCAATACTTAATGGAATCGTTTTAAAGGATAAGGTCATAAAAAATAAAGCGACAACAAAACAACTGACACCAATAATAAAGGGAAATACTTTTTCAAAACCTGCAGAAGCTTTTAAAAAAGTTGTACCAATAACTTCAACGATAATTGCAATTGATAAATATAAATAAGCGATTCAAATCCCTCCACTAAACTAAATAAACTAACTAGTTCTTTGTTTTTCTATATTTCGAGTTAATAAACGATATAAAAGAACAGTTGTTACTATAATAAGTCCTGCTCCGGTAAAGTACATTGCTTCATAACCGAAGCCACCAATAATCATTCCCCAAATAAAGGCACCGATTGCAATTCCTAAATCATAAAATATAAAGAAAGTAGAGATTGCATGCCCACTCCTGTGGCTCTCAGTGCTCTGAATGGCGACTGTTTGAAATCCAGGAAGTAAGGTACCATAGCCTAACCCAATTAATCCTGCAGCAATAAGCAATACAATACTAGTTGTTGTAAAGCCTAAAACAATTAAACCAAGAGCAAAAATAAGTAAGCTTGGTATTAAAACGTAACGTGGTCCTTTTTCATCAAATGCCCGTCCTAAATAAGGACGAAAAGCGATCATAACAACCGCAAACACTAAGAAGAAGTAACTCGCAGTCGTAGCAAGTCCAATATCTTCAGCATAAACCGGAACAAATGACAAAATACTTGCGTAAGCTACACCAACCAGTCCACTAATCAGTGCAATTGGAATTGCTTTTGGTTCAATTAAGTCTTTTAATTTTATCGCAAAAGTGACTTGTTCAACTTGTTTACTCTCTGCAATTTTTACAATAAATGTACATAAGAAACTAACTACCATTAAAGCACTAAGTATAATAAAGTAAGTATCAAATGAAATAAATTGAAGTAATGTTAACCCGATAAACGGACCAACAACAACAGCGAGGTTCATTGACATCGCAAAATAGCCCATACCGGCACCTTTTCTTGACTTTGGAACAATATCTGCTGCAATCGCACTTGTTGCTGTGGTCACAATACTAAATGAAATACCATGAATAAATCTTAAAACAAGTAAAGGAATAAATGCCGTCATAAATAAATAAAAGAATGTTGTCAGTGCGAACGCACCAACGCTTAAAACAAGCGTTCTTTTCTTACCAACAACATCTAAAACTTTAGCTGAAAATGGTCGAACTACTATAGCAGAAGCAAGCATAAATGTTACAATCAACCCTGCGTTTGCTTGAGTACCACCTAACTCGTCAATCACGTAAATCGGTAAAGTTGTAAGTAGGGAGTAAAAAACAGTAAATAAAATAAATTGCGTTAAAGCTAAACTAATAAAATCTTTCGTCCAAATTTGTTCTTTTTGTCTTACTTTCATACTAACTAAACGCTCCTATTCCTTTTGCTATAGTGCAAATAAATTTAATATCTTAAGTAAATATTATGTATAAATATATCTTCATATCTATC
>JARIBO010000050.1 GCA_029257405.1 Caryophanales bacterium
ATAACCTTGCTCTTTTAATTCATCTCGGATTTCTTCTATATCACTTTCTCGAGCTGTATCGATTTGTTGAAGTAAATTTCTTAAATAATTTATTTCATGAATTGTTTTATGAATTTCTTTTTTAACAACATTTGTTGAATTAACGAGCTTACGGTAACGTGTAAAAAAACGTTGTGCATTTTCACTTGGTGTTTCATCTGTTTTTAAGGGAATCGTAATTTCCTTTTGTTCTGGATCATAATAATCTAAAACAGTAACAGACTCATCACCTTTTTTTACAAGATGCATATTAGCTGTAAGTAATTCACCTTGCTTTTGAAAACGATCCGCACCTTCAACTTTTTTCATTGTTTGGCGATGGATTTTTAACTTTCTCGTGTTTTTGTTAACTTCATTATTTAAAAAACGATATAAATCTTTAGCTTGTTGTTTAACTCGGTCTCTTTCAGCCTTACCTGAATAAAAAGTATCGAGCATCTCATTAGTAGAAAAGTAAGATTCTTTCTTTACTTCTAAATGAGTCATTGGATACACATGATAATCTTCTCGTTTCCCTTGATAAATAGTAGGGTTAAAATTATTTGTTAAAAGCGTTTGTTTAAAAGTTTCAAAACTTTTTATATAAGCAGCATGACTTCCTAATCCAGCTTGATAAACCAGTTCTTTTGCAAGCATAGGAGATACACCAGAAAGAGTTTGTACGATTTGTCCATCTAACTTTCCACTGTTAAAATCAAGTCGGTTGACAAACTCATCTCCTGAAATAGTTAAAGGATTAAGCTTGTTTTGGGTAGGTGGTGGAATATAATTAGCACCTGGTAAAATTGTTCGATGTCTATTTATATAGCTTGGAATGTGTTTAATACTATCTAAAATTGTTTTATTATCTTCATTTAATAATATTAAATTACTATGTCGCCCCATAAGTTCCATTATTAGCGTCATTTCACCAATATCACCTATTTCATTTCTTGTTTTAAATGTAAATGAAATAACTCTTTCTAATTCATCTTGTTTAATATCTGTTAGTGTAGCACCAGATAAATACTTTCTAAGCACCATGCAAAACATTGGTGGATCACTTGGATTTCTGTAGTCATCTTCTGTTAAATGAAATCTTGCATATGACGGATGAATCGAAAATAATAAAATTTTATTTTTTCGGTTGTTTCTAATTGTGATTGCAATTTCTGTATCTGTTGGTTGATAAATACGATTAATTCGTCCATTTTTAATTGTTTGATTAAGTTCATTCGTAATAGCTCTTGTTACAACGCCATCAAATGCCATAATTACTCACCTCATGTGATATTATAACATATTGTAAAAATCTAAGAAAAACTAAAAGAAACTTATAGATAAAGATAGAGATATTACGCTAGAGAATGTATAATGGAGAATAAATGGAGTGATAAAAATGATAAAAAGTATGACTGGGTATGGAATTAATCAATTTCATGTTGGGGAAACTTTAGTTACGATAGAAATTAGAACTGTAAATAACCGCTATTTAGATATTGTTTCAAAAATACCACATTCATTTATGTATTTAGAAAATGAAATGAAGCAGGTTATTCAGTCATATTTCGACCGCGGGAGAGTCGAATTATTTTTAACGCTTTCTGAGGAATATTTAACTGATAAAAAATTAACGGTTGATTGGGACTTAATGGATCAATATTTTACAAAACTTGATGCAGTCAAACAACGTTATTCATTAGATGAAGCTATTCCAATTGAAATGGTAACACAATTAAAAGATTTATTTGTCGTTCATGAAACAACTGAAAGTTTATCAAGTTTAGATGAAAAATTTCTTGAAGGAATAAACAAAACATGTCAGCAAGTTGTGTCGAATCGAACAAACGATGGTGCCTACTTAATCGCAGATGTTGAAAATAGAATTCTTGAAGTAAGTAAAAAATTAAAAAAACTTGAGTCGCTACAAACAACAGTAAGCACTGATTATCGTAAAAGAATTGAACGAAGAATCGAAGAGTATGTTGGAAGTAGACTGTCTTTAGATTATACACAACTTCATCAAGAAATTGCTATTTTAGCTGAAAAAGGCGATATAACAGAAGAATTAACGCGTATGTTTAGTCACTTAGAGCAGTTCCAAGGACTCATAGAAGAAACAGGTCCAATAGGAAGAAGACTTGATTTTATCGCTCAAGAAATGCATAGAGAAGTTAATACAATCGGTGCTAAATCAATTGATTCAAGAATTAGCAATTTAATTGTTAACATAAAAAGTGAGATAGAAAAAATCCGAGAACAAATTCAAAATATCGAATAACTATAATGGATGAAATTTCTGACGTTTAACTGTATACTATGAATGGTCTCGTTTAAAGTAAGGAGGAACTGAATTGGGTTTGCAACTAATAAATATAGGTTTTGGGAATGTTGTTTCAGCTACACGTATTATATCAATTGTATCACCTGAATCAGCACCAATAAAACGCATCATTATCGTTGCAAGAGACAGTAATAAACTGATCGATGCAACTTATGGTAGACGAACAAGAGCAGTTATTATTACTGATAGTTCCCACGTTATTTTATCTGCAGTTCAACCTGAAACGGTTGGACAAAGAGTAGTTAATCATGACGAAGTGTCTGATGAATAATTAGGGGGAATTTTTATGCATAAGCAAAAAGGAATACTTTTTATACTTTCAGGTCCTTCTGGGGTTGGAAAGGGTACTGTAAGAGAACGTTTATTTGAAGTAGAAACGCAATTGAAATATTCAGTTTCAGCTACAACAAGAGATAAACGTCCAGGAGAAGTCCATGGAAGTGATTATCACTTTAAAGAACATAGTGAGTTTGAAAAAATGATTGAAAATGATGAATTACTGGAACATGCAAAATACGTTAATAATTACTATGGTACACCGCGCGACTATGTTGAATCAGAGCTAGAAGCAGGTAATGATGTATTTTTAGAAATTGAAGTCCAAGGTGCACTACAAGTAAAAGAAAACTTTTCTGAAGGTGTATTTATCTTTTTATTTCCACCAAGTTTAGATGAATTAAAAAAACGTATCGTTAACCGCGGAACTGAATCACCCGAACTCGTTCGCAATCGTTTAAATGAAGCGCGAAAAGAAATTGAAATGATGCATAATTACGATTATGTCGTTGTGAATGATAATGTTGATTATGCTGTTCAAAAAATAAAGTCAATTATTGTTAGTGAACACTGTAAGCGAGAAAGAATTGAAGAGCAATACAAAAAAATAATGAAGGCAGATGATTTTAATGTTAGAACCATCAATTGATGAACTCCAAAAACAAATTCGTTCAAAATATACTTTAGCAACACTTGCTGCAGAACGTGCACGTGTGATTTTAGATGAAAAAACAACAGTATTAAAGGACCCTAAAGCACTAACGCCAGTTGGACTTGCTTTAGAAGAAATTAATGAAGGACTCTTAAGAGTTAAAAAGTAAAGTTAATTAAAACCCTCGCAATATTCATTTGCTAGGGTTTTACATTTTTAATAGCGTTTAATTTAATGAGAGGTGTTTATAATGTTGCAAAATAAAAAAATATTACTAGCTGTTACAGGTGGTATTGCAGTTTATAAAGCATGTGACCTAACAAGTAAGTTAACCCAAAAAGGGGCAGATGTTCGAGTTATTATGACTGAAAGTGCATGTGAATTTGTATCACCCCTTACATTTCAAGCATTATCTCGTAATCCTGTATATACAGATACGTTTGATGAAAAAGATCCTAAAAAAATTGCTCATATAGATTTAGCAGATTGGGCAGAAATAGCTATTATTGCACCAGCAACTGCTAATACATTAAGTAAAGTGGCTAATGGGCTAGGTGATGATATGTTAACAACAACATTACTTGCGACGCGTGCAACTATTTATGTTGCTCCTGCTATGAATGTTCATATGTATCAAAATAAGGCTGTAATTGAAAATATGAAAAAATTAACTAACTTCGGTTATAACTTTATTGAGCCAGGCGCAGGTTATTTAGCATGCGGTTATGTAGGTAAAGGTCGTTTAGAAGAACCAACAACAATTATAGAGGTTATTGAAAAACATGAAAATAAAAAAGGGATTTTAAAAGGAAAGAAAGTTTTAATTACAGCAGGGCCTACAAGAGAAGGAGTTGATCCTGTTAGATTTTTCTCAAATCGCTCGACAGGAAAAATGGGTTTTGCACTTGCAGAAGTTGCAGCGAACTTTGGAGCAGAAGTAATATTAGTTAGTGGTCCAGTAGATTTAGAAGTAAAAAATACTCATATTAAGCAAATCAAAGTTGTTACAGCAGAAGAAATGTATCAGGCTGTTCATGAAAATTATGCTTTTGCAGATATTGTTATAAAAGCAGCAGCGGTAGCTGACTATCGACCGAAACAAACTCATGACCAAAAAATGAAAAAGTCAGATGATGCACTTATATTTGAAATGGAAAGAACAAAAGATATTTTAAAATCCTTAGGTGAAAAAAAAGACAAACAATTCCTTGTCGGTTTCGCTGCAGAAACAGAAAATCAGATAGCTAATGGAAAGCGTAAATTAATTAAGAAAAATTTAGATGCAATTGTGATTAATAATGTTTCTGAAGCAGGAGCAGGTTTTGGTACGGATACTAATATCGTCACATATTTAGACAAAAATTTAAAAGAACATCCTTTTTCGATAGATTCAAAAGAAGCTATTTCTGAAAAAATATATAATCAAATTATTAAAACAATTAAGGATGAAGCTTAGTGCATATTGCTAAAGTAATAGTAGATGTACCAGCTAGTCAGGTAAATCAAACATTCGATTATAAAATTCCAGAAAAATTTAAATCAATTATTCAAAAAGGGATGCGGGTTGTGATTCCTTTTGGGCCAAGAAAAATCACAGGTTTTGTCATTGGATTTACAGAAGAAACTGAAGTAAAAAGATTGCGAGAATTAATAGATGTCTTAGATATCATTCCCGCTTTAACAGGTGAGTTATTAGAGTTAGGAAAATGGCTTTCTGACGAAACAATGTCTTTATATATTACAACTTACCAAGCAATGCTTCCACAGGTGCTAAAATCGAAGTATGAACGTACACTTATTAAAAAAACAAAAGAGTTACCATTAGAGTTAAACTCTTTATTTAGTGTTTCAGATGAAGTAAGTTACGAAAAAATCCATGAAGAGAATATAAGTCTTAAGGTAGTACAACAAGCCATTGAGTCTGGAAAAATTAAAGAACATTATAAAGTGAAATCTCAAATAACAAAGAAGTATAAAACAATCATTATGCCTAATGTTGGAACAGATAAATTAATGGAGTATGAAAGTGGACTTGCTCAAAATGCGCATCGTCAGAAACAAATATTAAACTTTTTTATCGATAAAAATGAAGCAATTGAACAAAATAAATTATTTAAAAAGTTAAATATTACGCGACCTAATTTAAAACCTTTAATTGATAAACAGTTGATTACTTTAAAACAAGAAGAAGTTTATCGTAATCCATATGAACGTGATTTCCCTAAAACTGAAAAAAAGGTTTTAACGAAAGAACAAGATACAGCAATTAAGCCTATTCATGCAGCAATTGAACAAAACAAAAATGAAACATTTTTACTTTATGGTGTCACCGGAAGCGGTAAAACCGAAATATACCTCCAAGCGATTGAAAATGTAATAAACAAAGGAAAAGAAGCAATTGTCCTCGTTCCAGAAATTGCACTTACGCCTCAAATGGTCGAACAATTTAAAGGACGATTTGGCGATAAAGTTGCTGTTATGCATAGCGCACTTTCAATTGGCGAGAAATATGATGAATGGTTAAAAATTCAGCGTGAAGAAGTTCAAGTTGTTGTAGGTGCCAGATCAGCTATTTTTGCTCCTTTTAAAAATTTAGGTATCATTATTATTGATGAAGAACATGAAGGTACTTATAAACAAGAAGATACACCCCGATACCATGCACGCGACGTTGCAATTGAAAGAGCACGAGTTAACAAGTGTCCAGTGGTCCTAGGAAGTGCAACACCTACACTTGAATCATTTGCTCGAGCTGAAAAATCAGTTTATACATTGCTCACATTAACTAAACGAACAAATAAAAAACCAATGCCAAATGTTGAAGTAGTTGACATGCGTGCTGAATTACATTCAGGAAACCGAACAATGTTTTCTAAAGACTTGGTAGATAAAATGAAGCAAGCAGTAAGTAAAGGTGAACAAATTGTACTTTTACTTAATAGGAGGGGTTACTCAAACTTTGCCCTTTGTAGAGACTGTGGACATGTTGAACAATGTCCCAACTGTGATATATCACTCACATATCATAAGGGTCATAACGCTTTAAAGTGTCATTATTGTTCTTATGAAATGCCAATGCCCGAAAATTGTCCAGCATGTAAAAGCGATTTAATTAACTTTTTTGGAACAGGAACAGAGCGAGTTGAAGAAGCGTTGAAAAAATTAATGCCGACATTAAAAGTTATTCGTATGGACGTAGATACAACAAGAAGAAAAGGGGCACACGAACGATTATTAAGTAGTTTTGCAGCAGGCGAGGCAGATGTTTTATTAGGAACTCAAATGATTGCCAAAGGACTTGATTTTAAAAATGTGACTTTAGTTGGTGTTTTAGCAGCAGATTCAATGCTTCATTTACCTGATTTTAGATCAGCCGAAAAAACCTTTCAATTACTTACACAAGTAAGTGGACGTGCCGGACGACACGAATTAGATGGTGAAGTAATTATCCAAAGCTACACACCTGACCACTATAGTATTGAATATGCAAGCAATTATAACTTTTTAGATTTTTATGAAAAAGAAATGCGCATGCGCCGTACGTTTAAATATCCCCCTTACGTTTATTTGGCTTTAATCACGATAACAGATGAAAATTTGGGTAAAGTAATTGATGTTGCTAAAGGGTTTACTGAAAAACTAGCGATGCTATTATCTGTTGAATCGATTATTTTAGGTCCAACTCCTTCGCCAATTGCAAGAATTAAAAGGCGGTACCGCTATCAAATTATTATTAAGTATCGTTTTGAAAAAGATTTACAACATAAGATAAGTGTAGTCAGAAATGAATTTAATAAAGAGTTAAAAAAAGAATTACAAATATTAGTTGATATTAATCCAAACCAATTAATGTAGAAAGGACTAACAAATGAAAAAAATTGCATTTATGGGTACACCTGACTTTTCAGTACCAATTCTTGAAAAATTAATCGAAGAAGGTTATCAGATTGAATTAGTCGTGACACAACCCGATCGACCTAAAGGAAGAAAAAGAGTTTTAACTGCGTCACCAGTAAAAGAAACGGCATTAAAAAATAATATTAAAGTTTTTCAACCAGAAAAATTAAAAGAATCTTATGAAGAAATACTCAAATACGATATTGATTTAATTATTACAGCAGCATACGGTCAGTTATTACCCAATGAATTGTTAGATTATCCAGAATATGGAAGTATCAATGTGCACGCATCTTTACTTCCTGAACTTAGAGGTGGCGCTCCGATTCATTATTCGATTTTACAAGGTAAAAAAGAAACAGGAATTACAATTATGTATATGGTTGAAAAGTTAGACGCTGGAAATATTATTTCACAACAAGCTATTCCTATTGAAAAAACAGATCATGTGGGGACCTTACATGATAAATTATCTATACTCGGAAAGAACTTATTAATTGAAACATTGCCTGAGATATTTAATAAAACAAACAAGTCAATTGAACAAGATGAAGCACTCGCTACCTTTGCACCTAATGTCAGTCGTGAATTAGAACGCTTAGATTGGTCTAAGTCACATGAGACTGTTTATAATCATATAAGAGGATTACATCCCTGGCCTGTTGCTTATACAACATATAAACAAGAAAGAATGAAAATTTGGTGGGGAACACCAGATGATACAATATATGAAGCTGGAAAACCTGGTGAAATAGTAAAAAAAGACGAGATAAGTTTTACAGTTGTCTGCGGTAATAAAAAAGCAATACAAATAACAGAAATACAACCAGCTGGTAAAAGAAAAATGTCTGTAGAAGAGTTTTTACGTGGTGCAGATGATTTGATTGAGATTGGCGAGATAATGGAGTGAGCATATGTTACTAAGAAAAACAGCACTAGAATTATTAACACGCATTGAAAAAGGAAACAGTTTTAGCCATTTATTAATATCTGATGCGATTGATAAAAGCGAATTAAATAATCAAGATGAAAATTTACTCGTTGAAATTGTTTATGGAACAGTAGAACGAAAATTAACGTTAACTTATTATTTATCTCCATTTATTAATCAAAATAAAAAAATGGATTCATGGATATTAACCTTATTACAAATGTCAGTTTATCAAATGAAATTTTTAGATAAAGTACCCGATTACGCTATTATTAATGAAGCTGTGGAAATAGCTAAACAAAAAGGACATCGTGGAACAGGTGCTTTAGTTAATGGTATTTTAAGAAACTTACAACGTAATGGTGTTCCAAATTTTGATACGATCAAAGATCCGGTTAAACGTTTATCAATCGAAACCAGTCATCCAGAATGGTTGATTAAAATATGGATCTCAGATTATGGCTACGATATAACAAAGCAAATTTGTGAAAGTAATCTAACACGTAAACCAATGACACTACGTACACAAATACTTAAAAATGACCAAGAAGATTTAATTAATCAATTAGAAAACATCGACATAAAAGCAAAAAAATCATTAGTAACAAAACAAGGCATCATTATCGAAGCTGGAAATGTTATTAAAACTTCTGTTTTAGGTTTAGGAAATGCAACAATTCAAGATGAAAGTTCGATGTTAGTAAGTGAAATTCTAAACGTAAAGCCAGAAATGAAAGTATTAGATTGCTGTAGCGCTCCAGGCGGGAAAACAACACATATTGCTGAAATAATGGAAGATAGAGGACAAGTTATCGCTCATGATTTACACCAAAATAAAATAAAACTTGTTAAAAGTCATGCTGAACGTCTTAATTTGTCTATTATTGAAGCGTCACCTGCTGATGCTCGTAATTTAACAGAAACTCACGAATTAAAATCATTTGATCGAATATTAATCGATGCGCCTTGTTCAGGATTAGGTGTTATCAGAAGCAAACCAGATATTAAATATAATAAATCTAAAGAAGATATAGAGAAATTACAAACCGTTCAACAAGATATTTTAGAAGAAACGTCAAAATTATTAAAAAAAGACGGGCAACTTGTCTATAGTACATGTACAATAAATATATTAGAAAACGAACAAGTAATTAAGAATTTTTTAACTGAACATCCAGAGTTTGAAGTAGATCCTAATTTTATTTCGGAACTACCTGAAGTAGTTAGCCAAAATAGTCGCGTTACAGAGTATGGTATTCAATTATTTCCTTATACAATTAACTCAGATGGATTCTTTATGAGTAGATTACAATATAAAAAAAATAATTATTGTTAATTAAAAGAGGTGAGTTGTTGTGAAAGGATTGTTTAAAACAGATAAAGGACAAATCCGCAAATTAAATGAAGATTACGGTGGTGTTCATCTTAATGAAGCAGATCAATATTTAACTATTATTGCTGACGGTATGGGTGGGCATAAAGCTGGAGAAGTAGCGAGTCAATTAACGCATAAAGTATTTTCAGAAGCTTGGTTAATTGAAAGTGATATTAAAACAGCTAAAGAATCAGAGCAATGGCTAAAAGAAAATATTATTAAAGCTAATCAGAAAATAATTGACTATGCAAGAAATGACGAAGCCTGTCAAGGAATGGGTACAACTGTTGTTGCAGCGATTTGTACAAATGAATTTATAACAATAGCTCATGTTGGAGACAGTCGAGGTTACCTTTTAAATGAATCAGGGTTTAATCAGTTAACAGATGATCATTCATTAGTAAATGAACTAATGAAATCTGGGGAAATTAGTGAAAATGAAGCAATCACACATCCTCAGAAAAATGTTTTGTTAAAAGCATTAGGAACAAAACAGGATATTAATCCAGAAATTAAAACAATTCCCTGGGAAGAAGAAAATCGTCTTTTACTGTGTTCAGATGGATTATCTAATAAAATAAATAATTCTGAATTGTCTAATATAGTAAAGAAAGTGAACACAGAAGAAGAAATCGAAGAAAAATTAATCAAATTAGCAAATGATCGTGGTGGTGAAGATAATATAACAGTTTCACTTATTATCAAGGAAAGCTCATCAAAAGTAGGTGATTATTAATGTTAGAGGGCCGACTGCTTAATGAAAGATATTTAATTAAACATATTATTGGCGGGGGCGGCATGGCCAATGTATATAAAGCACATGATTTAATTTTAAATCGAGATGTAGCTATAAAAATACTGAGATTAGACTACGCAAATGATCCAGAGTTCATTGAAAGATTTGATCGCGAAGCTCAAGCTGCAACAAGTCTTTCTCATCCAAATGTTGTAAATATATATGATGTAGGTGAAGAAGACAATATCTTATTTATTGTTATGGAATTAGTCGATGGCCTGACATTAAAAGAATATATAAAAAAATACGGCCCACTTCAAGTAGAAGAAGCAGTAAAAATAATGACTGAATTAACAAGTGCGATTAATCATGCGCATGAAAACAATTTAATCCATCGTGATATTAAACCACAAAATGTTTTACTAGAGAAAAATGGGACAGTCAAAGTAACAGATTTTGGAATTGCAATTGCATTAAGCGCAACTGCATTAACTCAAACAAATTCAATCCTTGGTTCAGTTCATTATCTGTCTCCTGAACAAGCACGCGGTGGAATAGCTACTAAAAAATCTGATATATACTCTTTAGGTATTGTATTTTATGAATTATTAACAGGTGAATTACCGTTTTCTGGGGAAACAGCGATTTCTATAGCATTAAAGCATTTACAAATAGAAACACCATCAGTTAAATCATTTAACTCTAAAATACCACAGAGCGTAGAAAACATTGTTAAAAAAGCGACTGATAAAGATCCAATAGCTCGTTTTAGTTCAGTCACTAAATTTGAAGAAGCTTTATTAGATTGTTTAGATCCTAGCAAAATAAATGAACCACCTTATCAATCTCCCGTGCAAACTGGAGAAGAAACGAAAGCAATTCCCTTATATAATCATTTTGAAGATGTTAAAGATCTAGAATCAACAATGTTACCTCAGAATAATGAAACAACAAAAAACATACCACTTGTTAATGAACAAGACAAGCGACCTAAAAAGAAAAAACGTTGGAAAAAAATACTTTTAATACTTTTACTTATAAGTTTTATTACAACTATAGGGGTAAGCGCATTTATAATCATTAAACCAAAAGATGTTGTTATTCCTGATGTGATAGGTTTAGAATATGAAGAAGCAAGAGATGATTTAGAAGAATTAAAACTAAAAGTAGATAGAGAATTAGTTCATTCTGAAGAGTTAAAAGAAGGGTTAGTCGTAAAATCAGATCCTAAAGCAGATGATATTTTAAAAGAGAAGTCAGTCATTACTCTATTTGTAAGTGAAGGAGAAGAGCCGCAGGAATTTGAAAATTATGTGGGCCAAGAATTTTTACAAGTTGAAAAAGCATTAAAAGATGCCGGGTTTTCTGATGTGATCAAATATGAAAAAACTTCTGATAAACCAAAAGGTGAAATTATTAATCAGATTCAACCTAAACCTAAAAAAGAAGTCATACCTAGTGAAACTACAGTAATATTTGAAGTAAGTCAAGGACCAGAAACAATTGTTTTAGATGACTTTATTGGGAAAAATAAAGATGTATTCATAGGTTATGCAAATAAATATAATTTTAAAACAGAAATAACTGAAGAATATTCAGATACAGTTGATTCAAATTATATAATTAAACAAAATCCTTCTCCAGGAACTAATTTAGAAGTAGGTTCGACAGTATCAATTATTGTCTCAAAAGGTGAAAAAGAAGTTAAATCACGGTCACATTCTGTTACATTCACGGTTCCTTTTGAACCTAAAGAAGATGAAGAAGAACAAAAAGTGGTTATTTATGTTGACGATTTAGAAAATAAATTAACAGATGTTTATAAAGAAGAAAAAATCACTAAAGAAAAAGAATTCACAATTAAATTAAAAATTGAAAAAGACAAAGATGCCGAGTACAAAGTAGAAAGAGATGGAGAAAAAATCATTGAAAAAACAATATCCTATAAAGAAGGTAGTTAAATGACAGAAGGCCAAATCATTAAAGCTTTAAGTGGATTTTATTATGTAAAATCTGGTCAAGATACTTACGCATGTAAAGGTAGAGGATTGTTTAGAAAACAAAAAATTAATCCTTTAGTTGGAGATTATGTTAATTTTGATATTACTGAAAACAATGAAGGATATGTACAAGAAATTAAACCACGTTCAAATGAATTAACAAGACCACCAATTGCTAACTTAACTCAAGCAATTATCGTTACTTCAGCAACTGCGCCAGACTTTAGTGCACTTTTACTCGACCGGTTTATCGCACTTATGGAAGCGAAGTTTATAAAAACATATATCGTAGTGACTAAAATTGATTTAGCTACTGATGAAGAATTAGAAGAAATAAAAAAATATCAAGAGATATATAAAAAAATAGGTTATGAAATATTTTTAGTATCATTAAATGAAGTACAAGAGTTACCTGAAATAAAATCTCTCTTTAAAAATGAAACGACCGTGATTGCTGGACAAACAGGTGTTGGTAAATCCACATTACTTAATATAATTGATCCTAGATTAGACTTGAAAACAGGAGAAATATCAGTAAGTTTAGGACGTGGTAAACATACGACAAGGCATGTTGAACTAATTGAGATAAATGACGGTCTTGTAGCCGATACACCAGGATTTAGTCAATTAGACTTAGCTGATATAGAAACCTCTGAATTAACCGATGCATTTGTTGAAATGAAAGAATTGAAAAGCAAGTGCCGATTCCGTGGTTGTTTACACGATCAAGAACCCCATTGTGCTATTAAAGAAGCAGTTAAATCTGGTGAAATTAACGAATTCCGTTATAAACATTATTTAACATTTTTACATGAAATTAAATCAAGAAAGCCGAGGTATTAATATGATAAAAATAGCACCTTCAATATTGTCAGCAGATTTTGCTAAGCTTGGTAGTGAAATTAAAGAAATAGAAGATGGAGGAGCAGACTATGTCCATATAGACGTTATGGATGGGCATTTTGTACCTAATATTACAATAGGTCCTCTCATAGTTGAAGCAGTTAAACCCATTACTAAATTACCATTAGATGTTCATTTAATGATTGAAAATCCCGATCTTTATATTAAAGATTTTGCCGATGCTGGAGCAGATATCATAACAGTCCATCAAGAAACGTGTCCGCATTTGCACCGTACAATTCAGTTAATAAAAGATCATAACGTGAAAGCGGGTGTCGTTATAAATCCTGCAACTCCGGTAGATTCGATTAAAGAAATTATTGCAAACGTAGACCTTGTCTTAGTTATGAGTGTAAATCCCGGATTTGGTGGACAATCATTTATAAAAGAAACCTTATCTAAAATGGAAGAAATCAATTCGATTCGAAAAGAACAACAACTTGATTTTGAACTTCAAGTGGATGGAGGAGTTAATACTGAAACAGCGAAGTTATGTGTAGAAGCTGGAGCAGATGTTTTAGTAGCAGGTAGTGCAATATTTAACCAACCAGATAGAAAAAAAGCAATTCAAGATATAAGAAATACGCTAATAAATTAAGGCATAATTAAAAGCACCCTATAAAAATAGAGGTGCTTTTAATTACAATATTTTAAGTCCATATTAGACACGTTCAACTTTACCTGATTTAAGGGCACGAGCCGATACATAAACACGTTTTGGTTTACCATCAACCATAATTCTAACTTTTTGAACGTTAGCTTTCCATTTACGTTTTGAACTATTTAGTGCGTGTGAACGATTGTTTCCAGTACCAGTTCCACGACCAGTAATAACACATCTTCTTGACATATAAAAACCTCCTAACTATATACATATAGCCTTCAATTACCTATTATAATTTATCATATCTAAACAAATAAAGCAATATGAATGTAATTATAGTTAAATATTAGTTTAAAAGCTAAATCTGTGTCTACTAGAAAAATAAGCAACTTAGATAAAGAATTAGTGTTATAATTAACAAGTGTTATTTATAACTGTTCAAAATGACTAACATGTAGTAATATATATAATGTTGAAAAAATGAGGGAAAACCTCAAAATGAATTACGATTACTAAGGAGGATTTATTTTGTCTACACGATTATTAACAGGCAAGATGTTTAAAAAAATGATTCAATTAGCGCAAAAACATCTGCTAAATAATAAAGAGAAAATTAATGATTTAAATGTGTTTCCAGTTCCAGACGGTGATACAGGAACAAATATGAGTTTAACAATGACTTCAGGCTTAAAAGAAGTAAATCAAATAAATAGTAATAGTGTATCTGAAATAGCTGCGGCTTTTTCAAAAGGATTACTTATGGGTGCACGTGGTAATTCAGGTGTTATTTTATCACAAATTTTCAGAGGATTTAATAAAGGGTTAGAAGGAAAAGAAGAAGTTGATACATCTCAGTTAGCTTTAGCTTTTTCAGAAGGCGTTACAATGGCTTATCAAGCAGTAACTAATCCAGTTGAAGGAACAATTTTGACTGTTGTTAAAGATGCTGCTAAATTAGCAAATCAGTTTGAAGATACGACAGATGTTGTGAAGTTAATGGAAGCAGTAACAAAAGAGGCGCGTCGTTCATTAGACTACACACCAGAGCTATTACCTGTATTAAAAGAGGTAGGCGTTGTTGATTCAGGTGGTAAAGGATTATTAGTTATTTATGAAGGTTTTTTAGCAGCCTTAAATGGCGAATCAATTGAAGAAATAATTGATGAAAGTAACCATTTCGAAACTAAAATAAAAAATGAACATGAACAATCAGTCCAATCATTTATCGATGTAGGTTCAATTGAACATGGTTATTGTACAGAATTTATGGTGGATTTAAATGATGCAAAATTAAAAAAACACCATTTTAATGAACAATCTTATCGTAAAGAATTAGATGAATACGGTGATTCATTACTTGTAGCAGCAGATGAAGGTGTAGTTAAGGTTCATATACATACAGAAAAACCAGGCGAAGTCATGGCATTAAGTCAAAAATTTGGTGATTTAATGAATATAGATATTGAAAATATGCGAAAACAATATGAAGAGATTATGTCAGCAGATGAAGCTAAAAGAAAAAAACATAGTCCCGTTAATATTGCGAAAATTGTCGTATCATCTGGTGCAGGAATTAACTCAATGTTTGAAAGTATTGGTGCTGATTATATTATCCAAGGCGGTCAAACGATGAATCCAAGTACGCAAGATATTTTAAATGCAATTGAAAAAGTGAATGCGAAAGAAGTATATATATTCCCAAATAACAAAAACATTATTTTATCAGCAAATCAAGCAGCAGAAATGTCAGAAATAAATATTCACGTTGTACCAACTAAAACAATCCCTGAAGGAATTGCTTCGTTATTTGTATTTGATGAAGCTAATGACAGTAACGCTAATTTAGAGGGCATGAAAGAAGCAATCGAAGATGTTAAAACAGGTTTAATCACTTATGCTGTTCGAGATACAGAAGTGAATGAATTAAAGATAAAAAAAGACGATTTTATTGGTCTTAACGATCATTCAATCGCCGTAACTCATACAAATAAAATAGAAACAGCTAAAAAATTATTAAATGATTTAATTGATGAAGATGATGAAATATTAACAATTTTTTATGGTGAAGATATGACTGAGGAAGAAAAGAAAGAGATTGTAACATATATTGAAGCTACGTTTGAAGATATTGAATCGGAGTTTCATGAAGGCAACCAACCTGTTTATTCATTTATAATAATGGTTGAATAAACAAACACCCCTTACAATTAATTGTAAGGGGTGTTTTCGTTCAAGTATGATTCTGTATAATGAAATGTTATAATTAGTCATATAACTATGAGAAAATAAAGGATCGTGAAGAAAAATGTTAACCGCCCAGGTTACAACAATTAAAGGTGTAGGGGAAAAAGTTAATGAAGATTTAGAATTAATGGGTATTTATACAGTTGAAGATCTTTTATATTACTTTCCGTACAGGTATGATGTCCATGAAATTAAACCTGTTTCAGAGCTTATTCATGATGACCAAGTAACGTTAATTGGTCAAGTGGTATATGAACCAACTGTTTCATATTTTGGTCATAAAAAATCACGATTAATGTTTACAGTTAACGTAGAAGGTATTGCAATAAAAGCTGTTATGTTTAACCGAGCATTTGCTAAGAAACAACTACCTGCTGGAACTGACGTAACCTTAACAGGAAAGTGGGATGCGCATCGTTTACAAATTACTGTAAGTGAATACAAACTAGGTGTTACAAATGATGATGCAGAAATAAAAACATATTATTCGGTTAAAGGTAAATTATCAGCATACCGTTTGAAAATGTTTATTAAAGAAGCAATACAAAAATATGAAACAAAACTTAAAGAGACATTACCAGATATTTATATAAAAAAATATAAATTACCAACGCTAAATGAAGCTATTATTTGGATGCATTTTCCAACATCTGAACTCCATTTAAAACAAGCGAGACGACGTTTTGTTTATGAAGAGTTATTAACATTTCAAATTAAAATGCAGCTACTTAGAAAAGTTTCAAGAGAATCAGAATATGGTGAAGGAATTGCCTTGGAACATAAGAAGGTTGAAAAATTTATTGGTAGTTTACCTTATGAATTAACGAGAGCACAAAATAGATCATTAAAAGAAATATTTCATGATTTAACATCACCTTACCGAATGAATCGTCTGCTTCAAGGTGACGTAGGATCTGGAAAAACAGTTATTGCCGCTATTGCTCTATATGCTGTAGTTTGTTCTGGAAAACAAGGTGCTTTAATGGTCCCAACAGAAATACTTGCCGAACAACATTATACATCTTTAAAAAGAATGTTTAACGATAAACTTGAAATCGGTTTATTAACTGGTTCTACTACTGCAAAAGAACGAAGAGAGTTGCTAGCACAACTAATCGCGGGAGAAATAGACATCCTACTAGGGACGCACGCATTAATACAAGAAGGTGTTGATTTTAAAGATCTTGGTTTGGTTATTATAGATGAACAACATAGGTTTGGTGTCGAACAAAGACGCGTTTTACGAGAAAAAGGGTTACATCCGGACACATTATTTATGACTGCAACACCTATTCCGAGAACACTTTCAATTACTGCTTTTGGTGATATGGATATTTCAATTATCGATGAGTTACCTGAAGGTAGAAAAGAAACTGAAACGTTTTGGGTTGGAGAAAATATGTTGGAACGAATTCTAATATTTATAAAAAAACGCATTGCAGCAGGAGAACAAGCATTTGTTGTATCTCCTTTAATTGAAGAATCTGAGAACTTTGATTATCAAAATGCAATTGATTTATATAATCAACTAAGAACATATTATCCTGAAGAAATAGGCATTGGTTTATTACACGGACGTTTGAAGCAAGATGAAAAAGATGATGTAATGAGTAAATTTATTGAAAATAAAATTCAAATTATTGTTGCAACAACTGTTATCGAAGTAGGGGTAAACGTCCCAAATGCTACAATGATGCTTATTTATAATGCTGAACGATTTGGACTTAGTCAATTGCACCAATTAAGAGGACGTGTTGGAAGAGGAGACAAACAGAGCTATTGTATTTTAATAGCAGAACCTAAAGGCGAAGTAGGTAGAGAAAGAATGAAAATAATGACTGAAACTACAGATGGATTTAAATTATCTGAAGAAGATTTAAAATTAAGAGGTCCAGGTGATGTTTTAGGAAAAAAACAAAGTGGGTTACCAGAGTTTAAAGTTGCAGATATTATTCATGACTATGGCGCATTAGAAACTGCAAGAGTAGATGCTATAGAAATCGTTGAAAATAACTTATTAGAAACAAATCCAGAGTATAAAATATTAAACGAAGTTGTTTCTAAAAATCAATTTTTAGAAACAAAATTAGATTAATAAAGGAAAACTTGCATATTACTAGGAGCTATTATATATTACTATTAGTACCTAGTCATATAGCTAGGTAACTAGAGATAGTGGTGGTGTTTTAAATGCGTCTAAAAAAAGAAGCTAGACAAATTAGTTTACTCGAAAAGATTAATAAGACACCCTTTATTACTGATCAAGAACTCGCTCGCTTTTTCTCAGTAAGTATCCAAACAATTAGACTCGATCGTTTAGAACTTCAAATACCAGAGTTAAGAGAACGGATTAAATCTGTGGCAACAAATAAGTGGAGTGAAAAAATTAAATCGCTTCCTGTTGAAGAAGTAATCGGTCAAATAATTGATTTAGAATTGGATGAGCGTGCTATTTCTATTTTAAACATTCAAGAAGAACATGTATTTTCTCGTAATAAAATTGCAAGGGGACATCATTTATTTGCCCAAGCTAATTCGCTCGCGGTTGCTGTTATAGATGATGAACTTGCTTTAACTAATAAATCTGAAATAAATTTTGAAAAACGTGTGAAATTAGGCGAACAAGTCGTCTGTAAAGCAAGAGTTATCTCAAATGTAAATACAAAAACAGAAGTAGAAATTAATAGTTATGTAAAAAATGATCTAGTTTTTACTGGTTTATTTACAATGGTTAGATACCAAGAAAAAGGAGTTAAGTAATATGCGAATCGCAATAGATGCAATGGGCGGGGACAACGCTCCAAAAGTAATTGTTCAAGGAGCTATGCAAGCCATAAAAGAAGAAAAGAACTTATCAATTACGCTTATTGGCGATGAAGTTCAAATTAGAAAACATTTAACTCATGAAGAAAGAATTGTTATCGTTCATACTGATGAAGTTATAACCGGTGAGGATGATCCAACTCGAGCAATTAGACGGAAAAAAAATTCATCTCTTGTTTTGATGGCACAAGAAGTTAAGCAAGGACGCGCAGATGCTTGTATTTCTGCAGGTAATACAGGTGCTTTAGTTGTGGCAGGCCTGTTAATTGTAGGTAGAATGAAAGGGATAGAACGCCCTGCTTTAAGTCCTACATTACCGACAAAAAATAAAACAGGATTTTTATTATTAGACGCCGGAGCAAATGTTGATGCCAATGCGAATAACCTCGTACAATATGGTGTGATGGGATCTATTTATGCTGAAAAGGTAAAAGGTATAAGTAATCCTAAGATTGCACTGCTAAATGTTGGAACTGAGGATACAAAAGGAAATAATGTAACGAAAGAAGCATTTCAATTGCTAAAAGAAGCGCCAATTAACTTCATTGGAAATATTGAAGCGCGTGATTTATTAGCTGGTGTAGCAGATGTCGTGGTTACCGATGGCTTTAGTGGAAACATTACTTTAAAATCAATTGAAGGTACAGCAATGTATGTGCTAGATCTTTTAAAAGGCGTATTAACCTCTTCATTAAAAACGAAATTAGCAGCAGGCTTAATTAAAAAAGATTTAATGTCTTTAAAAGAACAATTAGATTATCCTGAATATGGTGGAGCAGCATTGTTTGGTTTAAAAGCACCTGTGATTAAGTCTCATGGTTCGTCAAATGAACGAGCAGTTTATCATACAATAAAACAAGCATGTAACATGATTGATAATAATGTTATGAATGTAATAAACGAAACAATCCAATCGATGAATAAAAAGGAGAAATAAAATGAAAAAAGTAGCTTTTATGTTTCCTGGACAAGGTTCACAAGCTGTAGGAATGGGTAAAGATTTTTATAAATCAGATGAAATAAAATCATTGTACAGTCAAGCTAACGATGTTTTAGGAAAAGATATTAAAGAATTAATGTTTGAAGGGCCAGCAGAAGAACTAACAGAAACAGAGAATGCACAACCTGCATTATTGCTTAATAGTATTGTAGCTTATACTTTATTAGAAAAAGAAGGTATTAAGCCAGTTATGACGGTAGGACATAGTTTAGGCGAGTATAGTGCGCTCGTTGCAGCTAAATCTCTGAAGCTAGAAGAAGCTTTACCACTTGTAGCAACACGAGGTAATTTAATGGAAAAAGCATTTCCAAAAGGCCAAGGTACAATGGCAGCAGTATTAGGTTTAAGCCAAGCAGAAATAGAAAATGAGCTAATTAAGATTGATAAAGATGAAGTTGTTGATATTGCTAACTTAAATTGTCCGGGTCAAATTGTAATATCTGGTTCAAAAAAAGGCATTGATCAAGCAGAAGAAGTTTTAAAAGAAGCAGGAGCAAGAAGAGTTTTACCACTAAATGTAAGTGGTCCTTTCCATTCAAGATTAATGGAAAAAGCAAATACAGAATTTGAAAAATCGCTTAATCAAGTCGATTTAACGAATGCGGAAATACCTGTATATGCTAATGTAACAGCAAATCCAGTAGAAGATAGTAAAGAAATTAAAGACTTATTAATGAAGCAGTTATATTCACCTGTTCGTTTTGAAGAATCGATTAATAATATGCTAAAATCAGATATCGATGCTTTTGTAGAAGTTGGAACAGGTAAAGTTTTAAGTGGACTTGTTAAAAAAATTGATCGTAAAGCTAAAACATTTTCAGTTCAAGATGAGAAGTCACTAAAAGAATTTTTAACTTGGTACCATGAAGACTAATATTTTAATTTTGGAGGTGAAAGTATATGTTAAAAGGTAAAAATGCTATAGTAACAGGTGCTTCAAGAGGTATTGGACGTGCTATTGCAATCGAATTCGCTAATCAAGGCGCAAATGTCGTTGTGAATTATTCAGGGAATGAAAAAAAAGCTAATGAAGTTGTTGAAGAGCTTAAACAATTAGGCGTAAAGTCATTTTCACTTAAGGCAAATGTCGCCGATGAAAAAGATGTTAAAATGTTAATAAAAGAAACACTTAAAGAATTTGGTACAATTGATATTTTAGTTAATAATGCAGGTATTGCTCGTGATAATTTACTTATACGTATGAAAGAAGCAGATTTTGATGAAGTAATTGATATTAATTTAAAAGGTACATTCCTTTGTATTAAAGCTGTTTCTAGACAAATGATGAAGCAAAGAAGTGGTCGAATTATTAATGTTGCTTCTATTGTTGGAGTAAGTGGGAATCCAGGCCAAGCAAACTATGTAGCAGCAAAAGCAGGCGTTATTGGCTTAACTAAATCTGTTGCTCAAGAATTAGCGTCAAGAAATATACTCGTTAATGCTGTCGCTCCAGGATTCATCAAAACTGATATGACTGATCAATTAGATGACAGTCAACAAGAAGCAATTAAAAGTCAAATACCACTTGAAAAGTTAGGTTCACCAGCTGATGTAGCTAGAGTTGTCAGGTTTTTAGCAACAGAAGACTCTGCCTATATGACAGGGCAAACGATACATGTTGACGGTGGCATGGTTATGTAATATGATAACGTTTAGAGTTAGAAGTAATCAAATAACTCATAGGGAGGAGGTGAAAGAGATGTCAGAAGTATTTAATCGTGTAAAAGAAATTATTGTAGAACAATTAGATGTAGAAGAAGCAAGAGTTACAATGGAAGCCTCTTTCAGAGATGATTTAGAAGCGGACTCATTAGATGTTGTAGAATTAGTTATGGAACTTGAAGACGAATTCGATATCGAGATTGCAGATGATGAAGCAGAACAAATTAATACTGTTGGTGATGCAGTTAATCACATTGAGAATAAATAATTTATATGTAGTAAAAAATAATGTCTACATAAAATAAAGTACAAAAAAGTCTCGCGTTAGCGAGACTTTTTCATTAAAATATAGGAGGTGAAATAACAGTGAAAGTAAATAAGTTTGAAGATCAATTTAAACTCAAATTTGATAATAAGGAATTGTTAATTCAAGCATTTACCCATTCATCGTATGTGAATGAGCATCGGCAAAACAAGTTAATGGATAATGAACGTTTAGAATTTCTAGGTGACGCTGTATTAGAATTAGGTGTTTCTGAATATTTATATAATGAATACACTTCAATGCCTGAAGGAGAAATGACAAAGTTACGCGCTACATTTGTATGTGAAGAATCACTTTACTATTTTTCAAATGTTTTAAACTTTAATGAATTTATCTTACTTGGAAAAGGTGAAGAGCAAACAGGTGGAAGAGATAGACAAGCGTTGCTTGCTGATGTCTTTGAAGCGTTTTTAGGGGCATTATTTATTGATCAGGGATTTAAAGAAGTCATTAAATTTTTAAATGAATTTGTATTTCCAAATATTATGACCGGTGCTTTTTCGTATGCGATGGATTATAAAAGTGAGTTACAAGAACTTATTCAACGTCGTAAAAACTTTAAACTTAGCTATGATATTATAGAAGAACGTGGTCCTTCTCATAGTAAAGAGTTTGTTGCAGAAGTGAAAGTAAATGATGAATTTTCGAAGATAGGTATAGGTAGAACTAAAAAAGAAGCAGAACAACGAGCAGCACAAAATATGTTAACAGAGTTAAACCATAACAGTTAAACATATAATAAAAAGCTGTTTTAAAGTTAAAACAGCTTTTTATTATAAGTTATTTTCGGACAGAACGTAATTCATCAATGAATGCATGCTTTTCATTGATGCTTAACTGTTGTTTTTTTACGACCATATCGTACATGAATTTTAGATCATCGTAACGATTAATATCATAATCTTTTTCATCGACTAAAATTCGATTTGCAATATCTAATCGTTCAGCTAATTCATTTAAAATATATTTTAAATTTTCTTGGGTAGGTTCATTTAAGTTCATTTATTCTACTCCTTTTATTATATTAAAGTAAATGCTGGATTTTATTATATCATAGATTAAACTTAAAAAAAATCCAAGTCATATCTAGTTAGTTGTTCCGAGATAAAAAGGAGAATGTTTATGTTTTTAAAACAATTAGATACTGTTGGTTTTAAATCTTTTGCCGAAAGAACAAAAATTGATTTTGTAGAAGGCGTAACTGCAGTAGTTGGGCCAAATGGTAGTGGTAAAAGTAATATTATAGACGCGGTTCGCTGGGTGCTAGGTGAGCAATCAGCGAAATCTTTGCGTGGGACAAAAATGGAAGACGTGATTTTTCAAGGTAGTGACACAAGACATCCTTTAAATTTTGCAGAAGTAACTCTACTGTTAAATAATGAATCCAATGAATTACCAATAGATTATAAAGAAGTTAGTATAACAAGACGTGTTTATCGTTCGGGGGATAGTGAGTTCTATATTAATAAACAAGCTTGTAGATTAAAAGATATTATTGATTTATTTATGGACTCAGGATTAGGAAAAGAAGCCTTTACAATTATCGGACAGGGTAAAGTGGAAGAAATCTTAAGTTCAAAAGCAGAAGAAAGACGATCTATTTTTGAAGAAGCTGCTGGTGTATTAAAGTATAAACAAAGAAAACGTCAAGCTGAATTTAAATTACTCGAAACAGAAGATAATTTACATCGTGTTGAAGATATTATTTATGAGATAGAACAACAAATTACGCCATTAAAGAACCAAGCAGAAATAGCACAAAGATTTATTACAAAAAATAAACAGTTGAAAAAAATTGAAATTAGTATGCTAATTACAGAAATAAGTGAAAAGCATCATGTTTGGCAATTATTACTTAAAGAAATAGAAAATATAAAGGATGAAGAAATTAAATTATCAACACATATCCAAACAGAAGAAGTTAAATTAACTAAACGTAAAGAAGTTATTAATCAAATTGATTTAAATTTACAAAAAATCCAAAAACAATTATTAATTGCAACAGAAGCGTTAGAAAATACTGAAGGTAAAAGAAACGTTTTGCAAGAAAGGTTAAAACACCTCTCTTTAAATAAAGAAAGTTTAGAAAATGAATTAAAGGAAATAAAAAAAGAAAGAGCAGAAAAATTAGAAATAATTAAAACTGAAGAAAAGAAACTCACTCAACTATCAAAAGAACATGAAAGCTTTTTAATTGAAATTAAAAGAATAAAAAAAGAATTACAAGCTACCGGTATTGAATTAACTAACAAGATAGAAAATTTAAAAGGCGATTATATAGAAGTACTTAATGAACAAGCGGTTAAAAGAAATGAACTAAACATTGGTAAAAACAGAATAAAAGAAATTACTGAATCACACGATTCGGAATTATTAAGACAAAAAAACAAATTAAACGAACGTGAAAAATATAAACATGATCTAACTCGTCTTGATAATAAGCTTATAGAAGAAACAACTCTATTAGAAAATTATAAAAATAAAATCAAGCTTGAAACACATGAGCTTAATAAAAATCAACTTAAGTATGAAGAAATGCGAAGTAAGCTACAAGAAGCATTTGAAAAAATAGCTCGCTTGAATTCTAGAAAAGAGACTTTAGAAGAGATGCGAGACAGTTTTCAGGGCTATTTTTTTGGTGTGAAAGAAGTATTAAAAGCTGCTAAAAGTAATAAATTATCACATATATATGGCATTGTTTTAGATTTAATCGATGTTCCAGTTAAGTATATTACTGCTATAGATACTGTTTTAGGTGGTCAAGCGCAAAATATTATCGTTCAAGATGATGTTTCTGCTAGATCTGCAATTAATTGGTTAAGAGCAGAGAATAAAGGACGCGCAACCTTTCTTCCAATTGACTCTATCAATGAAAGATTAATTCCCCAGTCTGTAATAAAAAACATAACTACACATGCTGGATTTATCGGGATAGCAACTAATCTCGTAAAAACAAAAGAAGCATATCAAAAAGTAATTAATTATTTAATGGGAAATATAATTGTTGCAAAAACGCTAAAAGACGCAAACGAAATAGCTACATTAACAAATAAAAGATACCGAATAGTAACACTAGACGGTGACGTAGTTTATCCTGGAGGCTCGATGTCGGGAGGAGCTAAGCGACAAAATAATCAATCTTTATTTACACGTGAAAAAGACTTAGAAGAGTTGAAAAATAAGCTAGTTGAATTTAAACAACGAACAGAAATTTATAAAAACGAAACAAAAAAGCAATTGACATTAGTTGAGGAAAATAAAAAAAATATAGAAAAAATGAATAAGTCTGAAGAAAAGCATACATTAATATTTAATGAACTTATGGAGAGTAAGCAACAAATAAACTCAAAATATAAAGAATTAAATGATTATTTATTTATTTATGATATGAATCAAGAGCAAACAGAAAAAGAAAAAAAAGAACTCGTTTTAAAAATAGAAATTATAAATGAAGAATTAGAGTTATTATCAAATGAATTAATCGAAATAAATAAAAAAATAGAAATTTTATCTGAAAAACAAAGTAAGAGTCAGGCTAATCACACAAAGCTAAATTCTGAGTTGCATAAACACGAAATAAAACGTGCTGAAAGTGAAGAGCGACTCAAACATCAAAAAGAAACTAATTATCGAGTTGAAGGAGAGCATCAATCATTAATAAGAAAAGAACAAGAAATAAAAAATAAACTACAAAATATAATTGATTTAGCAAAAGAAGCAGATACTGCAAAAAACATGGATCAAATAATTAAAGAAAAAGAAAGAGAAAAAGAAAAAATTGTATTTGAATTATCAAATGAAAGAAAGAAACTAACTGAAGTAGATACATTATTTAAAGATTCTGAACGGGAATTGGGAGAAGAAATTAAAAAACGCGATAAAATAATAATCAAACATCAAGAAGCCGAAGTAAAAGCTAACCGCTTAGATGTATCTTTGGAAACTCAAATAGCTCATTTACAAAACACTTATTCAATTAGCTTTGATAGGGCTGAAAAAGAATACCAAAAAATTAAAAACATAAATGAAGCTAAAAAAGAAGTGGATTTTTTAAAGGAAGAAATAAAAAATCTAGGAAATGTCAATACAGGATCAATTGAAGAATATAAAAGAATTAAAGAAAGATATACTTTTATTACAACACAGCAACAAGACTTATTAGAAGCTAAAAAAACACTTTATGAAGTTATTTCTGAAATGGATAAAGAAATGATTGCTTTATTCAGTAAAACATTTTATCAAATTCAAAAAGAGTTTTCTGTTGTCTTTAAAGAATTATTTGGAGGCGGGCATGCTGAACTTTCACTTAGTGATCCAAATAACCTTTTAGATACAGGGATAAATATTGTTGCGAGACCTCCAGGAAAAAAATTAAGATCACTAAGCTTACTGTCTGGTGGAGAACGATCATTGACTGCAATTGCACTTTTGTTTTCAATATTAAAAGTTAGACCAGTTCCTTTTTGTATTTTAGATGAAGTAGAAGCGGCACTTGATGAAGCAAATGTTGTTCGCTTTGCAAAATATGTTAAAATGCATAGTGATGATATGCAATTTATAGTAATCACTCATAGAAGAGGTACGATGGAAGAAGCAGATGCACTTTATGGTGTAACAATGCAAGAATCTGGCGTTTCTCGACTAGTGTCTGTTCGTTTAGAAGATACTAAGAAATTAATTAAATAATAAAACACACAATTTGAAAGGAAGTTATCAATGAGTTTTTTTAATCGTTTAAAAAGTAAATTCATAAAAGAAGAAGAAACAACTGATAAATATAAAGAAGGAATGACTAAAACAAGACAAAGCTTTACAAGTAAACTTAATAATCTAATTGCCCGTTATCGATTAGTAGATGAAGACTTTTTTGAAGAGCTAGAAGAAGTGTTAATCTCATCTGATGTGGGCGTTATGACAGTTATGGAATTAATTGATGAATTAAAATTAGAAGTACAACGCAGAAACATCAAAGAAACTAGAAAAATGACAGAAGTTATTTCAGAAAAATTAGTAGATATCTATTATGGTGATGACGAAGACGACGTTGAAAAAATTAACTATCAAGAAGATGGTCTAACAGTTATTTTGGTTGTAGGTGTAAATGGTGTAGGTAAAACAACTTCAATTGGAAAATTAGCTCATCAATTAAAATCAGAAAATAAACATGTTGTCTTAGCTGCCGGTGATACATTTAGAGCAGGAGCGATTGAACAATTAGAAGAATGGGGAAAGTTTGCAGATGTAGATGTAATTAAGCAAACTGAAGGAAGTGATCCTGCTGCAGTTATTTTTGATGCAATTCAAGCAGCTAAGTCTCGAAAAGCAGATGTTTTAATTTGTGATACTGCAGGTAGGTTGCAAAATAAGGTCAATTTAATGAACGAGTTAGAAAAAGTCAATCGAATTATTACACGTGAGATACCTGAGGCACCTCATGAAACTTTACTTGTATTAGACGGTACAACAGGACAAAATGCAATGAATCAAGCTAAAGTGTTTGCAGAAGCTACCAATGTTTCTGGTATTGTTTTAACAAAACTTGACGGAACGGCTAAGGGTGGAATCGTAGTAGCGATTAAGCATGAATTAAATATACCTGTTAAATTAGTTGGTTTTGGTGAAGGTATTAATGACCTTCGTAAATTTGACGCACATGCATTTGTTTATGGCTTATTTTCAGATATGTTAGAAGAATAATGAAAGAAAAAGATGGGGTGACAGTCATGTTAGAAAAAACAACGCGAATAAATTTTTTGTATGATTATTATTCATCTCTATTAACAGACAAACAAAAAAACTATATGTCACTCTATTACCATGAAGATTATTCTTTAGGAGAAATTGCAGAACAAACAAAGGTGTCAAGACAGGCTGTATATGATAATATTAAACGAACAGAAAGTTTACTTGAAAACTATGAAGAAAATTTGAAATTGTATGAAAAAAACACTAAAAGAAGTATAATACTAAAGGAAGTCAAAGACCTTATTAAAAATAATGGTTCTAAAGAGTTAATATTACAAAAGCTAACCACGTTAGTTAATATAAATTAGGAGGATTTCTTCTATGGCATTTGAAGGATTATCAGATCGCTTACAAGATACGATAAAGAAAATTACTGGTAAAGGTAAAGTAAGTGAACAAGATGTAAATATGATGGCACGTGAAATCCGTTTAGCTTTACTTGAAGCGGATGTTAATTTTAAAGTTGTTAAAGATTTTATTAAAATAATTAAAGAACGTTCAATTGGTGCCGACGTGATGGAAAGTTTAACGCCAGGGCAACAAGTAATTAAAATTGTTCAAGAAGAATTGTCTGAACTAATGGGTGGTTCACAAAGTAAAATAGCAGTAAGTGATCGCCCCCCAACAGTAATTATGATGGTTGGATTACAAGGTGCGGGTAAAACAACAACGACTGGTAAACTAGCTAACTTATTAAGAAAACAACATAATCGTAAGCCATTATTAGTTGCATGTGACGTCTATCGTCCAGCAGCAATTAAGCAATTGCAAACTTTAGGTGGTCAATTAGATATGCCTGTATTTGAAGAAGGTACAGAAGCAAATCCAGTTGATATAGCTAAAAATGCGATTGAATATGCTAAAGAACATCATCATGATTATGTGTTAATTGACACAGCAGGCCGCTTACACGTTGATAATGAATTGATGGATGAGTTAAGTGAAATAAAAGAAAGTCTTAATCCAGATGAAATATTTTTAGTAGTTGATTCAATGACAGGTCAAGATGCTGTAAATGTAGCTGAATCATTTGATGAAAAGTTAGATATTTCAGGAGTTGTCTTAACAAAATTAGATGGTGATACACGAGGCGGGGCAGCACTTTCAATTAGAACAGTAACTGAAAAACCAATTAAGTTTATTGGTGTTGGCGAAAGATTAGATGAACTTGAAGAGTTCCATCCTGACCGAATGGCTTCACGTATTTTAGGTATGGGTGATGTACTTAGTTTAATTGAAAAGGCAGAAACAAATATCGATGAGAAACAAGCAAAAGAAATGCAAGAAAAGATGCGTACAGCAAGCTTTACTTTTGACGACTTTTTAGAGCAAATGGGACAAGTAAAACAAATGGGGCCATTAGATGAGCTACTTGGAATGATTCCAGGCGCTAATAAAATGAAGGGCATGAAAAATGCTCAACTTGATGATAAACAAATCGTGCATATCGAAGCGATTATTCAATCAATGACAGCAAAAGAAAGACAAGATCCTAGTTTAATGAATGCGAGTCGTAAAAGACGTATCGCTAAAGGTTCAGGTACAACAGTATCTCAAGTAAATCGACTCCTTAAACAATTTAATGATATGCAAAAAATGATGAAACAAATGATGAATTCACAAAAAGGTAAAAAAGGAAAAGGGATGAACTTTCCATTTATGTAGATTAGGGGAATGTAGTTGAATAGTTATATTTTTGTAGCTTCTGCGGTTGTTTCAGTTTTTTCAGTATATTATGTATTAAATCATGTTCTAAAAGAAGTTAAAGAAAATGAAGTACCATTCGAAAAAACACAAAAGAAATTTTTGCTAGGTATTCTATTAAGTAAAATAGTACCTTTAATATTTCTTATTTATGGGATTATTAAAATGACACATAAAGAAATAAGTGAACTTTATATTCCATCAGCTATTATTGGACTTGCTGTTATTATTGGACTAATCTTACTAGGAAAAACAAAAAAAGATAATGAAAATGAAGTGACAGCAGTATATATAAATTATTTAATAACTTTCACAAGACCACTCATGTTAACATTACCAATCATGTCTGTAGCATTTTTATATTTACAAATTTTTAATTAAAAAGACTGTAAGGTGAAAACACTTTACAGCAGTTAGAAAACATGTTATTATTTTCTTTGGAATGAAAAAAAGATTCGGAGGTGTTTTATATGTCAGTTAAAATTCGTTTAAAGCGTGTGGGTGCTAAAAAGACTCCATTTTACCGTATCGTAATTGCAGATTCGCGTGCACCACGTGATGGTCGTTCGATCGAACAAATTGGTACTTTTAATCCATTAGAAAATCCAGCAATTGTTAAAATTGATGAAGACAAAGCAATAGATTGGATGACTAAAGGTGCTCAGCCAAGTGATACTGTAAGAAATTTATTTTCAAAACAGGGAATTATGCAGAAGTTTCATGATGCTAAAAACCAAAAGTAAAGTAGTGTGATAAGATGAAACAATTAATTGAATCTGTTGTTACACCACTTGTTGATTTTCCAGAAGACATCGTTGTTAGTCTGAAAGAAGAAGAAAAAAAATTGATTTATCATTTAACTGTAAATGAAAAAGATGTTGGTAAAATCATCGGTAAAAATGGTCGAATAGCTAAAGCAATTCGAACAGTTGTATATGCTGCAAAATCGGACACGAATAAGCGCGTATATTTAGATATTATGTAAAAGTGAGGAAAAGGGACCCCTTTTCCTCTTTCTTTTATGTTTAAAAATCTTCATTATTTAATTCCTCAATGTTAACCCTTCATGTTAAATCAAAGAAAGTGAGGATATAATTAGCTATGAAAGTGATTAAAGAAATTCTCATTAAACAAGTCATTACTCAAGAAAGTAAAAAGAAACTAGAAAGTAGTTTTAAACAAAGAAAAGCTGAGTTAGAACTAGAATGTAAACAATTGTTTTTTGAAAAAAAGAAATTACAAAAAGAAAAAAAGAATGCTACATATAAAATTGATCAACGTTTTCAAGTGGAAATAGATAACCGAAAAAGCGAAATTAATCAAATTAAATTTAAATTAGAACAATTGCATCAACTTCCGTTAGGTAGTGAGATCATAGAAAATAAAATAGATTCAATTGTTGATATAACTTTAGGTATGAATTGGAGAAACTTTGAAAAAGAAAAAGCGATTATTATAAAAAATGACGTTGTTATAAGAATCGACAATGAATAGGAGGCTAATAATGTTAACGATAGGTAAAATAATTAATACACATGGCATTAATGGTGAACTTAAAATAATAGAACAAACTGATTTTCCAGACAGATTTTCTGAAGGAAAGACAATATATATGGTGAATGATAAAAATGAAGTAGTTCCTATTGAAATAGAAAGTTATCGACAAATGAATAAATTTGGTTTATTAAAAATCAAAGGTTATGATCACATTTCAGATGCAGAAACTTTAAAAGGATTCGAATTAAAGGTGAAAAAAGAAGATATAGGTCAACTTAATGAAGGTGAATTTTATTATTTTGAAATTATAGATTGTGAAGTCTTTACAATAGAAGGCGAGTTAATTGGTAAAATTGACTCAATTATGTCACCTGGAGCAAATGATGTTTGGGTTGTAAAAAATAATAAAAATAAAGAAATTTTAATACCAGTCATTCCATCAGTCATTAAAAATGTAGATATTGATAATAAACGAGTAGAAATTGAAGTAATGGAAGGATTATTAGACTAATGCATATTGATATATTAACTTTATTTCCAGAAATGTTTAAAGGTGTGTTTAATAATTCAATCATGAAAAGAGCTCAACAAAATGAACAATTTACTTATAACTTAGTTGATTTTAGAGAATACACTGAAAATAAACACCAAAAAGTGGATGACTATCCTTATGGTGGTGGTGCTGGAATGGTACTGACACCCCAGCCTATTTTTGATGCAGTGAATGATATAAAAACTAAGAAAAATACAAAACCAAGAATTATTTTAATGTGTCCACAAGGGGAAACATTTACTCAAAAAAAAGCAGAAGAATTAGCAAAAGAAGAACACTTAATTTTCATATCAGGTCATTATGAAGGTTATGACGAAAGAATTCGTACACACTTAGTGACGGATGAAATCTCGATTGGAGACTATATTTTAACAGGCGGGGAATTAGGTGCGATGGTTGTAAGTGATAGTGTTGTTAGATTATTACCAGATGTCCTTGGAAATGTCGAATCAGCAATAGAAGATTCATTTTCTACTGGCTTGTTAGAACATCCTCATTATACACGCCCTGCTGATTATAAAGGATTAAAGGTACCTGAAATCCTCTTATCTGGTAATCATGCTCTAATTGATAAATGGCGCAAGAAAGAAGCTTTAAAAAGAACGTTAGATAGACGTCCTGATTTATTAGAAACACATGAATTATCAAAAGAAGAAAGTATTCTATTAAAAGAAATAAAAAATGAAAGAAAGAATTGATATAGTTTAATAGTTATGTTATATTTGATTATGTGCTTACTTTATAAGCACCGAAAACGATGTTCCGCTATCAAGATAAGTGTGGTAAGAACATTAGTTAAAGGGAGTGAAGTTGAATGCAAAATTTAATCGCAAGTGTTACAAAGGACCAGTTACGTAAAGATCACCCTGAATTTAGAGCAGGTGACACAGTAAGTGTTGATGTTAAAGTAGTTGAAGGTGAAAGAGAACGTATCCAGGTTTTTGAAGGTGTCGTAATTAGACGTCAAAATGGTGGGATTCATGAGACTTTTACAGTTCGTAAAATTTCTTATGGTGTTGGGGTAGAACGTACTTTCCCATTACATTCACCAAGAGTAGATGCTATTAATGTAATTAGAAAAGGTAAAGTTCGTCGTTCTAAATTATATTACTTACGTGATCTACGTGGTAGAGCTGCAAGAATCAAAGAGCGTCGTTAATATAGTCAAATAAAAATCTCAGTAGCTATTGTTTATGCTGCTGAGATTTTTATTTTTGTAAACTAATATTAAATTAGTTTTTTTAAAAAATAGAATCAAACTTAAAATGAATCGTTCAACAAAATATAAAATATACATTAATAATGGAAATATACCCTAACCTAGCTTACAATAGAATAGGTAAGTCATTTTAATTTGGAGGGAAACAATGGTGAAGAAAAGAAATGAATTATTTGATTGGGTAAAAGCAATTATTATTGCATTAATTATTGGATTTATTATACGCGCTTTTATAATTTCACCAATAATAGTAGATGGTCCCTCCATGGAACCAACTTTATATGATCGAGATCAAATGATTGTCAATAAATTTAATTATCATTTTAATGATCCAGAGAGATTTGATATTGTTATATTCCATGCAACTGAAGATAAAGATTATATAAAACGTGTAATAGGACTACCAGGAGAACATGTCGAAATAAAAGATAACGAGCTTTACATTAACGATGTTAAAAAAGAGGAGTATTTCTTACAAACAGCGAATGAACCTATTATTACAGCAGATTTTGATCTAAGCTCTCTTCCAGGTGAATATGATGTTATTCCAGAAAATAAAGTACTCGTCTTAGGTGATAATCGAAACAACTCTACAGATAGCCGAATTATAGGGTTAGTAAATATCGAGGAAATAGTTGGTAAAGCAAGTTTAGTGTATTGGCCGTTTAAACGTGTTCAGTTTGCGAAATAAGAAAGGGAAGTGAACATTAATGATTCAATGGTTTCCAGGCCACATGGCAAAAGCTCGAAGAGAAGTTGAGGAAAATTTAAAATTAGTAGATGTTGTAGTAGAAATAGTAGATGCAAGAACACCCACTTCCTCACAAAACCCAATGCTACAAAAAATAATTAAAAACAAAGCTAAAGTAATTGTTTTAATGAAACGAGATTTAGCTGATGAGAAAAGAACATTATATTGGCTTGATCAATTAAATGATGCTGATACAAAAGCTGTAGCGGTTGCTGCAAATAACCAAAGTGACATTAATAAATTAATTCAATTAATCCAATCGGTCGGTTTAGAAGCTCAAAAGAAAATGACTGATAAAGGAGTTAATGAAAGACCAGTTAGAGCAATGATGATAGGTATACCCAATGTAGGTAAATCAACTTTGATCAACCGGTTTGTAAATAGAAAAATAGCTAAAATAGGGGATCGTCCAGGTATCACTAAGCATCAACTTTGGATAAAGATTAATAAAGACTTTGAACTTTTAGATACTCCAGGTATTTTATGGCCTAAATTTGAAGATCCAGAAGATGGTAAACGACTTGCAATTATTGGGACGATTAAAGATAGTCTTATTCCTGCAGAAGACGTTACTGCCTTTTTATTAAATTATTTAGCTGAATACTATCCTGAAAGTATTAAAGAACGTTATGGAATAGAAGAAGTAGATGATATGTGGGAAGTGTTTGTGAAAATTGGACAAAAACGTGGAGCACTCGAAAGTGGTGGACACGTAAATTTTGATAAAGTTGCTCAAATTGTTCTTAGAGATTTAAGAACAGGAAAATTAGGAAAGATTTCATTAGAGTAAAAGAATATGTTTAACATATTCTTTTTTTTTGGAGTGATAAAATGGAGAACAAAACAATTAAAGAACTTAACGAATTATACTTAACAAACGAATTAACGAGCGATATGGTAGAATTAATAAAAAATGATTCACGTCAAGGTGTTCAGAATATTGTAAAAAAATATGAGAAAAAACTCATAAATGAAAGAGCAATAGAAATGGAATTTGAAAAACTTAAAGAATTTGATTGTCAATATAAAAATAACAAAATTCAATTAGTTGCTGGAATAGACGAGGCTGGAAGAGGGCCTTTAGCGGGACCAGTAGTAGCTGCAGCTGTTATTTTACCAGATGATTTTAAACTATTAGGTTTAACTGATTCAAAACAAATATCAGAAAAAAATCGTGATAAATTCTATGATTACATAGTTAAAAATGCAATTAGTCACCATGCTGAAATCATTGACGTAGCAACAATTGATCAGGTGAATATTTATCAAGCAACAATTTTAGCAATGAAAGGCGCATATAAAAACTTAAAAATAAAACCAGACTATTTATTAGTAGATGCAGTTCAATTAAATGTGCAAGATATAGCATATGATCCGATTATAAAGGGTGATGCTAAAAGTCTATCAATTGCAGCTGCAAGCATTATAGCAAAAGTTACCCGAGACAGAATTATGAAAAAGTATGATGAAATGTATCCTGAATATAAATTTAAAAAGCATATGGGGTATGGTACAAAAGATCATTTACTTGCTTTAAATACATATGGAATCACTTCAATTCATAGAAAATCGTTTTCTCCGATTAAAGAATTAATAAAAATGAACTAAGATAATTATACACATAGCTAATAGTAATCGTTTACGATTATTATTAGTTATCCTTTGTATAAAATAGAAAAGTCTAATACAATATACACATGCTTAAATATGATTGGAGGACAAAGAATGAATATTCATGAATATCAAAGTAAAAATATTTTAAGAGAATATGGTGTGAATGTCCCTAATGGACACGTAGCATATTCGATTGACGAAGCAGTAAGTTATGCAAAAAAAATCAATTCAAACGTAACAGTTGTTAAAGCACAAATTCACGCTGGTGGTCGAGGTAAAGCAGGTGGGGTTAAAATTGCTAAAGATTTATCTGAAGTGAGAGCGTATGCAAAAGAAATTTTAGGTAAAGTCTTAGTAACCCCACAAACTGGTCCTGAAGGCACTGAAGTTAAGCGCTTACTTGTCGAAGAAGGCTGCAATATAGATAAAGAATATTATATTGGATTAGTCTTAGATCGTTCAACATCTAGAGTTGTCTTAATGGGTTCTGAAGAAGGCGGAATGGATATAGAAGAAGTAGCTGCTAATACACCAGAAAAAATATTTAATGAAGAAATTGATCCAACAGTCGGTTTACAAGCATTTCAAGCAAGAAGACTCGCTTTTAATTTAAATATTGAAAAAGAGTATATTGGAAAAATAACTAAATTAATAATGAATTTATACAAAGCTTATGATGACAAAGATTGTATGATTGCTGAAATAAATCCATTAGTTACAACAAAAGATGGTGATGTTATGGCATTAGATGCAAAGATGAGTTTTGATGAGAACGCTTTACACCGTCAAAAAGAAATTGTCGAACTACGTGATTTAGATGAAGAAAATAGAAATGAAATAGAAGCCTCTAAATATGATCTTAGTTATATACAATTAGACGGAAATATCGGTTGTATGGTAAACGGAGCAGGTCTTGCAATGTCAACAATGGATATTATAAAATTCCATGGCGGAAGTCCAGCTAACTTCTTAGATGTAGGTGGAGATGCTACACCTGAAAAAGTAGCAGAAGCATTTAAAATAATTTTATCTGATAAAGAAGTTAAAGGTATTTTTGTAAACGTATTCGGAGGTATTATGAAGTGTGATTATATTGCTCAAGGAATTATTGAAGCGACAAAACAATTTGATTTAGAAATACCATTAGTTGTTCGTTTAGAAGGTACGAATGTTGACTTGGGCAAGAAAATGCTTAATGATTCAGGTTTAAATATTACTTCTGCAAATTCAATGGCTGATGGTGCTGATAAAATCGTAAAAATGGTTAACGAATTAAAGTAAAAAAAATAATCTAATTATTTATATTATTAGTTAGAAAGGACGTACGATAAATGAGTATATATGTAAATGCAGAAACCAAAGTAATTGTTCAAGGTATTACAGGTTCAGCAGGAATGGATCATACACGCGAAATGATTAAGTATGGAACTAAAATTGTAGGTGGTGTAACGCCTGGACGTGGAGGTACGAATGTTTTAGATGTTCCTGTTTTTGACACTGTTGAAGACGCTGTTAAAGAAACAGGTGCAACTGTATCAATCATTTATGTTCCTGCTGCTTTTGCAACAGATGCAATAATGGAAGCAACAGATGCTGGTTTGGAATTAGCAATTTGTATTACAGAGCATATACCAGTTAAAGACATGATTGAAGTTAAAGAATTTATGAAGGGAAAGAAAACAAGGCTAATTGGTCCGAATTGTCCAGGAATTATTACTGCTGAAGAATGTAAAATAGGTATTATGCCTGGATACATTCATAAAAAAGGTCATATAGGTGTTGTATCTAGGTCAGGTACGTTGACTTATGAAGCAGTACATCAACTTACTCAAGCTGGTTATGGTCAAACAACAGCGGTAGGAATTGGTGGAGACCCAGTAAATGGAACGTCGTTTATCGACGTTTTAAAAGAATTTAATGAAGATCCAGAAACTTATGCAGTCGTTATGATTGGTGAAATTGGTGGAACAGCTGAAGAAGAAGCAGCAAAATGGATTAAAGAAAATATGAATAAACCTGTAGCTGGATTTATTGGGGGAGCAACCGCACCTCCAGGCAAGAGAATGGGGCACGCTGGTGCGATTATTTCAGGTGGAGAAGGAACTGCAGCCGAAAAGAAACGTGTAATGGCTGAATGTGGAATTAAAGTAGCAGAGTCTCCAGCTGAAATGGGCGAAGCAATGATTAGTTTATTAAAAGAACATAACATAGACGAGAAATGTAAAACGCATTAATACTTACAAAGAAGTGGGGGAAACCTCACTTTTTTATTTCTAAAGGAGTGAAAACATGCGGAAGTTTAGATTAAGATTAATTCATTTAACAAGAATTAAATATTTAACAAGAAAAAGAATTTCATATTTATTAACTTTAGATCAGAGCTTAGAACTCATATATTTAAAAAAACCCTCAGAAATATCTAGTTTATTTAATATACCCTCAAAAAAAGCAACCTTCATTTATCAAAGTCTTCATTCAATAGATTTAATTAATCAAATTAAAGCTGATTCATTAAGTTGTTATATTGTGACATATTTTGATCCTTATTTTCCAAATCAATTAAAAAATATTCCAGATCCCCCTTATGTGATTTACGCAAAAGGTAATTTAACATTACTAAAAGAAACAAAATCACTTAGCATAATTGGTACTCGAAATCCAACTGTCTATGGTAAATATAAAGTAGAACATTTTGTTAACCCTCTTGTAAATAATAAATGGCTAATTGTCAGTGGAATGGCTCGAGGGATTGATAGTTTTGCTCATGAAGCGACATTAAGGTTAGGTGGACAGACAATTACTGTTTTAGGGAATGGATTTAATCACATTTATCCAAAAGAAAATAAAGAAATATTTAATGAAATAGTCAAGAATGGATTAGCTATTTCAGAATACTCTCCAGATATAAAACCAGAACGTTATTTTTTTCCTGAACGAAACCGAATTATAAGTGGTTTAACTAAAGGAACAATTGTCATAGAGTCAGGTGAGAAAAGTGGTACTTTAATTACAGTCGACCAAGCTTTAGAGCAAGGAAGAGAAGTTTATGTGGTCCCAGGAGAATTGTTTACTAAACAAACGTTAGGAAATAATAAATTAATTCAACAAGGTGGTAAATTAATTTTAAATACAGACGATATAGAAGAAGATTTTTACTAAAAAAATAAAGAAAAAGAGAGTTTTTGCTAACAATTCATTTGACAAATCTAAAAACTGTCCTTACTATTGATGAGATTTGAATTTTAAGTAGATATAACTTATAAATAATTACAAATAACCTCACTATAGGAGGAATCATATATGACAAAAGAAACAAAAAAAGCACCAATTAAAAAGAAAGCTACTAAAAAAAAGAAACGTGCTAAAGTAAAAAAAGACTTAGTTATTGTAGAATCACCAGCAAAAGCAAAAACGATTGAACGTTATTTAGGAAGAAAATACGTTGTTAGAGCGTCTATGGGACACGTGCGGGATTTACCGCGCAGTCAAATGGGCGTCGATGTAGAAAATGATTACGAACCAAAGTATATAACTATACGTGGAAAAGGTGACGTATTAAAAGAATTAAGAAAAGAAGCAAAGAAAGCAAATAAAATATATTTAGCGGCTGACCCTGATAGAGAGGGAGAAGCAATTGCTTGGCATTTGGCTCACGCACTAAAAGTTGATCAAACAACAGAGTGCCGAGTAGTTTTCAATGAAATTACAAAAGAAGCAATTAAAGAATCGTTTAATAATCCACGTAAAATCGATTACGATTTAGTTGATGCTCAACAAGCTAGACGAATATTAGATCGTCTAGTTGGATATAATATTAGCCCGCTACTGTGGACTAAAATTAGAAAAGGTTTAAGTGCAGGACGTGTTCAATCAGTTGCTGTTAAGATGGTAGTTGATAGAGAGCGAGAAATTAAAGCTTTCAAGCCTGAAGAGTATTGGTCAATTGAAGCCGAATTCTTTAAAGACTCTAAAAAATTCACTGGTAAATTTTATGGTGAAGATGGTAAGAAAAAAGACTTAAAACACAAAGAAGATGTCGATAAGATATTAGAAAAAATTAAAGGTGATCAATTTAATATTGATAAAGTTAATCGAAGAGAAAGAAAACGTAATCCAGCTAAACCATTCATAACATCTTCATTACAACAAGATGCTGCCAGATCAATTAATTTCAGAGCAAGAAAAACGATGATGGTAGCCCAGCAATTGTATGAAGGTATTGATTTAGGGAAAGCTGCAGGTGGAATTACAGGTTTAATAACTTATATGCGTACAGATTCTACAAGAATATCTGACACAGCTATTGCAGAAGCAAAGGCTCATATAGAAAAAGAATATGGTAAATCTTATCTTAGTTCTACTAAACAAGCAAAACAAAAAGAAGGAACGCAAGATGCACACGAAGCAATTCGTCCAACGAGCGCACTACTTACTCCAGATTCTTTAAAAGGCGTGTTATCTAACGACCAGTACAAATTATACCGTTTAATTTATAATCGTTTCTTAGCCAGTCAAATGGCTCCAGCTGTCATGGATACAATGACAATCCATTTACTTAATAACGGAGTGGAATTTAGAGCAACTGGTTCTAAAATTAAATTTGACGGTTTTATGAAGATATATATTGAAGGAACAGATAATGAAAAAGAAGAAAAAGAAGAGTTCCTACCTGAAATGGAAGAAAACGAAGTTGTAAGGGCTAAAGATATCGAACCTAAACAACATTTCACACAACCACCACCAAGGTATACTGAAGCAACGCTTGTTGGTACAATGGAAAAACAAGGTATTGGTCGTCCATCAACTTACGCACCAACACTAGATACTATACAAAGACGTGGTTATGTTGTTTTAGAGCAACGTCGTTTTGCACCAACTGAAATTGGTGAAATTGTTTTAGATTTACTTGTTGAGTACTTCCCAGAAATAACTGATGTTGAATTTACAGTTAAAATGGAAAGCGACTTAGATGAAATAGAAGCGGGCAAGGAAAAGTGGGTTAATGTAATCGATGAATTTTATCAAGGTTTTAGTAAACGATTAGAAAAAGCTCAAGATGAAATAGTGGAAGTAGAAATCGAAGATGAACCAGTAGGTACCGATTGTGAGAAGTGTGGTCATCCAATGGTCTACAAAATGGGACGATTTGGTAAGTTTATGGCATGCTCTAATTTTCCAGAATGTCGTAATACTAAACCTATCTTAAAAAAGGTAGGAGTAAAATGTCCAACATGTAAAGAAGGTAACGTTGTAGAAAGAAAATCTAAAAAACGTCGAACATTTTATGGCTGTGATCGATATCCAGAATGTGAATTTGTCTCATGGGATAAACCGGTAGAAAAAGAATGTCCAGAATGTAAATCTTATATGGTAGAAAAACGTACGAAAAAAGAAACGTTAATAAAATGTAGTAATTGTGATCATGAAGAAGAACTAGTTGAAGAAAAAGAAGCATAAAAAAATAGCTACTATGTAGCTGTTTTTTTATGTCTATTGAATAGCTAATCATTTTTTATTGACTATTACTTCAGAGAACTTTATAATTTGAAAAGAATTCTTATTATAAGAAATTTTAATATATTCCATTCAATTCTTCTTATAGCTTGTATAACTTCTTATGACATTAAGCATTGAAACTTGATGTTTAATTTATAATCCATATAATTGAAAGCTACCTATATATAACAATTGTTTAGAGTTATGATTAATTAAGGAAAGAATTAAAAAGATTCAGAATTATGGGTATGTTCATTTAACTTTATTGTACGAAATAGTCCGTTATGTTATAATTATAATGTTAATCAGGTAAATATGCGAGGTGTTAAGATGGCTAGTTTTAATCAACATAGACTGGATTTTATAGACTACTTAAAAATCGAAAAAAACGCCTCACCTTATACAATTAAGTTTTACGATGGAGATATTAAAGTGTTTTTGTTGTTTTTAAAAACAGAAGCAGTTACTACCTTGAAGGATGTTGACTATTTAGTTGTTAGAGTGTTTTTAACACAATTATATGATAGAAACTTAAGTAGAAGGTCTGTCTCTCGGATACTTTCATGTTTAAGAAGTTTTTATTCTTATTTAGAAAGAGAGGGTTTAGTTAAACTAAACCCTTTCTTGCATGTAAATTTACCTAAACAAGCAACAATTATTCCTAGCTTTTTTTATGAAGAAGAACTTGCTAAATTGTTCGAAGTTAGCGACTTGTCGATGCCTATAGGTCAAAGAAATCAAGCGTTACTTGAAGTTTTGTATGGAACAGGAATTCGAGTTAGTGAGTGTGTTGGATTAAAGCTAAGTTCAATCGATTTTTCGATAGGTACTGTTCTTGTTTTAGGAAAGGGCCGTAAAGAAAGATACGTTCCTTTTGGAGAATATGCTAAAGTTGCTTTAGAAAAATACATTAATCACGGTAGATTAGAACTTATTCAAAAATCATCCAATTCAGATGATTATTTGTTTTTAAATGCTCGAGGAAATCCTTTAACTCCAAGAGGTGTAAGATATGTTTTGAATAAAATTGTTGAAGATGCTTCGTCGACAGTCAGCATTTATCCTCATAAATTAAGACATACGTTTGCAACTCATTTGTTAAATGAAGGTGCAGATTTAAGAACTGTTCAAGAATTATTAGGACATGAAAATTTATCTTCAACTCAAATGTATACACATGTGACTAAAGATAGACTTAAACAAGTTTACATGGACAGTCATCCTAGAGCACATTTATCAGATAAATAAATATGGAGATGATTTAATTGAAAAACCAATTACATGCAACAACGATATTTGCAATTCATCATCAAGGCCAAAGTGCAATGAGTGGTGATGGACAAGTTACTTTAGGTGAGTCAGTCATAATGAAACAAAAGGCTAAAAAAGTAAGGCGTTTATTTAAAGGAGAAGTAGTTGCTGGATTTGCTGGATCAGTTGCAGATGCATTTACATTATTTGAAAAATTCGAAGGTAAATTAGAAGAATTCGATGGTAACTTAATGCGTGCTGCTGTAGAATTAGCTAAAGAATGGCGTAGTGATAAAATGTTACGTCAATTAGAAGCAATGCTGATTGTTATGAATAAAGATATCATGCTACTTGTATCAGGAACGGGAGAAGTAATTGAGCCTGATGATGGAATTTTAGCGATAGGTTCTGGTGGTAATTTCGCATTAAGTGCTGGAAGAGCTCTAAAAGAGTATTCTGAAGACCTAACAGCTGAAGAGATATCAAAAGCAGCATTAAAAATAGCAGGAGATATTTGCGTATTCACTAATGATCAAGTAACTACTGAAGTAATTGATTGAAAGAAAGGTGATATAAAGTATGACTAAAAATTTAACTCCTAAACAAATTGTAGAAAAACTAGATCAATATATTATTGGTCAAGAAAAAGCCAAACGTTCAGTAGCTGTAGCACTTAGGAATCGCTACAGAAGAATGCATTTAAATGAAGAAATGAAAAACGAAATTGTACCTAAAAACATTTTAATGATTGGACCAACAGGTGTTGGTAAAACAGAGATAGCAAGAAGACTTGCAACACTTGTAAATGCACCATTTTTAAAAGTTGAAGCAACTAAATTCACAGAAGTTGGTTATGTTGGACGTGACGTTGAGTCAATGGTTCGAGATTTAGTTGAAATGTCATTACGTATGGTACAAGAAGAAAAAACAGCAGAAGTTCAAGAAGAAGCAAAAGTTGCTGCTAATAAAAAACTTGTTACTTTACTTGTACCAAAAGCTAAAAAGGAAAATAAAGTAACAAATCCATTAGAAATGTTATTTCAAAATCCTGAAACAAAAGACGAACAAGATGAAGATGATAAAACAAATGAATTAAACACAAAACGTAGTCAGGTTAAACAACAGCTCGCTAATGGAGAATTAGAAGAACAAATTGTTTCTATAGAACTAGAAGAGCAAGCACCTTCTATGTTTGATATGTTACAAGGATCTGGCATGGAACAAATGGGTATGAATATGCAAGATACATTTAATCAACTCATGCCAACAAAAACAAAAAAACGCAAGACAACCGTTAAAGAAGCTAGAAAGCTTTTAATTCAAGAAGAAGCGAAAAAACTTGTAGATATGGAAGAAGCACAACAAGAAGCTGTTTATAGAACCGAACAATCTGGTATTATCTTTATCGATGAAATAGATAAGGTGGTTGGTCAAGATAGTCAAGGGCCCAATGTTTCCCGAGAAGGTGTACAAAGAGATATTTTACCAATAGTTGAAGGTTCAACAGTAATGACAAAGTATGGTCCAGTAAAAACTAATCATATATTGTTTTTTGCTGCTGGTGCATTTCATATGGCTAAACCATCTGACCTTATTCCTGAGCTACAAGGACGTTTTCCAGTAAGAGTTGAACTTGATAAGTTAACTGCAAATGATTTTGAGCGTATTTTAAAAGAGCCTTCCAATGCACTTTTAAAGCAATATACAGAACTAATAAAAACTGAAGATATCGAGATAGTTTTTACAGATGAAGCAATTAAACGTCTAGCTGAAATAGCATTTGAAGTGAATCGTGAGACAGATAATATCGGTGCAAGGCGTCTTCATACTATTTTAGAAAGATTATTAGAAGATTTGTCATTTGAAGCACCAGATATTAATTTACCAACAATAGAAATTACGTCAAGTTATGTAGACGATAAGTTAAAAGAAATATCAAAAGATAAAGATATGAGTCAATTCATATTATAAAAGATAAATGGAAGGAAGTTATTTATTATGAGTTTGTTAGAACGTACGAGAAGAATTAATTCAATGTTACAAAAGTCAGTGGGTAATCAAGTTGACTTTAATGATATGGCCAAAACATTAACTGCAGTTTTAAACAGTAATGTATATGTTTTAAGTAAAAAAGGTAAACTTTTAGGAGTAGCAGTTCATCAAGAAGTAGAAAATGAACGTATGAAAAAAATGTTAGAAGAAAGAAGATTCCCTGAATATTATACAGAGGAAATGTTAAAGATAAATACAACTACAGAAAATATTGACGTAGATTCGCCTGATTCGATCTTCCCGGCTGAAAATAAAGAGTTGTTTCAAAGTGGTATGACAACAATCGTACCTATTATTGGTGGAGGAGAAAGGTTAGGCACGCTTATTATCGGACGTTCATCTTCAAAATATGATGATGACGATTTAGTGCTAGCTGAATATGGAGCAACAGTTGTAGGCATGGAAATATTACAAGCAGAATCTGAAGAAAAAGAACTAGAAGCGAGAAATAAAGCAGTAGTTCAAATGGCAATTAGTTCATTATCATTTAGTGAACTTGAAGCAATTGATCACATATTTGAGGAACTAGATGGACCTGAAGGTTTACTAGTTGCCAGTAAAGTCGCAGATCGTGTTGGAATAACGCGTTCTGTTATTGTAAATGCGTTAAGAAAGTTAGAAAGTGCTGGCGTTATTGAATCTAGATCTCTTGGTATGAAAGGTACGTATATTAAAATATTAAACTTAAAGTTTTTAACAGAGTTAGAAAACATTAGAGGAAACTAAGTACTTGAAAAATAAAGTAGTATGTGTTAAGTTAGTTAATGGTATAAAGTAAGATTACACACATTTAGTGATTTGTCGATTTGGTGCTTATAAAATAAGTCTATTGATAAAAATGATCTAAGTGGAGGTATATAACCCAAGGAGGAAAAAACATGTCAGTTATTTCAATGAAACAATTATTAGAATCAGGAGTTCATTTTGGTCACCAAACAAGACGTTGGAACCCAAAAATGAAGAAGTACATTTTTACAGAAAGAAATGGTATTTATATCATTGACCTTCAAAAAACAGTTAAAAAAATCAACGAAGCTTATAGTTTCGTGAGAGACTTATCAGCTAATGGTGGTACTATGTTATTTGTTGGTACTAAAAAACAAGCTCAAGAGTCTGTTCGTGACGAAGCAATTCGTTCAGGAATGTATTATGTAAACCAGCGTTGGTTAGGTGGAACATTAACTAACTTCCAAACAATTCGTAAACGTATTAATCGTTTGAAACAAATTGAAAAAATGGAAGAAGATGGTACTTTTGAAGTGTTACCTAAAAAAGAAACTGTAGATTTAATTAAAGAAAAAGACCGCTTAGTTAAATTCTTAGGTGGAATTAAAGATATGAAACGTGTTCCAGATGCAATGTTTGTTGTAGATCCTCGTAAAGAGCGTATCGCTATTGCAGAAGGAATTAAATTAAATATTCCAATTGTTGGAATCGTTGATACAAATTGTGATCCAGATGAGATCGATTATATTATCCCAGCTAATGACGATGCAATTCGTGCTGTAAAACTTCTTACTTCAAAAATGGCAGATGCTATTATTGAAGGTAGACAAGGTGAAGAAACTGCAGAAGATGAACAAGTTGAAGCAGAAGAAGCTCCTAAAGTAGAAGCTAAAACAGAAACTAAAAACTAAGTTAATTTTAAAAACAGAGAGGTGATAAGGGGATAACCTTTTATCACCTTTTTTAAAGGAAAGAAAGTATTCATTCAAAAAACAAGGAGGATGTTATTATGGCTATTACAGCTAAAATGGTAAAAGAATTACGTGAAAAAACAGGTGCAGGTATGATGGATTGTAAGAAAGCATTGGAAGAAACAAATGGTAATATGGAAGATGCAATAGATTACTTACGTCAAACGGGTTCAGCACAAGCTGCTAAAAAAGCAGGTCGTATTGCTGCGGAAGGTGCTACACACATAGCAGTAGAAGGAAATAATGCAGTTTTACTAGAAGTAAATTGTGAAACAGATTTTGTTACTCGAAACGATACATTCAAAAACTTATTAGTAGAACTAGGAACGCATATTTTAACAGAAAAACCAGCAACTGTTGAAGAAGCAGTAAGTCAAAACATTGCAGGTAAAGATCAAACTGTTCAAAAATATATTGATTCAATTGTCGCTACAATTGGTGAGAAAATTGAATTACGCCGTTTTGAATTGTTATCAAAAGAAGATAATGCAGCATTTGGTACTTACACTCATATGGATGGGCGTATTGGTGCATTAACAGTTCTTGAAGGAACAACAGATGAAGCAATTGCAAAAGATGTAGCAATGCATATTGCTGCAGTTAAACCGTTGTACATTTCAAGAGAAGACGTTGCAGAAGATGAAGTAAATCGTGAAAAAGAAGTACTAAAAACACAAGCATTAAATGAAGGAAAGCCTGAGAAAATCGTTGAAAAAATGGTTGAAGGTCGTTTAAGCAAATTCTTTGAAGATATTTGTCTTTTAGAGCAAGATTTTGTAAAAGACCCTGATATGAAAGTTAAGAAGTTTGTAGCTGATGCAAGTGCAACAGTTAAAGCGTTTGTTCGTTATGAAGTTGGCGAAGGAATCGAAAAGCGTGAAGAAAACTTTGCAGATGAAGTTATGAATCAAATTAAAGAATAAGTACAAAAATAATAGGGAACACTTAGTGTTCCCTATTTTCTAAGCAAAATGAAAGACTATAAAATTTCTTTGGGGGTTTCTATGACAACTACAAATTACCGTAGAATAGTATTAAAATTAAGCGGCGAAGCTTTAAGTGGTGAACAAGGCTTTGGAATTGAGCCAAAAATAATCCAATCTATAGCAAAACAAATCAAAGAAGTTGCTGAACTAGGCATTGAGATTGGAATTGTTGTGGGTGGAGGTAACATTTGGCGAGGTAAAATAGGCAGTGAAATGGGTATGGATCGTGCTAACGCCGATTATATGGGAATGCTTGCTACAGTAATGAACTCGCTAGCTCTTCAAGATAGCTTAGAGTCAATGGGAATCCCAACTCGCGTACAGACATCTATTGAAATGCGTCAAGTAGCAGAACCTTATATTAGACGTAAAGCAATTAGACATTTAGAGAAAAAGCGTGTCGTTATCTTTGCTGCTGGGACAGGGAATCCGTATTTCTCAACAGATACAACAGCTGCACTTAGAGCTGCTGAAATAGAAGCTGAAGTTATTTTAATGGCTAAAAATAATGTAGATGGTGTTTATTCTGCAGATCCTAAAACTAATTCAGATGCTGTTAAGTATGAAGAATTATCATTTATGGATATGCTAAATGATGGATTAGAAGTCATGGATTCAACAGCATCATCTCTTTGTATGGACAATGATATTCCATTGATCGTATTTTCAATTAGTGAAGAAGGAAATATTAAACGTGTAGTAGAAGGCGAAGATTTAGGAACAATAATTAGGGGGAAATAATATGGCTAATCATGTCATGACAGAATTAAGAGAAAAAATGGAAGACGCAGTACAAGCATATTCAAGAAACTTATCAACTGTTAGAGCGGGAAGAGCTAATCCAAGTCTTTTAGATAATGTTTTTGTAGATTACTATGGTGCACCTACACCACTAAATCAGCTTGCTCAAGTAGGCGCTCCAGAAGCAAGACTCTTGGTAGTTACGCCTTATGATAAAACAGCTATTAATGAAATTGAAAAAGCAATTCAAAAAGCTGACTTAGGCTTGTCTCCTTCAAGTGATGGAAATGTTGTACGTCTAAGCGTTCCAGCACTAACTGAAGAAAGAAGAAGAGATTTAACAAAAGTTGTTAGTAAATATGCAGAAGAAGCAAAAGTTCAAATTAGAAATGTGCGTCGAGATTCGAATGAAGATTTGAAAAAACTTGAAAAAGATTCAGTTTTAACTGAAGACGAATTCCATACTGAACAAGATAAAGTACAAAGTGAAACAGATTTATATATTAAGAAAATTGACGATTTAGCTGTAGCTAAAGATGCTGAAATAATGGAAGTTTAAAATGAAAAGCCCTCTTATTAATAAGGGGGCTTTAATTACTTTTTATAAAAAATAGATATAACTAGATATATATAGTGCATTTATATTATAATTGTCTGTAGAAAGATTAAGATATATTATCTGGATGTTTTGGAGGACAAGAAATGTCTATAAGATGGCCTTTTTTTAAGAAAAAAAAGAAAAAAACAACTGAATTAACAGAAGATATACCAAAACATGTAGCTATAATCATGGATGGAAATGGTCGTTGGGCAAAACGTCGCGGATTACCACGTATAGCAGGACATAAAGAAGGTATGGATGTTGTTAGAGATATTGTAATAGCTGCTACAGAATCAGGAGTTGAAATTCTAACTTTATATGCTTTTTCTACAGAGAATTGGCGTAGACCTAAAGCAGAAGTCGATTTTTTAATGAAATTACCTAAAGAGTTTATGCATGTTTACTTGCCAGAAATGATAGAAAATCACGTAAAAATTGATACTATAGGTGAATTTAAAGGATTACCAGATCATACTCGTGATGCTATTAATCATGCTAAAGAGAAAACTAAAGATAATAAAGGTTTAATATTAAATTTTGCATTAAATTATGGTAGTCGAAATGAAATTGTTAAAGCAGTAAAAGAAATTTCAAATCATGTAAATACAGGAACATTAAAAATTGAGAATATAGATGAAGAATTATTTTCATCTTACTTATATACAAAAAATATAGGAGAACCAGATTTATTAATTCGAACAAGCGGCGAAGTCAGATTAAGTAATTTTTTACTCTGGCAACTCGCATATACTGAATTATGGTTTACAAATGAATTATGGCCTGATTTTAATGAAGAATTATTTGAGAAAGCAATGATAGATTACCAAGCACGTAAGAGACGTTTTGGTGGTATATAAGGTGGAAAATAAATGAAAACAAGAATTATTACAGCTATTATAGGTTTAATTATAGTATTGCCAATAATCATCTATGGTAAGATACCTTTTATATTTGTAACTTTTATACTTGCTTTAGTTGGTCTTTTTGAATTAATTAGAATGTATAAGCCTGATGAAATTTTAAGTTACTTTATATTTAGTATAGTGTTTTTTATAGGTTTAATTTACCCGAGTGAATTGATTCAAATTGCAAATATATCATTAAGTAAAAGTGATATTTTATTGTTATTTGGCATCTTTTTGCTTAGTCTGACTGTCTTCACTAAAAATAAATTTACATTTAATGATGCTGGATTTTTATTACTTGCCACAATGTATGTGGGTTTAAGTTTTAACTATCTAATAGATATTCGTCTATCTGGACTTAATTATTTACTCTTTATTTTATTCATCATTTGGTCTACAGATTCAGGAGCTTACTTCTTTGGTAAAGCTTTTGGTAAAAAGAAATTATGGCCAGAGATTAGTCCGAATAAAACGGTAGGCGGTGCTTTAGGTGGCTTAATAGCAGCAGTTATAGTGAGTATTATATTTCAATTAGTTTATCCATTTGAATTTTCAATGCTAACAATTATTTTGTATGCCTTGCTAATTTCAGTAGTTGGACAAGTTGGAGATTTAGTCGCATCAGCACTTAAACGACACTATGATATAAAAGACGCAGGAAAGCTGTTTCCGGGTCATGGTGGAGTCCTAGATAGATTAGATAGTCTTATATTTGTATTGTTAGTTTTATCAATTATTCAATTTGTGTAAAGGTTTTGAGTAATTAACCCGGTTTAAAGGAGTGTGCTAAATTGAATACAGTCATAGCATTTATATTAATGTTCGGGTTACTTGTATTTGTTCATGAGTGGGGTCATTTGATTTTCGCTAAACGAGCAGGAATGCTCGCTAGAGAATTTGCCATTGGTTTTGGCCCCAAAATATTTTCATTCGTTAGAAATGAAACATTATACACAATCAGACTTATCCCAGCTGGTGGTTACGTACGTGTAGCAGGAGACGATCCTGAAATAATTGAAATCAAGCCAGGCCACCATATTGGTTTAGAGTTTAATGAGTCTGGTAAAGTTGATAAAATTATCGTTAATAATAAAGATAAATATCCGAATGCTAGAGTTATCGAAGTAGAGCGAGTTGATTTAGACCATGAATTAGTCATAGAAGGTTATGAAATTGGTCTTGAAGAAGAGAAAATGAGTTTTGAAGTTGATGAAAAAGCATTCTTTATTATGGATGAACGAAAAACACAAATTGCTCCTTATAATCGACAATTTGCTTCAAAAACAGTAGGTCAACGTGCTATGCAGTTATTTGCTGGACCGTTAATGAATTTCTTATTAGCAATCGTGATTTTCATTATTTTAGGCTTTATTCAAGGTGTTCCTATTGATCAAGCAGTAATAGGTGAAGTTCAACCGGATAGTCCTGCTGCAGAAGCAGGAATGAAAGCTAATGATGAAATATTATTAGTTGATAATAATAAAGTAGAAAAGTTTAGTGATGTATCATCATATATTATGGATCGTCCAAACGAACAAATAGAATTTGAAGTATTGCGTGATGGAAATAAAGAAATATTAGATATCGTGCCGAAAAAAGTAGATGCTGAAGGGACGGATATCGGTCAGATAGGTGTTCTTTTTGAAGTTGCCTACGAAAAATCTTTTTTCAAAACATTTAAGTATGGTTTTACACAAACATTTGATACGACTAAAATGATCGTTACAAATCTAGCTATGTTAATTACTGGGCAGTTATCGCTCGACATGTTATCGGGGCCAGTTGGTATCTATGATGCAACAGATCAGATCGTTAAAACTGGTTTTATGAACTTCTTAATGTGGACAGCAATGTTAAGTGTTAACTTAGGTATCATTAATTTAGTACCACTTCCAGCTTTAGATGGAGGAAGATTACTATTTGTTGGTATCGAAGCAATCCGTGGGAAGCCAGTAAGTGCTCAAAAAGAAGGTTTTGTTCATTTTATTGGGTTTGCACTTCTTATATTGCTTATGTTAGTTGTTACTTGGAATGATATCCAACGATTATTTATGTAAATAAGTTTGAAAGAAAACAAGGCTGATATAGGTGACTATAAAGCCTTGTTTTTATTAACAAGTCGTAGGAGGGGTAAAGTGTCATTATCTAAAAAAGAACGCATGAGTCTTTTATTAAAACAAATTGAACTATCAGAAGAGATGGTTGAAACTTACTTTTTAGAAGCAGAAATAGAAAAACTAGAAGTATTTAAAGAACAAAAATTATGGATATTTCATTTAAATATCAATCAAGTTTTACCTTTGAATGTTTATGAAACCTTGTTAGCCCGTTTACAAGAATCTTTTAAAGAAATTGCGCAAATTAATATAAATTTAATTTGTGAAAACAATAAATGCCTTGATGAAATTATTATTGATCATTGGTTAGGCTTTACGCGGTCAACCAATGATTTATCACCAGCTTATATTGATTTACTTCATACTCAAAGACCAAAAATAGTCGATAATAAAGTTGTCGTAACAGCGCGAAATAGTGCTGAAGCTGCAGCGCTATTTAAGCGTATAGAAGGGCCTTTTAAATCACATTTTAAAACACTTGGTTTAGATAATCTTGTTTTGGAAGTTGCTGTTACAACTGAAAAAGAAGATATAATAAACTTTAAAGAAAAAACAAACCAAGAAGATCGTGCAATAGGTCAAAAAACATTTAAAGAAAAAGAAAAACGTGAATTAACTTTAAAAACTAATGGAACAAATCAGCGCTTAGCAATCGGTTATAACATACCGGATGAACCATTGTTTATGGAAGAAATTCAAGAAGAAGAAAATAGAGTAACTGTACAAGGTTATGTTTTCAGTGTAGACGTACGTCTGCTAAGATCTAAACGTAGCTTACTAATTATTAAAGCGACAGATTATACAGACTCATTAGAAATTAAAATGTTCTCTCGTAACGATGAAGATGCTGCAATGTTTAATAATGTTAAAGCAGGTATGTGGATTAAAGCACGTGGTAGAATCCAAACAGATACTTTTTCTAATGAATTAACTATGATGGCAAACGATATTCAAGAAGTATCAATTGCAAGGAGACGTGATGAGGCAGAAGAAGGTAAGAAAAGAATTGAACTTCATGCTCATACGACTATGAGTCAATTAGATGCTGTCGTTTCACCGACACGCCTTATTGAGCAAGCAGCTCATTGGGGACATGAAGCTATTGCTATAACTGATCATTCAAATGTGCAAGCATATCCAGAAGCACACCGAGCAGGAAAAGAACATGACATTAAAGTTCTTTATGGCTTAGAAGCTGATCTAGTAGATGATGGAGTGCCGATTGCATATAACGTAAAAGATTTTTCACTTAATAAAGGGACATATGTTGTATTTGACGTAGAAACAACAGGTCTATCTTCTGTTTATGACACAATTATTGAATTAGCAGGTGTGAGGATGGTAGATGGTGAAATTGTTGACCGTTTTGAATCATTCGCAAACCCTCACCGAAAATTACCTGAAATCATTATTGATATAACTGGAATTACAGATGATATGTTAGTGGATGCACCTGAGGTTGATCAAGTTTTAAAAGATTTTCATGAATGGGTAGGAGAAGACGATTGTTTAGTTGCTCATAATGCAACTTTTGATATAGGGTTTTTAAATCAAGGGTATAAAAAAATAGATTACCCAAAAGTTACAAACCCTGTTATAGATACATTAGAGTTAGCTAGATTTTTGTTTCCTAATTTAGGGAATCACAGACTAAATACATTATGTAAAAGGCTTGATGTTGAATTAACACAGCATCATAGAGCTATTTATGACGCAGAAGCTACAGCTTATTTGTTTTGGAAGCTTGTAGCACTTGTTGAAGAAGAGGAATTAGTTAATCATAACCAATTAAATTCACATGTTGGTTCCGGAGATAGTTACCAGCATGCAAGACCATCTCATTGTACAATTCTCGTTCAAAATGAAGTAGGTTTAAAGAATCTTTATAAACTAGTTTCTTACTCACATATTAATTACTTTTACCGAACGCCTCGAATTCCGCGTTCAGTTTTAGAGAAACACCGAGAAGGTTTGTTAATTGGTTCAAGTTGTGACCAAGGAGAAATATTTTCAACTGTAATGCAAAAATCAATTGATGAAGCAGAAGAAATAGCCGAGTTATATGATTATTTTGAAGTGCAACCACCTGCAAATTATAGTGGTTTAATCGAAAATAGTATGATTCAAAATGAAGCACAACTATTAGAGATATTAAAAAATATTGTTGAACTAGGTGAGCGATTGGACAAACCAGTTATTGCAACAGGTAATGTTCATTACATTGACGATCATGAAAAATTATACCGAGAAGTATTAATATCATCTCAAAAAGGTAATCCATTAAATCGTCAAACATTGCCAGATACACCATTTAGAACGACAAATGAAATGTTAGATTGTTTTTCATTTTTAGGCGAGGAAAAAGCAAATGAAATAGTTGTTGATAATAGTCATAAAATTAATGAAATGATTGAAGACATATCTCCTGTGCAATTAGATTTATATACTCCGAGTATTGATGGTGCAGATGAAGAGGTTAAAGAATTAACATATAAAACTGCAGTAAATATTTACGGAGAAAACCTTCCTGAAATCGTTACTGAACGTCTAGAAAAAGAACTTAAAAGTATTATTGGACATGGCTTTGCGGTTATATATTTAATATCACATAAGCTTGTAAAACAATCTTTGGATGATGGTTATTTAGTTGGTTCAAGAGGATCTGTTGGTTCATCTCTTGTTGCAACAATGACCGAAATTACAGAAGTAAATCCATTGCCAGCTCATTATATTTGTAAATCGTGTCATTATAATGAATTTTTCACAGATGGTTCATATGCTAGTGGCTTTGATTTACCAGATAAAAAATGTCCAAATTGTCAGGTAGAGTTATCCAAAGAAGGACAAGATATTCCTTTTGAAACCTTTTTAGGATTCAAAGGTGATAAAGTTCCAGATATAGATTTAAACTTCTCTGGGGAATATCAATCACGTGCTCATGATTATACAAAAGAACTTTTTGGAGAAGACTATGTTTATCGCGCTGGAACAATCGGTACAATTGCAGAGCGTACAGCTTATGGTTATGTAAAAGGTTATGCATCAGATAAATCATTGCACATGAAAGGTGCAGAAATAGATCGTTTAGTAAAGGGATGTACCGGTGTTAAGCGTTCTACAGGTCAACACCCAGGTGGTATCATTGTTGTACCTAAAGATAAAGATATTTATGACTTTACTCCCATTCAATTTCCAGCAAATGATAAGGAAAGTGAATGGAAGACAACTCATTTTGATTTTCATTCAATTGAAGAAAATTTGTTAAAGTTAGATATATTAGGACATGATGACCCTACTGTTTTAAGAATGTTACAAGACTTAAGTGGAATTGATCCAACAACGTTACCACTCGATGATCCAGATGTGATGGAGATATTTTCAAGTACAAAGTCGTTAGGCGTTACTGAAAAGCAAATTGGTGGTAAAACAGGAACATTGGGTGTTCCTGAATTTGGAACTTCATTCGTTAGACAAATGCTAGAAGAAACTAAACCAAGTACGTTTTCAGAATTAGTAGTTATCTCTGGTCTATCACACGGTACTGATGTTTGGTTAGGTAATGCTCAAGATTTGATAAATGCCGGGACTTGCAATTTAACTGATGTTATTGGTTGTCGTGATGATATTATGGTTTATTTAATGCAACAAGGACTAGAAGCGTCACTTGCGTTTAAAATAATGGAATCGGTTCGAAAAGGTCGCGGGCTACAAGACGAATGGATAGCAGAAATGAAGAATAAAGGTGTGCAAAATTGGTATATCGAATCATGTAAAAAAATTAAGTACATGTTCCCCAAAGCTCACGCTGCAGCTTATGTATTAATGGCTGTTCGAATTGCTTACTTTAAAGTACATTATCCAATCTATTTTTATGCAGCTTACTTTTCAATTAGAGCAAGTGACTTTGAACTAGATACAATGGTTAAAGGTCCTGAAGCTTTAAGAAATCGAATTGGGAATATTAAATCTCAAGGTAATGATGCAACACCTAAAGAAAAAAACCTATTAACAGTTTTAGAAGTATCTCTTGAGATGTATGAACGTGGCTTTAGCTTTGAACGAGTGGATATATATAAATCAAAAGCAAGTGAGTTTATTGTTAATGAAAAATCACTTCTGCCTCCGTTTGATGTGGTAGATGGACTAGGTACAAATGCAGCAATTAAAATCGTTGAAGCTAGAGAAGATGGCGAATTCCTGTCAAAAGATGATTTACGTCAACGTAGTGGGATTTCAAAAACCGTATTAGAACATTTAGATAATCACGGTTGTCTAGAAGGCATGCAAGATGAGAACCAATTATCGTTATTTTAAACGAATTGAAATACCACTCTAGATATGTTATAATCTATATGATATACAATTATAAAAATGTTGTTTTACCGAAATTTCTTTATTAATTATTAAAAACAAAGTACTAAAATTTTCCCTTGCCCCAAGTTTTTGGCAAGGGTTTTATGTTGAAAGTTAAAATATTGGCCAGGGAGGAATAAAAATGAGTGAAAGAATTATAAAAACAGTATCAGAGCTCATCCAACCCATTTTGTCAAAAAGAAATCTTGAACTTGTTGATATAGAGTATGTAAAAGAAAGTTCTGATTGGTTTTTACGCGTGTACTTAGATAAAGCTGGTGGAATCGATTTGACAGAATGTAGTCTAGTTTCTGAATTATTAAGTGAGGAATTAGATAAACAAGATTTAATTAAGGGAGCTTATTATTTAGAAGTTTCTTCGCCGGGAGCAGAAAGACCATTAAAAAATGAAGAAGACTTTAGAAATCATATAGAACATAATGTTTATGTTACTTTATACGCTCCAATTGATGGTGAAAAAGAATATGAAGGAATTTTAAAAAGTTTTGAAGATAATAACATAGTGATTGAATATAAAGTTAAAACAAGAGTCAAGCAAGTGAGTATTCCTTACAAAAAAATTGCTAAAGCGAGACTTGCCGTAACTTTTTAAGGAGGAATTATTTTGAGCAACGAATTATTTGATGCGTTAAATTTTCTTGTTAAAGAAAAAAACATAGATAAAACAATTTTATTAGAAGCATTAGAAGCAGCTTTAATATCAGCTTACAAAAAGAACTTTAATTCTAGCGGAAACGTAAGGGTAGAGCTAGATGAAGATGAAGGTACAATGAAAGTTTATGCACGGAAAGTCGTTGTAGATGAACTTGAAAATGAATTAGAAGAAATTACGCTTGAAGAAGCACACGAAATAAATTTATCTCTAGAAGTAGATGATGTAGTAGAAATAGAAGTTACACCTAAAGATTTTGGTCGAATTGCAGCTCAAGCAGCAAAACAAGTTGTTACTCAAAGAGTAAGAGAAGCTGAGCGTAGTGTTATTTTTACAGAATACGAAGACCGTGAAGAAGATGTTATGACAGGAATTATTCAAAGAGTAGATTCTAATTTTGTATACGTTGACTTAGGTAGAATAGAAGCAAAACTTGCTGAACAAGAACAAATTAGTACGGAAAGCTACGAGGTACATAGTCGTATTAAAGTTTATGTAACTAAAGTTGAAAATACGAGTAAGGGACCTCAAGTTTTAATTTCAAGAGCACATCCAGGATTGTTAAAGCGTTTATTTGAAATGGAAGTTCCAGAAATATATGATGGGACGGTTGAGGTTAAGTCAATTTCAAGAGAAGCAGGGGACCGTTCAAAAATTTCTGTTTATGCTGCTGACGAAGAAGTGGATCCTGTTGGATCATGTGTAGGTCCTAAAGGCCAACGTGTTCAGGCAGTAGTTGATGAATTAAATGGTGAAAAAATAGATATTGTTGAATGGTCTGAAGACCCTGTGGTTTATGTATCTAACGCATTAAGTCCATCTAAAGTATTAGATGTCATTGTAGATGAAGAAAACAATTCTACTGTTGTAATTGTACCAGACTATCAATTGTCTTTAGCAATTGGTAAACGAGGACAAAATGCTCGTTTAGCTGCAAAGTTAACAGGTTGGAAAATAGATATTAAAAGTGAATCAGCTGCCAAAGAAGAAGGTATAGAAATTAATCCAATATCTGAACTTGAAGTTGATCAAGAAGATGAATTATTAGATTAGCTGGAGGAGTTTTATGGTTAAAAAACGTAAAGTACCTTTAAGAAAATGTTTAGTAACTAAAGAATTAAAGCCAAAAGAAGAGCTCATACGTTTAGTGAAAACAAAAGAAAATGAAATCTTAATAGATCCTTCAGGTAAACTTAATGGTAGAGGTGCTTACCTAACGTATGATAAAGAAGTATTTTTAAAAGCGAAAGAAGAGAATTTACTAGCACAAGCATTTAAAATGAAAATTGAACCAAAAATATATGAAGATTTACTAACTTTAATAAGTGATAGTAATGAATAAACAATACTTGAATTTATTAGGATTAGCTTTTCGAGCGCGTAAATGTACTTTAGGGGAAGAATTAATCCTTAAAAACATACAAAATAAGCAAGCAAAAATTGTATTAATTGCTAGCGATATTAGCGAAAGTACAAAAAAGAAAATAATTAATAAATGCACGACTTACGAAGTTGACTATCGATCTGTGGATAATCGTGAAGTATTAGGTCAAGCCATAGGAAAGTCAAATAGAGTAGCTATAGCGATAATTGATGAAGGTTTTGCTAAGAAATTTCGCACGCTACTATCGTAAAATATCTCGGGGGTGAACGTATGAATAAAAAAAGAATTTATGAATTTGCAAGAGAAGTTGAAAAAACAAGTAAAGAAGTTGTTGATTTATTAACAGACATGGGTGAAGATATTTCTAATCATATGTCAACAATTAATGAAGAAGTACAAAATAAAGTAAAAGCTAAATTAAATATAAGTAATAGTAATGAAGAAGCTGTAGAAGAAGTTGAAGAAACAGAAGTGGAAGTTACTGAAACTGAAGAACCTGTTGAAAAGACAAATGAAAACCATATCGTTTATAACGGAACTTTAACGGTTGAAGAGCTTGCTAATAAACTAGATAAAGATATTTCAGAAATTATTAAAAAATTAATGTTCTTAGGCGTTATGGCGACTAAAAATGAAGATTTAGATGATGAGGCTATTGAACTTATAGCAACTGATTATAACTATACTGTTGAAAAACAAGATATCGTTGAAGAAACGGAATTTGATCTTTATCGTCCGGTTAGCGATGAAAAAGACTTGGTTGAACGTCCTGCAGTTGTTACGATTATGGGACACGTTGACCATGGTAAGACAACTACACTCGACTCTATTCGTCATACAAAAGTAACTGCAGGAGAAGCTGGTGGAATCACGCAGCATATCGGTGCCTATCAAGTAGAAAGCCAAGGAAAAAAAGTAACATTTCTTGATACACCTGGTCACGAAGCATTTACAAGTATGCGTTCAAGAGGAGCTCAAGTAACTGATATTGCTATTTTAGTAGTTGCAGCTGACGATGGTGTTATGCCTCAAACTGTAGAAGCAATTAACCACGCTAAAGCTGCAGAAGTACCAATTATTGTAGCAGTAAACAAAATGGATAAAGAGGCTGCAAACCCAGACCGAGTTATGCAAGAGTTAACTGAATATGGTTTAGTATCTGAAGAGTGGGGTGGCGATACAATATTCGTACCTATTTCAGCAATTAAACGTGAAGGTATTGACGATTTAATTGAAATGATCTTACTTGTTGCTGAAGTTCAAGAATTAAAAGCAAATCCAAATCAAGTAGCATATGGAACTGTTATCGATGCACAACTAGATAAGGGTCGTGGATCTGTTGCTAGTTTACTTGTTCAAGATGGTACGCTAAGAGTAGGAGAATCGATTGTAGTGGGTAACACTTATGGACGCGTTCGTGCAATGGTAAGTGATACAGGTGCACGTGTTACTGAAGCCGGTCCTTCAACTCCAGTAGAAATAACAGGTTTAAGTGGTGTACCTGAAGCAGGAGACCAATTCTTAGTATTTAAAAACGAAAAACAAGCAAGACAAATTGGTGAATCAAGACAAAAACGTCACGAAGTTGCAAGTCGTGGACCACAAAATAAAATTAGCTTAGAAGACTTATTCGAACAAATTAAACAAGGTGAAATTAAAGATTTAAATGTTATTATTAAAGCAGATGTTCAAGGATCTGCAGAAGCGCTTGCTGCATCACTTCAAAAAATTGAAGTAGATACGGTGCAAATTAATATCATTCATAAAGGTGTAGGAGCAATTAACGATTCGGATATATCACTTGCATCAGCTTCAAATGCATTAGTTATTGGATTTAACGTTAGACCAGATCTAAATGCACAAAAAACAGCAGATAGTGAAAAAGTAGACGTTCGATTACACCGTGTAATTTATAAAGCAATAGAAGAAATTGAAGCTGCAATGAAAGGTCTGCTTGACCCTGAATTTGAAGAAAAAGTGATTGGACAAGCAGAAGTTCGCGAAACGTTTAAAGTATCTAAAGTAGGAACGATAGCTGGAAGTTATGTTATCGACGGAAAGATCACACGTGGATCAAGCATTAGAGTGATTCGTGATGGCGTTGTATTATTTGAAGGAGAACTAGCAGCTTTAAAACGCTTTAAAGATGACGTTCGTGAAGTCGATAAAAACTATGAGTGTGGAATAACAATTAAAGATTTTAATGATATTAAAACAGGAGATAGAATCGAAGCTTTCGTAATGGAAGAAATTGAACGTACATGATTATTTATGCAGAGGTAGAATGTAAATTGTACGAAGGGCATTCACTGAAGCAAAAAAGATCTGTTATAAAACGTTTAATATCTAAATTACAAAAAGATTTCAATATATCAATTGCCGAACTTGCTTATCATGATTTATGGCAACGAACAATGTTAGGTATAGCCGTTGTTGCTAATGAATATGTTTACGGAGAGCAAGTTATGCAAAAGGTATTTGAAACAATTGATTCTTTTCCTGAATTAGAAAGAACGATAACAGAAATTGAAAGATTATGATAGTTGATTAAGTAACGCAACTGTTTTAAACTAGATTTAAGAGGTGAATATTAATGAGTGATATTCGTGCTAATCGTGTAGCAGAACAGATGAGAATCGAAATAAGTGACATCATAAACAACAAAATTAAAGATCCAAGAATTGGATTTTTAACGGTAACAGACGTTGAAGTCACAGGCGATTTGCAACAAGCGAAAGTTTATTTCTCTGTATTAGGTGAAGAAGAAGAACGTGAAGCTTCATTACTTGGCTTGAACAAAGCAACAGGATTTATTCGATCTGAAATTGGTCGAAGAATTCGTTTAAGAAAAGTGCCAGAAATAAGTTTTGAATATGATGTAGCTTATGAATATGGTAATCATATTGATGCTCTACTACGTAATTTAAATGAATAAACATTAAATGATCTGACTTGCATAAAAGCAGGTCAGATTTTTTCATATTATTTAAGTACATATTTTTAATGTGGAGGATAAAATGATGAATGGAATATTACCTTTATGGAAACCAAAAGGGCTCACGTCTCATGATTGTGTTTTTAAACTTCGTAAAATATTAGGAATAAAAAAAGTTGGCCATACTGGCACACTTGATCCTGATGTTGAAGGTGTATTGCCAATATGTATTGGTGAGGCAACAAAAATAATACCTTATTTATCCGATTTAAAAAAAGTATATATAGCCAAATTAACTTTGGGGACAACAACTGAAACTGAAGATTCGTCAGGTAAAATACTTGAAGAAGTATCAGTTGATGCATTTCCTACAGAAGAGAAAATTAAAGAAGTTTTAGAAAAATTTACTGGTAAAATTAAACAAACACCTCCAATGTATTCAGCTGTCCGTGTTAAAGGGAAGAGACTTTATGAATATGCAAGGGAAAATATTGAAGTAGAAAGACCAGAAAGAGAAATTGTAATTCATGAATTAGACTTATTAAGTATAGATAAAGCAACAAATAGTATGAATTTAAAAATATCATGTTCTCGAGGTACTTATATTAGAACATTATGTGTAGATATAGGTGCGGAATTAAATTATCCTGCTCATATGTCTTATTTAAAGAGAATTGAAAGCGATTCTTTTAAAGAAAATGAAACAGTAACTTTAAATGAAATTGAAGCGAGTGTAAATAATCATAGATTTAATGAACTTCTCTTTCCTATAAGTCGTGCATTAAACCATATTGATACTTATTCAGTTGACAAAGAGATGAGAAAATTAATTTTATTTGGTCAAAAATTACCTCTTCCAGAAACAAATAAGTTTGTTTTAGGTAAACCGTATAAGGTAATGTACAATCAAGAATTATTAGCTATTTATCATATTGATCCAGAAAACATAGAGCAAATACGAGCACTCAGAGTTTTTAATGAATTAAAAAGTGAAGGTGATAAATAATGGAAACAATATATTTAACATATCCTCATGGATTAAAGAAAGAAGATTTTCCTGATTCTGTTGCAGCTATAGGTTTTTTTGATGGTATTCATAAAGGTCATCAAGAAGTAATTAATCATTGTCTAAGTTACGCTAAAAAACATAATAAAAAATCGAGTATTATAACATTTCATCCCCATCCATCAGTCGTCTTAAATAGTCCTAACAAAACTGTTGAATACATAACACCACAAACTGATAAAGAAAAATTATTAAAAGAGATGGGTATTGATCAAGTTTATGTGATAAAATTCAATGAAGAATTATCTAAAGTTAAACCACAAGAGTTTATTGATCATTTTATTGTTGGGTTAAATATATCTCACTTGATTGCTGGTTTTGATTTTAGTTTTGGTCATAAAGGACAGGGAAATATGAGTAATATTGAAGAGTATACTAAAAATCGATTTACTTATGAAGCAGTTAAAAAAGTTGAAATTGATCAATGTAAAGTTAGTTCAACTAAAATAAGAGAGCTATTAGCAGATGGATTAGTAGAAGAAGCTAGTCACCTACTAGACAGACCCTTCATTTATGAAGGACAAGTTATTGATGGAGATAAGCGGGGTCGATTAATCGGCTTTCCAACAGCAAATTTAAAATCTAAAGAAAAATATTTATTACCAAAAAAAGGTGTATACGCTGTTAAAGTTCATCTTAATAATGATGTTTATTACGGAATGGCTAACCTAGGATTTGTACCTACTTTTAAGGAAAAAGGCGATGATCCTAAAATAGAAGTGTTTATATTTGATTTTGATAAAGATATTTACGGAGAAAACATTAAAATTGAATGGCTTAAATTTATTCGTGATGAACAAAAGTTTTCAGGTATTGAAGAAATAACAGCACAATTAAAAGCTGATGAAAAGAGTATTCGTCAAATATTAAATATTTAAATTAAATTCTTGCATTAAATCAGAAAAAAGCTTATGATGTTAGAGTAACCTTCGCTTGGCATTTCGAATCTCCGACGATTGCTAGGGGAATGGTGTTATAAAAAAATATAGGAGGTGGCCAAATATGGCTATTAAACCAGAACGTAAAACAGAAATTATTAATGAATACAAGGTACACGAAACAGATACAGGATCACCAGAAGTACAGATTGCTGTATTAACAGAAGATATTAATAATCTTAATGATCATTTACGTGTTCACACACGTGATCACCACTCACGTCGTGGACTATTAACAATGGTAGGTCAACGTCGTAACTTATTAACATATTTACGTAATAAAGATGTTGTTCGTTACCGCGATTTAATTGAAAAATTAGGTTTACGTAGATAATGAAAAAGCGGGAGAAATCCTGCTTTTTTTATATTGTATTATATGAATATGAAGTAGTTTATAAGTGAAAGGGGATATAAAGAATGAAACCAGACCATAAGCAAGTGTTTGAAACAGAAATAAATGGTAAACCATTTAGAGTTGAAATTGGAGAAATGGCTAAACAAGCCAATGGTTCTTGTATGGTTTACTATGGTGATACAGCAGTTCTAGTAGCAGCAACAGCATCTAAAAAACCTAAGAGTCTTCCATTTTTTCCATTACAAGTGAATTATGAAGAACGTTTATACTCAGTAGGTAAGATACCAGGAGGTTTTATTAAGCGTGAAGGTAGACCAAGTGATAATGCAGTTTTAACATCACGTTTAATTGACCGTCCAATACGTCCATTATTTCCAGATGACTTTAGAAATGAAGTTCAAGTTATTACAACTGTTATGAGTGTTGAACAGGACTGTCCACCAGAAATAGCAGCAATGATTGGTGCATCAATTAGTTTATCTATTTCAGATATTCCATTCGATGGTCCAATAGCTGGTATTAATATCGGTCAAATTGATGGAGAGTTTATTGTTAATCCATCGTTAGAACAACAAGAGAAAAGTGATTTAGAATTAACGGTAGCTGGAACAAGAGACGGCATAAATATGGTTGAAGCTGGTGCAGAAGAAGTAACAGAAGATATTATATTAGATGCGATTATGTTCGGACATAAAGAAGTTGTTCGTTTAGTTGAATTTCAAGACGAAATTGTGAATTCACTTAATGTTGAAAAATTTGTTCCAGAAGTATTTGTTTTAGATGAAGCAATAGAAAAAGAAGTTGAAGCTAAAGCATACAAAGATCTTCTAGAAGCAATTAAAGTTACTGAGAAAAAATCACGTGAAGAAGCGATAGAAGCTGTTAAAACTTCTGTTATAGAAACTTATGACGAAGAAGATGAAGATACATTAACTCATGTTAAAGTATCATTAGATAACATGGTTAAAGATGGTGTTCGCTTTTTAATTACAGATGAAAAAATTCGTCCAGACGGCCGTAAAATCGATGAGATTAGAGATTTAGCTTCTCGTATCGATGTCTTGCCGCGTACACATGGTTCAGGGTTATTTACGCGTGGGCAAACACAAGCTCTAAGTGTTTGTACGCTAGGTTCATTAAGTGAACACCAGTTCCTTGATGGAATTGATTTAGAAGAAACTAAACGTTTTATGCACCATTATAACTTCCCGCAATATAGTGTAGGTGAAACAGGTCCAATCCGTGGTCCAGGCAGACGCGAAATAGGACATGGTGCGCTTGGAGAAAGAGCTTTAGAAAAAGTATTACCTTCTGAAGAAGACTTCCCATATACAATCCGTGTTGTTTCTGAAGTACTTGAATCAAATGGTTCTTCTTCACAAGCAAGTATTTGTGCAGGAACGCTTGCAATGATGGATGCAGGTATACCTATAAAAGCACCAGTAGCAGGAATTGCTATGGGTCTAATCAAAACAGGTGAAAACTATTCAGTGCTCTCAGATATTCAAGGATTAGAAGATGCTTTAGGAGATATGGACTTTAAAGTAGCAGGTACTGCAAAAGGTATTACAGCACTTCAAATGGATATAAAAATCGATGGTTTAAACCGTAATATCTTAAAAGAATCATTAGAACAAGCTAAAATTGGCCGTTTAGCTATTTTAGAGTCAATGATTGAAGTTATTAACACACCAAATGAAGAAGTTTCAAAATATGCACCTAAAATTGTTACGATGCAAATTCATCCTGACAAAATCCGTACTGTCATTGGTCCAAGTGGTAAACAAATAAATAAAATTATTGAAGAAACAGGCGTTAAAATAGATATAGAGCAAGATGGTAATGTATTTATCTCATCTACTGAGTCTGATAAAATAGCCGTAGCAAAACAAATTATTGAAGATTTAGTTCGTGAAGCTAAAGTTGGCGAAATTTATTTAGGTGAAGTTAAACGAATTGAAAAGTTTGGTGCTTTTGTTGAAATATTCAAAGGTAAAGATGGTTTAGTCCATATATCAGAATTACAAGATAAGCGTACCGAAAAAGTTGAAGACATAGTTAAAATTGGCGACGAAGTAATGGTTAAAGTTATTGAAATTGATCGTCAAGGTCGCGTTAATTTATCTCGTAAACAGGCATTAAAAGAACAAACAGAAAAAGAAACTGCTGATAAATAAATAATATTAGAAAAGAAGCTGGTATCCAGTTTCTTTTTTTATGAACATATTTAATCAGTTACTTATATTTTCCATTACAAGCTTTATTCTGATATGATAACAAGAGAGTTAATAGAGCTGGAAAAGTTTTATAGGTAATTAAAGGAGGAAAACACATGATTGAAAAGCATACAAGTGAAAGTGGACTGCGCGTCGTTTTAGAAAACATTCCTTCTGTTAGATCAGTGACAATCGGGGTATGGATTCTAACAGGATCAAGAAATGAAACAGATATAAATAATGGTATTTCACACCTGATTGAACATATGATGTTTAAAGGAACAAAAAAAAGAACTGCACAAGAAATAGCTGAAGCATTTGATTCGATTGGCGGACAAGTCAACGCTTTTACATCTAGAGAGTATACATGTTATTATGCACGTGTTATAGATACCCATAAAGAACACGCATTAGAAGTTCTATCTGATATGTTTTTCAATTCGAAGTTCGATGAAAAAGAATTAGAACGCGAAAAGAAAGTTGTTTCTGAAGAGATAAAAATGTATGAAGATGCACCAGATGATATTGTTCATGATTTATTATCAAAAGCAGCATTTGGCAGTCATTCTTTAGGATATCCAATATTAGGGACAGATTCACATTTACAATCATTTACACGTGAAGATTTATTCGAATACAAACGCAAATTTTATAATCCAGAAAATGTAGTTATATCAGTGGCTGGAAATGTAGATACTGACTTTATTTCAAAAGTTGAAAGTTATTTTGATAATTTTGAAAATGAAAGAATCTCTAATAAAATTGAAAAGCCAATTTTTCTGGCAGAAGACTTAAATAGGTCTAAAGATACTGAACAAGCACATTTATGTTTTGGTTATGAAGGTATTCCGATTAATGATGAAAGGTATTCTAGTTTAGCTGTTTTAAATAATGTTTTAGGCGGTAGTATGAGTTCACGACTATTCCAAGAAGTACGTGAAGAAAAAGGTCTTGCATACTCTGTGTTTTCACATCACTCTAGTTACTTAGATAGTGGACTACTGACAATTTATGCAGGTACAGGTAATGATAGTTTGCCGGCATTAAAATCAACTATTGAGTCAACATTAGAAAATTTAGTGTCTGAAGGAATTACTGACAAAGAATTAAAAAACAGTCAAGAACAACTTAAAGGACAAATCATGTTAAGTTTAGAAAATACAAGTAGTCGTATGATGCGAAATGGCCGAAATGAATTACTGTTAGGTAAACATCGTAGCTTAGATGACATTATTTTAGATCTTAATGCAGTTAATCATAAGTCAATCAAAGAAATAAGTAATCAAGTGTTTTCTGCACGTCCAGCAATTGCTTTAGTTGCTCCATAAACATTATAATTTTAGATTTTAATTACTTTATGATAAGAAGTATGGTATCATTAATACTTAAAGGCTTATAATTTAATATTCTGTTAATTAAAAGGAGTTAAAAAAATGTCAAACGCAAAAACATATAATATTGCTATTGTTGGTGCAACAGGAGCAGTTGGTCAAAACATAATTACTTTTATTGAAGAAAACCCATTTCCAATCGGTGAAGTGAAATTACTTTCTTCTCCGCGTTCTGCAGGTAGTAAAGTAAAAGTAAATGATATAGAATTAACTGTTGAAGAAGCAAAAGAAACAAGTTTCGAGGGAATAGATATTGCATTCTTTTCAGCAGGCGGATCTGTTTCTGAAGCTTTAGTTCCAGCTGCAATTAAAAGCGGTGCTATTGCTATAGATAATACAAGTGCATTTAGAATGGATGAAACTGTACCTTTAGTTGTTCCAGAGGTAAATGCGAATCATCTTAAAGAAAATAAAGGTTTAATTGCCAATCCGAATTGTTCAACAATTCAAATGGTGGCAGCATTAAAACCAATCCAAGAAAAATTAGGTTTAAATAAAATAATCGTATCAACTTACCAAGCTGTTTCTGGAGCAGGACTTGCAGCTGAAGAAGAATTAGTTAATCAAACTCATCAATCTTTAAAACAAGAAGAAATGACCGCAGAAGTTCTTCCTGCTGGTGGAGATAAAAAACATTATCCAATTGCTTTTAATGCTCTACCGCAAATTGATTTATTTGAAGACAATGGTTATACAAAAGAAGAAATGAAAATGATTAATGAAACAAAAAAAATTATGAATGATGACACGTTACAAGTAGCTGCTACTTGTGTAAGATTACCAGTTTTCACATCACATGCAGAGAGTGTGTATGTTGAAATTGATCAAGCAGGAATATCAGCGGATAAATTTAAAGAGATAATCGCTAGTGGTGAAGGAATTATTCTAGAAGATGATCCGGCCACTCAAACTTATCCAACTCCGCTTAGTTCAGCAGGTAAAAAAGAAGTATTTGTTGGAAGAGTTCGTAAAGATTTAGATAATGATAAAGGCTTCCATTTATGGATTGTGTCAGATAATTTGATAAAAGGTGCAGCTTGGAATACAGTCCAAATAGCCCAATCATTAGTTGAACAAAATCTAGTAAAATAAAGTCACACAAAAAAGCGACAGTTTCTGTCGCTTTTTTGTGTTTAACATAATTTATAAACCTTAGTATGTTATACTAAGGAACGGATATATTAGAAGCTTTTATAAAACATATTAGAAAGGATCGTTTTAAGTGGCGAAGAAACCAAAACGTAAGCCAAATAGAAAAAAACAAACTAAAACTAAAAATAGAATTCATTTTGAAATTATAGGATTGTTTTTTATTTTATTTGCTATATTTAGTAGTGGAGCAAATTTTATAAGTGATGGTTTCATTCCTTCTATATTAGAATATATACTTAGGTTTATTTTAGGTATGTGGTATTTTATTGGATCAATCTTATTATTAATATTAGGAATATATATAATTATAAAAAAAGGATATCCAAAATTCATTACCCGAAAAAAAACAGGTTTAATGATTTTATTCCTAGGTGGCTTGTTGTTAACCCACATATATATATTAGAATCTGCACTTATTTATAATTCAAATGAAAATATTATCAATTTAACTTGGACAAATTTTGTTAATTATATAAATGGAACAGCGCGTGGAATAATGACAGCAGGTGGAATGACTGGTGCAATATTACTTACGTTAACTTTTTATTTATTCTCGAGTATAGGAGCTAAAATAATTGGTTATTTTATGGCTATTATCGGAGTTTTAATGGTAACTGATTTATCTTTAGGAGAGTTATTTAAAAAGACATATGCATCAATTACTAAAATAATGGCAAAATTAAAGTATACTTATAGTGAAAAAAGAAAGCATAAAAAAGAAGAAAAATCAGAACAAAAATTAAAAGATGAAAAAGAAGAAAAAGAAATCAAAGAAGAAGTAAAAGAAAAAACAATTGAAAAGCCAAAAAATATTGAACCAGCTGTATATTATGCATATGAAGAAAATAATCATGAGCAGTTAACCTTGCCAATGGAAGATGAAAAAGAAATTATTGAACCGATTAACTATGCAGAAGCGGAAAATAGTGATTATGTATTACCTCCAATGTCAATATTAAATAACCCGACTGCAAATAATCAACAGCAAGAAAAATCAGTGATAAAAAAGACTGTAAAACTGTTAGAAGAAACATTTAAAAGTTTTGGAGTAAAAGCAACTATTTCTAATGTACATGTTGGACCAGCAGTTACTAAATATGAAGTAAATCCTGAAGCAGGTGTTAAAGTAAGTCGAATCGTTAATTTACATGATGATTTAGCACTCGCACTTGCAGCTCAAGATATTCGAATTGAAGCACCAATACCAGGTAAAGCTGCTGTTGGAATTGAAGTTCCTAATGAAAAGGTCGCGATGGTGTCATTAAAAGAAGTGATCGAACCATCGACTAAATCACATGAAAAATTATTATTTGGTTTGGGAAGAGACATTTCTGGAAATGCGATTGTTGGCGAATTAAACAAAATGCCTCATATGTTAATTGCAGGTGCGACGGGTAGTGGTAAAAGTGTATGTATCAACGGGATTATTACTTCAATTTTAATGCGCGCAAAACCTCACGAAGTAAAAATGATGATGATCGATCCAAAAAAGGTTGAGTTAAATGTTTATAACGGAATACCACATTTACTTACACCTGTAGTAACTGATCCTAAACAAGCATCTATAGCATTAAAAAAAGTAGTTGTTGAAATGGAAAGACGTTATGATCTATTCTCAGAAACCGGCACGAGAAATTTAGAAGGTTACAATGAATATCTAAAAAAAGAAAATATAAATAAAGAAGATAAAGAACCTTACTTACCTTATATTGTTGTGTTAGTTGATGAACTTGCTGATCTAATGATGGTAGCTTCAAGTGAAGTGGAAGATGCTATTACAAGACTTGCCCAAATGGCTAGGGCTGCAGGAATTCATTTAATTATTGCAACACAAAGACCTTCTGTTGATGTTATCACTGGGGTAATTAAAGCAAATATCCCATCTCGAATCGCATTTAGTGTGTCTTCACAAATTGATTCTCGAACGATACTAGACATGGGCGGAGCTGAAAAATTACTTGGTCAAGGGGATATGCTTTATATACCGGTAGGCATGTCTAAACCTTTAAGAGTTCAAGGAGCGTTTTTATCAGATGAAGAGGTAGAAAAAGTAGTTAATCATTGTATCTCACAACAAAAAGCATCTTACCAAGAAGAAATGACTCCTGAAGTACCATCTGAAGTTGAAGAAGAAGTAGATGATGAACTTTATTTAGACGCCGTTACACTTATTGTTGAGATGCAAAGTGCGAGTATATCTATGTTACAAAGAAGATTTAGAATAGGGTACAATCGTGCTGCGCGTTTAATTGATGCAATGGAAAGTCGTGGTGTCGTAGGGCCACCTGAAGGTACGAAACCTCGCATTGTCCTAATTGATGAAAATGAACTGTCTCGTGATACTGAAGAATAAAGAGGCGAAATTAAATCTGGTTTTATGACTATAACTTTGAAAGAAAGTGATTAAATGAATGAGAATGTGTTAGTGATTGGAGCGAGTGGCGACATAGGTCGAACAATCGTTCAAGAACTAGCTAAAGAAGGTTATTCATTGCTTTTACATTATCATAAAAACACTGAAAAAATTAAAGAATTAACAAACAGCTTATCTCCTGAAAAAGTATTAGGCGTTTATCAAGCAAATTTAACATCTAAAATTGAAATACAAAAAATGTTAGATAATATTATTTACCCTGTTCATTCTATTGTATTTGTAAGTGGCCTTGCTGACAATACTTTATTTCAAGAAACAACTGAAAAAATGATGGATTATATGTTATCACTTCATGTAAAAGCACCATGGAAAATAACTCAACACTTTTTGCAGCCAATGATTAGAAATAACTATGGTAAAATAATTTTTATTACTTCTATATGGGGAGAAGTAGGTGCTAGTAATGAAGTGATTTATTCATCAGTAAAAGGAGCTCAAAACAGCTTTGTAAAAGCATTAGCCAAAGAAGTTGGTCCGAGTGGAATATTAGTTAATGGTATTAGTCCTGGATTTATTGATACTAAGATGAATCAACATTTAAATTCAGATGAAATTGATAATATTATTTCAGAAATCCCACTTAATCGAGCAGGTTTACCTAGGGATGTAGCTAATGCCGTTAGTTTTTTAATGAGTGAAAAAGCAAGCTATATTCAAGGAGATATTATTAAAGTAACAGGCGGTTGGTAAAATGACTTTAAACTAGATTAGATTGCAATTTACTGATATTTTAGGTAAAATTGGTTTAGCTTTATTGTCAGAGGAGGGTTTTAAAGTGGATAAAACAGAATGGTATTTTGAATACGAACTCCAAAACAATCGTCCTGGGTTACTTGGTGATATATCGTCATTACTTGGTATGTTGTCGATAAATATTATAATGATAAATAGTATTGAAAATTCTAAACGAGGTATGTTACTTCTATCTAAAGATGATGAAAATATTACACGTTTGAAAACGATACTTGAAAAGGTAGATACTGTTAAAATTATGAAGCTAAGAGTACCTAAAATAACAGATAGATTAGCAGTAAGACATGGTAAATACATACATTTGGATGCTGAAAATCGGAAAACTGTTAAGTTTGTTAGAGAAGAATTTGGTATCCTCGTTGATTTTATGGCAGAGATTTTTAAAAGTAAAGGAAATAAACTTATTGGCGTAAGAGGTATGCCACGTGTAGGAAAAACAGAAGCAATTGTTGCAGGAAGTGTGAGTGCAAATAAAAAATGGTTATTTGTATCTAGTACATTACTAAAGCAAACTGTCCGTAATCAATTAATTGACGGTGAATACGGTGAAGATTATATCTACATTATTGATGGTGTGGTTTCTCAACAAAGATCGAGTGATCAGCATTGGCAATTAATTAGGGAAATCATGCAGCTACCTGCTACTAAAGTAATTGAACATCCAGATATATTTGTTCAAACGACTGAATACTCAATAGATGATTTTGATTTTATTATTGAGATCCGTCGAGATAAAGATGAAGAAATAACATACGAAACAATTGAAAAAAATTTATTTGATCAAAATGATGGATTTTCAATGTTTAATTTTTAAAATAGGTGGTGTAGGATATGGAAATTGGGACGTTATTAAAAGAAACAAGAGAAGAAAAAGGTTATACTTTAGACGATATCCAAATAAAAACAAAAATACAAAAAAAATATCTTGAAGCTATTGAACAAGAAGATTTTGACGTTCTTCCAGGTAAATTTTATGCGCGAGCTTTTATTAGAGAGTACGCAGAAGTATTAGAACTTGACCCAGATGTTGTGTTATCTAATTATAAAGAAGAAGATCCTATTCCTGAAGAAGTGATGAATTATACAAGAATAAACCGTACTGAAAATATAATGGAAAATAAAGGTTCGTCAATCCTTTCATTTATTCCTACAGCTATTGTTGCTTTATTAGTTGTAGCTATTATAGGTGTTGCATTCATGTATTATCAAAAATCATTATCAGATTCTGAAGGAGATACTGTTAAAAGTAACGAAACCGATGAGGTAGTTAGACATTCAGATGATGGTGGTAAAGAACCAGAACCTGTAGAGGATGAAAAAGATACTAAAGAAGAGAAAGAAAAAGAAACTGAAAAAAAACCTGAAATTAAATTAATTGAAAAAGGTACAGGTAACTCACCAGAATCAACTTTAGAAGTTAAGGGATTAGATAAAAAAGTAAAAGTAGAAGTTAAAACAACAGAGGATACTTACTTAGAAGTAAAAGATGACAATGATAAAACTTATTTTGCTGATATGTTTACAAGCGAATCGACAGATAACGAATTTGATTTATCAAATCAAGAAAGAATTTACTTTAACGTAGGAAATGCTTCAGGTGTGTCAATTAAAATAAATGGTCAAGAATTAGAATTTCCAGTGGACCCGAAGAAAAGTGTTCATCAGAAAATCTGGGTAAATATAAAATAGATAGCCTGGTAAAATGCTCCTTGCTAAAGGAGCATTTTTATTTAATAAATTAATGAGGAGTTTTTATGTTGAACTTACCAAATAAAATTACAATTTCAAGAATATTTTTAATCCCCTTATTTATTATTGTATTAACAATCAATTTTGATTGGGGTGAAATTAATATAGGTAATAATGCGTTACCTATTACGCAATTAGTAGGTAGTATAATCTTTATTTTTGCGTCATTAACAGATTGGTTAGATGGTTACATAGCAAGAAAATATGATTTAATTACAAATATGGGGAAGTTTTTAGATCCACTTGCAGATAAACTATTAGTTTCAGCTGCGTTTATCATGTTAATTGAACTACAAATTGCTCCAGCATGGATTATTATTATAATTATTAGTAGAGAATTTGCGATTACAGGATTTCGTTTAGTCGCATCTGGAGAAGGTGTTGTTTTAGCTGCAAGTAGTATGGGTAAATTAAAAACAGTTTCACAAATATTAGCTGTTATATTATTAATGTTAAATAACTTTCCATTCTCGTATACTAATATACCCGTAGATATGATTATGTTATATATCGCACTTATTTTCACAGTTTGGTCTGGATTAGATTACTTTATTAAAAATTGGAATGTAATGAGGGATTCAAAATGAGACAAGAATACGAAACCGAAATAATTGCTGTTGGTACTGAACTTTTATTAGGTCAAATTGCAAATACAAATGCTCAATGGATTTCACAGCAACTTGCTTTATCAGGAGTGAATACTTACTATCATTCAGTTGTAGGGGATAATATCAAAAGAGTAGAATCAGTGTTTAAAAAAGCGCATGAACGAGCAAGTATCATTATTGTTTCTGGTGGACTTGGTCCAACTGCTGATGATTTAACAAGAGAAGCATTTCAGGCTATTTACGACGATAAAATAGTTCAACATGAACCTTCATTGATTAAAATAAAAGCACATTATAAAAAACAAGGATTAATTATGACTCCTAATAATGAAAGACAAGCTCGTGTATTTGAAAATACAGAAAAGGTAATACCTAACGAATACGGTATGGCACCGGGAATGATTGTAAATTATGAGGGAAGAATATGGGTGTTTTTACCTGGTGTGCCAAGAGAAATGAAACAAATGACAACAGATACTGTATTACCTTATCTAGAAGAGAAAAATGGAAAAACAGTTATTCAATCACGTGTTTTAAGATTTTTTGGTGTTGGAGAGTCAAGATTAGAACATGATTTGCAAGATTTAATTAAAAGCCAAGATAACCCTACTATTGCTCCATTAGCTCAAAAAAGTGGTGTTACAATTAGATTAACTGCTAAAGCAGAAACAATTAACAAAGCTCAAACTTTACTAGAAAAATCCAAAACTAAAGTATTAGAAAAAGTAGGAGAATATTATTACGGTGAAGATAATGATACACTGCAAGAAAAAGTAAAAAATGAACTAGAAAAAGCAGGTTTATTATTAGCGAGTGCAGAAAGTTTAACAGGTGGAAAGTTTGCAGAGAGTTTAATATCTGTTCCTGAAGCAAGTAAAGTTTTCCGCGGAGGAGTGGTTTGTTACGATTCATTAGTTAAAATAAACATGTTAGATGTGCCTGCTGAACTTATTAAAAAAGAAGGAACAGTTAGTGATGCCTGCGCGAGAGAATTAGCTAAAAATGTAGCACTTAAATTGAATTCAAATATTGGGATTAGTTTTACAGGAGTAGCAGGACCGAATCAAATTGAAAATAAAGATGTTGGTACTGTTTTTATAGGGATTTATATAAATGGATTAGAGGAAGTTCATGAATTCAAATTTTTAGGAGAACGTGAGGATATCAGATACCGAGCTATGACGAAAGGCTTTGAACTGATATATAATTTATTGACAAAAAAAATGAGTTAAAGAGTTCTAAATTGTATTATTGTAAGGTTAAATGTTAGAAAATCAATTATAGTAGAAATCTTTAAACAAAAAAGGAAACATACATTCGCATATTGTTTGTGATTTTTTATAAAAAAGGTTATGATTAGAGTAGTTAAATACAGGAGGTCGTTATCGTGAGTCAAAGAGATAGAGCATTAGATGAAGCATTAAGAAAAATAGAAAAGCAATTCGGTAAAGGTGCAATTATGAAGTTAGGTGAAGATGCACCACGTAAATTAGCAACAATTTCAAGTGGTTCTTTAGGTATAGATATAGCATTAGGTATAGGTGGTTATCCAAAAGGTAGAGTAATTGAAATTTATGGACCTGAATCATCAGGTAAAACAACAGTTGCTTTACACGCAATTGCTGAAGCTCAAAGAGCAGGTGGACAAGCTGCGTTTATTGATGCTGAACATGCACTGGACCCTAACTACGCAAAAGCATTAGGTGTTGATATAGATGAATTACTTTTATCTCAACCTGATACGGGTGAACAAGCATTAGAAATTGCAGAGGCGCTAGTAAGAAGTGGAGCAGTAGATATTGTAGTAGTTGACTCTGTAGCTGCACTTGTACCAAGTGCAGAAATTGAAGGCGAAATGGGAGACTCTCATATTGGTCTTCAAGCAAGACTAATGTCGCAAGCATTACGTAAATTATCTGGAGCAATTAATCGATCAAATACGATTGCTGTCTTTATTAACCAGATTCGTGAAAAAGTAGGTGTTATGTTTGGAAGTCCAGAAGTAACACCAGGTGGACGCGCACTTAAGTTTTATTCGTCTATACGTGTAGAAGTTCGTCGTGCAGAAGCAATTAAGCAAGGAACAGACCTAGTTGGAAATAAAACAAGAATAAAAATCGTGAAAAATAAAGTAGCACCACCATTTAAGCAAGCAATTGTTGATATTATGTATGGGGAAGGTATTTCTCTTGAAGGTGAAATTTTAGATATGGGTTCAGAATTAGATATAATTGAAAAAAGTGGTGCCTGGTACGCATACGAAGGAGAACGCTTAGGTCAAGGCCGTGAAAATGCTAAACAATTCTTACTAGAAAATGAAGATGTGAAGAATACTGTTTATAAAGCAATTAGAGATCACTATAAGCTAGATCAAACACATGATGATATAATTGCAGAAGAAATTCAGCAAGAAGCTGATTTACTTGCACAAGAAAAAGCGGATAAAGCTGATAAAGAAAAGAAAGTAGATCCAAAAGCTGAAACAACTGAAACTAAAAAATAAAGTACCAACCGCATTGTGATGAATATCATAATGCGGTTTTTTTATAATAAAAAGAAAAAACAAAATAAAAAGATAAAAAGGTTTTCTTTAACTACAGTTATTGGTACAATAATAGATAGGTTGTATAAATACTAAATTCCTTATACAATTTTAAATGTTTTTAATATGTTATGCCGACAATAAAGAATTGTAAATTTTATAGCAATGGAGGTGAATACTTTGGAAAATCCTTTAACACTCTCCATTTTGCTTATCTTAGTCCTAATCGTCGGTGTTGTTGTTGGATATCTTATTAGAAAATCCATAGCAGAAGCTAAAATTTCAAGTGCTGAAAATCTGGCTAAACAAATAGTTGATGAAGCAAATAGAAATGCAGAATCTGCGAAAAAAGAAGCTCTTTTAGAATCTAAAGAAGAGGCTCATGTATTTCGTCAACAAGTCGAAGAAGAATTACGTGAACGTCGCACAGAAACTCAAAAACAAGAAGAACGTTTATTAACAAAAGAAGAAAATCTTGATAGAAAGAGTGTCTTATTAGAAAAGCGTGAATTGTCTTTAGAAAATCGTGAAGAAACACTTATAGAGAAACAACAACAAATTGAAGAAATGGAAAGCAAAGTGGATGATATGATAGCTGAACAGAAGACAAAACTAGAAAAGATTTCTGGATATACTTCTGAAGAAGCTAAACAAATTATATTAGACAAACTTGAGGGAGAATTAGCTCAAGAGTCAGCAGTAATGATTAGAGAGTCTGAAAATCAAGTGAAAGAAGAATCAGACAAAAAAGCAAAAAACATCTTATCACTTGCATTACAACGTTGTGCAGCAGATCATGTTGCAGAAACAACAGTATCAGTTGTAAACTTACCTAATGATGAAATGAAAGGTCGAATAATAGGTCGTGAAGGTCGAAATATTCGTACTCTCGAAACATTAACAGGTATCGATTTAATTATTGATGATACACCAGAAGCAGTTATATTATCCGGATTTGATCCAATTAGACGTGAAGTTGCTCGATTAGCTCTAGAAAAACTAGTCCAAGATGGTCGTATCCATCCGGCTCGTATCGAAGAGATGGTTGATAAAGCAAGAAAAGACGTAGATGAACACATCCGTGAAATTGGTGAAGAAACTACTTTTGAAATTGGTGTTCATGGATTACATCCTGATTTAATTAAAATTCTTGGCCGTTTAAAATACCGTACAAGTTATGGACAAAATGTCTTAAAACACTCAATGGAAGTTGCTTACCTTTCAGGTTTAATGGCAGCAGAGTTAGGTGAAGACGAAGTATTAGCAAGACGTGCTGGACTTCTTCATGACATTGGTAAAGCCATTGACCATGAAGTTGAAGGTAGTCATGTTGAAATAGGAAAAGAATTAGCTGTTAAATACAACGAACATGAAACTGTGATTAATGCAATTGCTTCCCATCATGGTGACGAAGAATCTACTTCAGTAATCTCAACACTTGTTGCTGCGGCTGATGCATTATCTGCAGCAAGACCAGGAGCAAGAAGTGAAACGTTAGAAAATTATATTAAACGTTTAGAAAAACTAGAAGAAATTTCGGAATCATTTACGGGAGTAGAAAAATCATACGCAATTCAAGCTGGTAGAGAAGTTAGAATTATGGTTAAACCAGAAGAAATTGATGATTCATCTGCAATTCATATTGCAAGAGATATTCGTAAGCGAATCGAAGGTGAACTTGAGTATCCTGGACACATAAAAGTGACAGTTATTCGAGAAACTAGATCAGTTGAATATGCTAAATAAAAAGAAGCGGCTAATCCCGCTTCTTTTTCTATAATATAGAGTAAGGTGGATAAAGATGAAAATATTATTTATAGGTGATGTAGTGGGCTCGCCTGGTAGAGAAATGATTACCGATTATGTTCCTAGATTAAAAGATAAATACAAACCACAAGTAACGATTATTAATGGTGAAAATGCCGCAAGTGGTAAAGGAATTACTGAAAAAATTTATAAACAGTTTTTAAGTGTTGGAGCTCAAGTCGTTACACTTGGAAATCACACATGGGCAAAGCGTGAGATCTTCGAATTTATCGATAATGCACCCCATTTGATTAGACCAGCAAACTTTCCAGAAGATAATCCAGGTAAAGGCTTAACCTTTATTAATATAAATGGTCTCGAAGTTGCAGTAATTAATTTGCAAGGACGCACATTTTTACCTCCAACCGACTGTCCATTTAAAAAAGCTGATGAATTAATCAACCAGGCTAAACAAAGAACGTCTATTATATTTGTTGATTTTCATGCAGAGGCAACAAGTGAAAAACAAGCTATGGGTTGGTATTTAGATGGAAGAGTGTCAGCAGTAGTCGGTACACATACACACACACAAACCTCAGATGAACGTATACTACCAAACGGTACAGCATTTATTACAGATGTAGGTATGACAGGTCCATATGATAGTATATTAGGTGTTGAAAAAGAAACAATCATTAATCGTTTTATAGATGGTTTACCAGCAAGGTTTGAAGTTGATACTAAAGGGACAAATCAATTAAATGGTTGTTATATTAAAATTGATAAAACAACGGGTAAAGCGACAAAAATTGATCGAATTCTGATAAACAAAGATCATCCGTTTTTTGAATAGGTGTATAAAATACGCTTCGTTTGTTTAATTTGTGAATAGAGACTATACTTGTTTAGTGGAAACAATAGACAAAGATTAACTAAAATAATATTGAGGTGAATTAAGATGGAAATATATACAAGAGAAGAAGTATTAACAGAAGCTAAAAACCTTGCAAAAATGCTAGCAAATACAAAAGAAATAGAGCGATTTAAGCAAGTAGAGACTAAAATTAATGAAAATCAAAAAGTCCAAAGGCTCGTTACTAAAATCAAAACATTACAAAAGCAAGCTGTAAATTTACAAGCCTACGAAAAACAAGCAGCGTTAAAAATAGTTGAAGATACGATAGATGAAGCTCAAAAAGAATTAGATTCGATTCCGATTGTAGAAGAGTTTCAAGAAATACAAACAACTGTGAATGATGTATTACAATTAGTCTCAGGTACAATCGCTCGAGAAGTAACTAATCACATCATTGAATCAACTGGTGGCGATTTGTTAGAAGGTAAAACAGGTTCAACAAAAGCAAATGAGACATCTTGTAGTGGTGAATAAAAAATAAGAATCTTAAACGTATTATTTTACGTTTAAGATTCTTATTTTTTTATGACGTATGTTTTAAATAGTTATTTAATTGTGCTATTTCTTTTATTTTTTCGTAATTTGTTTCTGATAACTTAGATAAATTTAAATTAAGGTTATCAATTAATTGTGTAAGTGAACTTACCCCTACGATATTTGAGACTACTGTAGGATGCATTAAAGTAAATTCCAAAGCTAATTGCATAATTGGTAAATTAAAATCAGCTTCTAATTTATTTAAAAGAGACTTGAGTTCCCTTTTATCATAAGTTAAATAAGGTTCTAATTTGACTCTTTTTGAAGATGTGCTTGTTAGTATACCTTTTGCAAGCGATCCACGTGCAAAGACACTAATATTATGTTTATTTAATTGATCAAGTATATTATATTCAGGTCTTCGATCAAGTATGCTATATTGCATCATGACAACATCGATATTAGATAGTTTTATAAATTTATTAATCACATTTGGCCTGATAGATGAAATTCCATAAGACCTAATTAACCCATCTTTTTTTAAATATTCAAAAGCATCAATTGTTTCTTCAGTATTGTCTTCAATCGTCCCACCATGTAATAAGTAAAAATCGAGATAATCCGTATTTAATCTGAACAAACTTGCTTTTAATGCTTTAATAATATAATCTCTAGAGGGATTCCAATTAACTTCTTTTGTTTGAAAATCAAATTCATTTCCAACTTTAGAAGTTAAGATAACGTCTTTTCGTTTATGTTTAATTGCTCGACCAATCATTGATTCATTTAAACCAAAATCATATAAATCAGCAGTATCTAAATGATTGATGCCTTTATTTAAAGCATAATCAATAATTTGATGACTTTTTATACTATCACTTTCTAAATCCATACAACCAAGAGATATTTCAGAAACAAGGATATTTGAATTCCCAACTTTATTGTATATAATTATCATCACCCCTAATGACTATCATAAATTGAAAGATAGATAACTTCAATCTAAAAGGAGATTTTAAATGAAGAAATTCGAAGAAAAAACACTTAAAACAACTAAAATATTTACTGGAAAAGTAATTGATTTACAAATCGATGATGTAAGTTTACCTAACGGAAAAACAAGTAAAAGAGAATTAGTTAAACATCCAGGAGCAGTTGCAGTAATAGCATTAACACCTAAAAAAGAATTAGTATTAGTAGAACAATATAGAAAACCTTTAGAAATGAGTATCTTAGAAATTCCAGCTGGTAAAATAGAACCAAACGAAGAACCTAAAATAACAGCTTTAAGAGAACTTGAAGAAGAAACGGGGTTTACAACGAAAAATCTAAGTTATATTACGTCATTTTATACATCACCTGGATTTGCAGATGAAATTATACATATTTATTATACTGATCAGTTAGTAGAACTTGAAAATCCAATCCTAGGTGATGAAGATGAATTTGTAGAAGTACATAAGTTACGAGCAGAAGAAATCGAACCAGCTATTAAAAATAAATTAATATATGACGCAAAAACGCTTTATGCTATTCAATATTTACAATTAAAAAATAAATATTAGTCATCTAATAAAAGCTTTAATTGAGAAAGTAATCTTAAAAGCCAAATATTTATATTATTAGTTTGTAATCAGTATAAACTAATAATAATAAATCAAATTAGTTTAAAATGATTATTCTTTGACACTCAATTAAGGTCTGCTTATAATTGAATAAGGGGATGGAGGCGAATGAATGTGAAGCAACGAATAGAAAGAATAAAAAAACAACTACATTCTAAAGGTTATAAGCTCACTCCGCAACGAGAAGCTACATTAACAGTACTTTTAGAAAGAGAAGAAGATCATTTAAGTGCTGAAGAAGTATTTTTGTTAGTAAAAGAAAAAGCGCCTGAAATAGGTCTTGCTACTGTATATAGAACACTTGAACTACTATCAGAATTACAAGTGGTTGATAAAATAAATTTTGGAGACGGCGTATCTCGTTATGATCTTAGAAAAGAAGGTATTGATCACTTCCATCACCATTTAGTTTGCATGGAATGTGGTGCGGTAGAAGAAATAATTGAAGATTTATTAACTGATGTAGAAAAAATAGTTGAAAATGATTGGAACTTTGAAGTTAAAGACCATCGTTTAACATTTCACGGTATTTGTGCAAAATGTCAAAAAGAAGCTAAAAAAGCATAATAGTTTAAAAACCTTTCTTTAATTAAAGAAAGGTTTTTTATTTTAATCGATTTAATGTTAAAATAAGGATAAAGAAAAGAGGTATTGTGATGCTTACTGATTCATTAGAAGAATTCTTACACTATATAAGAATAGAAAGAGGTTTAGCAAAAAACACACTTATCTCATATGAAAGAGATTTAATTGTTTATATTGAATATTTATCAGATCACCAAAATATAAAAAAATGGAATGACGTTGAACGTAATCATATTTTAAAGTTTTTACATCATTTGAACGATACTGGTAAATCAACTGCAAGTATTACAAGAATGACATCTACTTTACGAAGCTTCCATCAACAACTTATTCGCGAAAAAGAAGTAGATCATGATGCTACACTTCATATTGATACCCCTAAAAAAACACGTACATTGCCTGATATTCTTTCAGCGGAAGAAATAAATTTATTGTTAAACTTAGAAATAACTGATGCTTTAAGCATGAGAAATAGTGCAATGATAGAATTAATGTATGCAACAGGTATTAGAGTGTCTGAAATGATAGGACTTAAAGTAACTGACTTACATTTAATGATGGGTTTTGTAAGGTGCCTTGGTAAAGGTGAAAAAGAAAGAATTATTCCATTAGGAGATATAGCTTCAGAAGCAGTTGAAAAATACTTGCTAGAAGCTAGACCAGAATTGATTAAAAAAAATCAAAATGAAGCATACTTATTTGTTAATCATCACGGACGACCATTAACAAGACAAGGATTTTGGAAAATATTGAAAAAAATAGCACTTGATGTAGGTTTAAATAAAAAAATTACTCCTCATATGTTAAGGCATTCTTTTGCGACTCATTTATTAGAAAATGGTGCAGATTTAAGAGCGGTGCAAGAAATGCTTGGTCATGCTGATATTTCTACGACTCAAATATATACCCATGTTACTAAATTAAGATTAAAAGATATTTATGATCAATTTCATCCACGTGCATAAAAGAAAGGAGTTAATATGAGTAATTTTAAACGTATATTTTTAATTGTACTAGACTCTGTAGGTATAGGTGAAGCACCAGATGCTTATGAATATGGTGACGTAGGTTCACATACTTTAGGTCATATTGCTGAAGCAATGAATGGAATTAAGTTACCTAACCTCGAATCGTTCGGTTTAGGCCAGATAGAAACAATTAAAGGAATAACAAAAGTTGACGAACCAGATGCATTTGTTACTAAAATGCAAGAAGCATCTGTAGGTAAAGATACAATGACTGGGCACTGGGAATTAATGGGTTTAAATATCGAAAAACCATTTCAAGTTTTCCCAAATGGCTTTCCTAACGATTTAATTAGGGAACTTGAAAACAGAACAAATAGAAAAGTAATTGGTAATATGGTCGCTTCAGGAACAGAAATTATTGAAATGTTAGGTGAAGAACATCTTAATACAGGTGGAATTATTGTTTATACTTCTGCAGACTCTGTTTTGCAAATTGCTGCCCATGAAGAAATAGTACCATTAGACGAATTATATACAATATGTGAGATTGCTCGTGAATTAACGTTAGAAGCTAGATGGAAAGTAGGACGCGTAATTGCACGACCATTTATAGGGAGTCCTGGAAAATTCACTCGAACAAGTAACCGACATGATTATGCACTTAAGCCATTTGATAAAACAGTCTTAAATTATTTAAAAGATAATAAACTGGATGTTATTAGTTTAGGTAAAATTGATGATATCTTCGATGGTGAAGGCATAACAGAAAGCCACCGGACAGTTAGTAACGATGATGGTATGATTAAATTAAATCAAATGATTAGAAAAGAATTTACAGGTCTTTGCTTTTTAAATTTAGTTGATTTTGATGCGCTTTATGGACACAGAAGAGACCCATTAGGTTACGGTGAGGCTCTAGAGTCATTTGATCAACAATTAGGCGAGATCATACCATTATTGAAAACAGATGATTTACTATTAATTACTGCAGATCATGGTAATGATCCAACATTTAAGGGAACAGATCATACACGAGAGTATGTTCCTTTGTTTGCTTATCATAAAAAAATTGAAAAAGGTTATAAATTTGAAGTAAGAAAAACATTTGCTGATGTTGGCGCAACAATTTCAGACAATTTTAATGTAAAATTGCCTAAGTACGGATCGAGTTTTTTATCAATAATTAAATGAGGTGTTTCAAATAAGAATGTATGATATTATCGAAAAAAAGCGAGATGGCAAAATCTTAAAAGAAATTGAAATAAATTATGTAATCAAGAACTATGTTGAACATAAAATACCTGATTATCAAATGAGTGCACTATTGATGGCTATTTATTTTAAGGGAATGACAATTAAAGAAAGTGCTGCTTTAACAATGGCAATGGTAAACAGTGGTGAGCGAATTAATCTAGAAGATATAACAGGTATAAAAGTAGATAAACACTCAACAGGTGGAGTAGGTGACACAACGACAATTGTACTCGCTCCACTTGTCGCTTCAGTAGGCGTTCCCGTAGCTAAAATGAGTGGACGAGGACTCGGGCATACAGGTGGAACGCTGGATAAATTAGAAGCAATCCCTGGTTTTAATATTGAAATATCAAACGAGAAATTTATTAAACTTGTGAATGAAGCAAATTTAGCAGTAATCGGACAAACAGCAAACCTTGCACCAGCAGACAAATTATTATATAGTTTGCGAGATGTAACGGCAACAGTAAACTCAATACCTTTAATTGCAAGCTCGATTATGAGCAAAAAAATAGCTTCTGGAGCAGATCGGCTCGTTTTAGATGTTAAGACGGGTAAAGGTGCATTTATGGAAAATCCAATAGACGCTAAGCAATTAGCAAAGACTATGGTTGAGATAGGGAATAGTGTAGGTATAAAAACAGTTGCAGTTATATCTAATATGGAAGAGCCTTTAGGTTATGCTATAGGTAATGCACTTGAAATAAAAGAAGCTGTTTTAACGTTAAAAGATAGAGGGCCAAGTGACTTAACAGAGTTATGTTTAAATTTAGGTAGCCAAATGGTTTATTTAGCAGAAAAAACCTCGTCTATTGAAGAAGCTCGTGAATTACTTAAAGAAAACATTAAAAATGGTAAAGCATTACTTAAATTTAAGGAGTTTATAAAAAATCAATCAGGCGATCCAACTGTTATTGATAAACCTAATAAATTAAGTAAAGCAAAGTATAAAACAGAATTAATTTCAAATGAATCAGGGTATATTAAAGAAATAACTGCAAATGAAATTGGAAAAGCTGCGATGATGCTAGGAGCAGGAAGAGAAAGAAAAGATTCGGTGATTAACTTAGCAGTAGGTCTTGTATTACATAAAAAAGTAGGCGATTTTGTTAAAGCAGGTGAATCTTTATTAACAATTCACTCTGAAGAAGAAGATGTTAAACTCATTAAAACAATTTTATTAAATAATATTATTTTAACTGAAGAAGTCGTTGAAAAACTGCCTTTAATATATGAAATAATTAAATAAAAAAATTAATTTGGAGGTATATATGGTTATTTTAAATCATCCGCATAAAGTAAATGAAAAAAATCATTTAATGATTGGTGGAAAAGACACAGTCGAAATAGCTAAAGAATATGGCACACCACTCTATGTTTATGATATTGAACTAGTTAGAAAGAACGCACGAATGTACGTTGATGCATTTGAAGAAGCGGGTGTTAAGGCTCAAGTAGCTTATGCAAGTAAAGCCTTTTCATCTATTGCAATATTAGAAGTTCTAAATGAAGAGAATTTGAGTTTAGATATCGTTTCTGAAGGTGAGTTATATACAGCGTTAAAAGCAGGTTTTCCACCTGAAAAAATTCACTTTCATGGTAATAATAAAAACCGTCGTGAGCTAGAAGCGGCAATCAAAGCAGGTATTGGCTGCATTATTATTGACAATTTTGATGAAATTAATTTATTAGAAACTATCTTAGCAGAACAAAAAAAAGAAATTGATGTACTTATTAGAATTACACCAGGAATTGAGTCTGAAACACATAAATTTATTATGACTGGTAATGAGGATTCAAAATTTGGATTTAATTTACAAAATGGACAAGCAGATAAAGCGTTTGAAATGCTAAAAAAACATGAAACAATTCATCTAATAGGTTTGCATAGTCATATAGGGTCTCAAATATTTTCAAGCGAAAGTTTTTTACTCGCAGTAGAAGCTTTGTTTTCGCTTGTAAGTAAATGGTTTGTAAGTGATAAGTTCATTCCTAAAGTGATGAATTTTGGTGGTGGCTTTGGTATCAGGTATACAGAAAAAGATACACCGATGTCTTACAATTATTATGTAGAAGCAATTATTGAAGCAACTATGAAAGAAGCAGAAAAAATCGGAATACCAATGCCAGAAATATGGATTGAACCTGGAAGGTCAATTGTAGGGGAAGCAGGCATTTCTCTTTATGAAGTTGGTTCACGAAAAACAATTGAAGGAGTAAGAAAATATATTTCAGTAGATGGTGGAATGAATGATAATATTCGTCCAGCACTTTACGATGCTAAATATGAAGCAATTTTAGCTAACCGTGTTCATGATGAAGAAAAAGAAGAAGTGTCAATTGCAGGTAAGTGCTGTGAATCAGGTGATATGCTGATTTGGGATTTACAACTACCTATAGCAAAACCAGGTGATATTTTAGCAATGTTTTCAACAGGAGCCTATGGCTATTCTATGGCGAGTAATTATAATCGATTCGCTAAACCAGCAGTTGTTTTTGTAGAAAACGGCGAATCGCAATTAGTAGTTAAAAGAGAAACAAATGAAGATATCGTTAAAAATGACTTATCTTATTTAAACTGAGTATTTTACTTTTACTTATAGGTAAAATAGCGTATTATAGACATATAAATTGAAGTTAGGGAGATATTAATATGCAAAAAGGTTACTTTGAGTTAGAAAATGGTAATAAGATTGAATTTGAATTATATGAAGAAGAAGCGCCAAATACAGTAAAAAACTTCGTTGATTTAATTAACGATAAATTTTATGATGGTTTAACTTTCCACCGTGTTATTCCTGGATTTGTTAGTCAGGGTGGATGTCCTACAGGAACTGGTACTGGCGGTAGTGGAAAAACAATCAAATGTGAAACAGAAGGAAATCCACATAAACATGAAGAAGGATCGCTTTCAATGGCTCATGCAGGAAAAGACACAGGAAGCTCGCAGTTCTTTATCGTTCATGCACCTCAACCACATTTAGATGGTGTTCATACTGTTTTTGGTAAAGTAACATCAGGCATTGAACATGCAAAAGCAATGTCAAATGGTGATGTAATGAAAGAAGTAAGAATTACTAACTAAACATACATTAATTAGGATGTGTTAAAATGTTTATTAATTTAATCTTTCTCATCTTAGTTATTGTACCTATAAGTTTATTCATTCATGAACTCGGTCATCTTTTAGGAGCTAAATTCCTTAAAGCTGATCGAGTTACTATTTATCTTGGAGCAGGTAGAAAACTTTTTACATTATCATTTAAAAAGATGACATTAAATCTTTCTTTATTAATCATGTTTAATGCTCATACTCAAAGTGAAAGAAAGCAAAACTTTACAAATAAAGAACTTGCATTTATTACAATGATGGGGCCTTTATTTAGTTTAATTTTCACAGGGGTTTTTAGTCTATTATTTATTATCACAACATCAGAATTAATTTTTTATTTCTTTTTGTTTAATTTATGGTTAGCTGTAATCAATCTAGTCCCATTTAAAACAAAAAATCAAAAATCAGATGGATATTTAATCTGGAATTTATTAAAATAGAATTAAATTAAGATGTATTTGTTAATCAAGTAATATGTAATAATAGGTCAAAAACAATTACATAATAGATTTAAATGCATTTACTTATGACTGATTTTATAAAAGTATGAATAAATGTATTTTGAATTAACTCTTGAAACCAGACCTAAAGGTCTGGTTTCAATGTTTTTATTAAAACATTAAAATCCTTAACATTTATGATGAATTCTAATAAATATGCTTTCCGAGAAGGAGTTAATTATGAATCAAGGTTATAAAGTTAAAACAGATATCTTTGAAGGTCCTCTTGATTTGTTACTTCATTTAATTAAACAATACGAAATTGATATTTATGATATTCCAATGACTGAGATTACTCATCAATATATGCAATTTATTAATCAAATGAAAAATATTCAATTAGATATAGCAAGCGAATATTTAGTTATGGCAGCAACTCTACTTTCTATAAAAAGTAAGATGCTGTTACCAAAAAAAGAAATAGATTCTGAGGATGAATATACTGAAGATCCGCGTGAAGAACTGATTGAGCGTTTAATTGAATATCGAAAATATAAAGAAATTGCAAATCAGTTAAAAGATAAAGAGTTAGAAGAAAATACGATTTATACAAGAGCTCCAATTGATTTTAAAAATATATTGAACAAACCTCAAGTAACAAAAGGAAATGTTTCCATTTATGATATGCTTTCAGCATTAGAAACGGTTTATTTAAGGAAAGAATGGAATCAACCACTAGACACTAAAATTAATCGCAGTGAAATATCTGTTAAGGAAAGTATGACGCATATAAAAGAATATATAAAAGACAAAAATAAACGCGTAAAATTTAGTGAATTATTTCAAATTCCAAAAAAAATATATATTATAACAACATTTTTAGCAATTTTAGAACTGATGAAACAAAATGAAGTTGCATGTAAACAAGATGAACAATTTAGTGAAATTTATATTAATTTATTGGAGGAGACGTCATGAATAAACCTAAATTAAAAGCAGTTACTGAAGGTTTATTGTTTTCATCTGGTCATGAAGGTATATCAAACAAACAAATTAGTGAAGTTTTAGAAGTGTCACAATCTGAAGTTAATAATCTAATTAATGAATTGATTGATGATTATGACGAAATCGATAGAGGGATAAAGATTTCTCAATCACAAGATATTTACTATTTAACAACAAAATCTGAACATAATATATATTACAAACGAATGTTACAGTCACCAAACCATGCTAGGCTGTCGCAAGCTGCTCTTGAAACTTTAGCGATTATAGCCTACAACCAACCCATCACGCGTGTTGAAATTGAAGAAATTAGGGGAGTAAACAGTGACCGTGCTGTTCAAACATTAATTGCGCGTTCATTAATAGAAGAAAAAGGTAGAAAGAAATCTGTTGGTAAACCCGTATTATTTGGTACATCAATTGATTTTTTAACTTTCTTTGGTCTAAGTACAATTGATGAATTACCGAATTTGCCAACTAATGTAAATGAAGATATTGCTCGTAAAGAAGCAGATTTATTTTTTGAAACGTTAAAAAATAATGAATAAAATGAAACAAATATAGTATAAATTCATTTATAAGTAAATCTTGTGTAAAAACATTCTTTTAATTGGACGTACAGTAAGAGTGCTTGCTATACTACATAATGATTGAGGTATTTTAAAAAAATAATTAAATATAGATAAATATAATAAGAAGTGGTGATAAGATGTCTGATTCATTAGAAAGAGTTCAAAAGATTATTGCACAAAGTGGACTAACTTCTCGTAGAAAAGCAGAAGATTTAATTAGAGATGGTAGAGTGCAAGTTAATCAAGAAACTATTACAGAACTTGGAACAAAAGTATCTTCAAAAGATGAAGTATCTGTAGATGGGATACCTTTAGATAAAGAAAAATTAGTGTATTATCTTTTGTATAAACCAAGAGGTGTTATATCAAGTGTTAGCGACGATAAAGAGCGTGAAGTTGTTTTAGATCTCATGATGAATGTGGAAGAACGTATATTCCCTATTGGTCGATTAGATTATAATACTTCAGGTGCATTACTTTTAACAAACGACGGGGAGTTTGCTAACTTGTTAATGCATCCACGTTATGAAATGGAGAAAATTTATGTCGCACGATTAGAAGGCATTCCAACTACTGCACAACTAGAACAGCTTAAAACAGGTGTTTATGATGATGGTGATATATTAAAAGCAGTTAATCACCGCGTTTTATCAATAGATAAAAAGAAAGATACAATGATTATTGAAATTAAATTACAAGAAGGAAAAAATAGACACATTCACAGAATGATGGAAGGCATAGGATTTCCTGTTAATAAATTAAAACGAGAAAAATTTAGTTTTATAACACTTAAAGGATTACAACCAGGTCAACATCGCCCATTAACTTTTGATGAAATTAAAGAGTTAAGAGAGCTCGCTCTAGAAAACTCAGAAAAATAATAGAGTGTTTTTTTAGGAGGAAGAATTTTGGGGTTAGATAAAGTCAGAGAAAAGAAAAAGAAAAAAATGAGAAATCGATATATATATAGAGCTTCAATTATTGCGCTTTTAGCAGCAGCTGTTATATACGCCCTTGTGACGAACTTAAAAGCAGATAAAGTTACTAATCATGATATCGGGGATGAAGCACCAAATTTCGAACTTATGCAAATTAATAAACAAAATGATCAAGAGAAAATAAAATTAAGTGAATTAGAAGGAAAAGGAATCATGCTTAATTTCTGGGGAACATGGTGTGCTCCTTGTCGAGAAGAAATGCCATATATGGAATCTTTATATCCAGAATATAAAGAAAAAGGCGTCGAGATTATCGCAGTAAATCTTGATCAGAGTGAATTAAAAGTAGATCAATTTATTAATGAATTTGATTTAACTTTCCCAGTACCACATGATACAAGAGATGAAGTAAGAGAACTATATGGTATTGGCCCATTACCAAGTACTGTTTTTATTGATCCAGAGGGCGTTATTAACGATATAGTCATAGGTGGATTAACCTTAGATCGCTTAGAAGGACATTTAAACGAAATTCAACCTAAGTAATAAATTGTGGGGGATTAAATTGGATAAAATAAAATGTGAATGTGGTCATATTAACCCAGAAGGAACTGTGCTTTGTGAAGCGTGCGGTAAACCTGTAGAGGGTAACCAGCATATTGAAGGTAATGAGGATAAAAAATTATTAAATATGCGCTATGATGGAAGTGCTAGAAGATCACAAACTTATAATACAAGAATCGTGGACCGAATTTGGACGTTTTTTTCATCAGTTAAAGTTGGTATTTGGTTAATTGTTCTTGCCTTACTTGGAAGCGGGATAGGAACAATATTCCCTCAAGAAATGTATATACCTGCTGAAGCTCCAGATAGAAATCCTGCTGTTTTCTATGAAGATTATTACGGAATTGCGGGAAAAATTTATTACCAATTAGGTTTCCACGATTTATATAGTTCATGGTGGTATTTATTATTAATTGCTTTAATTGGTATTTCATTAGTTATTTGTAGTTTAGATAGATTTATACCTTTACGAAGAGCTTTAAAATTACAAAAACCAAAGCGTCACGAGCACTTTTTAACAAGACAACGTTTGTATAGTAAAAGTGAAAATATAACAGAAGAAGAAAAACAAACGATTGTTGATAGACTTAAAAAACAACGTTATAAAATTGTAGAAGAAGACGGTTATGTTTTAGCAGAAAAGGGTAGATTTTCGCGTTGGGGCCCTTATGTGAATCACATTGGACTAATTATTATATTACTAGCTGCTTTACTTAGAATTACACCATTCTTTTATTTAGATGAATACGTATGGGTACGTGAAGGAGAAGAAATAATTATTCCTGGTACTGAAAATGAGTATTATATAGAAAATGAAAAATTCACTTTAGACGTCTATGACAAAGATGATCCCAAATTTAAAGATGCACTTGAAAAAACAGGCGAAGTTCATAAAGGATATACAACTGATGTTAAAATATCAAAAGTTAAAGATGACGCTGTTGTAGGTGCTGCTGATGAATTAGAAGTTATTAAAAAAGATCAAATTATGATGAATCATCCTGTTAAATTTGATGGATATACATTGTATCAATCAGGTTTCCAGGAAAATGAATTTAAAACGATGTATTTTGATGTTGTAGAAACAAGCGATGAAAATGCTGAACCACTAGGTGATATCGAAGTGGATTTACGAAATCCAGAGCAAACGTATGAATTAGATAATGGCGTTCGGATACAATTGGACCAATATTATCCTGATTATGCTTTAGAAGATGGGGAACCTATTACAAAAACAAAATATCCTAGAAATCCAGCATTTGTATTTAGTGTTTATCCTCCAGGAAGTGATGAAGGAGAACTTAGTTTCTTAGGTATTGGACAAAATATTGATCCTACTGGAGAAAATGAGTATCAAATGGTTATGAATAAAATGCCTGATACATTATATGTAAGTGGTATAACAGTAAGAAGAGATTACACTTTACCTTTATTTGTTATTGGTGCAGCAATCTTTATGATCGGTGTTATTCAAGGAATGTACTGGCAACATCGTCGAATTTGGTTAAATCCAAAAGATGGTAACTTACTCGTAGCAGCACATACAAATAAAAACTGGTTTGGTGTTAAAAACGAAATAGAAAAAGCGATTGAAGGAACCAACGTCACGATGGTTGAAGATCAACAAGAATTAGATAAATAATTATTTGAAGGAGTGTTTTAATTGACCAGTACAATGAGTACGAGTATTCTTACGTTTTACGTTATTTCAATTGTTCTTTATTTAGTTGCTACATTGTTCTTTGGAGCAACAGTTCGAGATAAAAACAGTAAATCTAAATCTCAAACAAAAAAAAGCAAAGCTGGAAAAATTGGAATCACATTAACGATAGTTGGTTTTTCTACACATATTGTCTATTTTATCTTGCGTTGGATAGCAAGTGGGCATGCACCTGTAAGTAATATGTTCGAATTTGTTACATTCTTAGGAATGAGTATTGTATTTGCATTTATCATACTTTACTTTATTTATAAATTGGACATTTTAGGTGTTTTCGCTTTACCTGTTGCTTTGATGATACTCGCATATGCAAGTATGTTCCCAACAGATATATCGCCACTCGTTCCATCATTACAAAGTCCGTGGTTATATATTCACGTTACAACTGTTTCTTTAGCACAAGGAATATTAGCGATAAGTTTTGTAGCAGGTTTGATATACTTAATCGCAACAATCGATCAAACAGTTAGAAATAAAAAAACAACTTGGTTAGAAATCATTATGATTAGTATATTTTTAGTAATTGGTTTTGTAGTTTCATCAAGTGCATTTAATTTAATGGATTATGAGGTTCAATTCGAATATACTGAAGAAATTCAAGGGCAAGAACAACTTTTAGTTGCTGATTATCATATGCCAGCTATTGCAGGTGTGCAAAGTGATAAAAATCCAACTACGTTAACCGAAGGAAAAATGACTCCATTAATTAGTACACCAAATTGGATGCAAGGAGCAGATTCTGCTCGTAAGTTTAATAGTGTTCTTTGGTCATTTTTAACTGGAGGAGTCCTTTATCTAATTGCTCGATTAGCTTTACGTAAACGTGTAAGTGCAGCAATTAAACCATTCTTAAGAAACATAAATACTGATTTAGTTGATGAAGTAACTTATCGTTCTGTCGCAATTGGTTTCCCAGTATTTACATTAGGTGGGCTTATTTTCGCTTCTATATGGGCACAAATTGCTTGGGATAGATTCTGGGGATGGGATCCAAAAGAAGTATGGGCATTAATAACATTCTTCTTTTACGCAGCTTTCCTTCACTTACGCTTATCGAGAGGTTGGCACGGTGAAAAATCAGCATGGCTAGCAGTAATTGGTTTTGCAATTATTATGTTTAATATAATCGTTGTAAACTTAGTACTTGCAGGCTTACATTCATACGCTTAATATAAAAAACATGACATATTTGATATATGTCATGTTTTTTCTTATACATTTGTGAACATATCATTTATACTAGATAATAGGTAAATTAAGGGGGGGTACATAAATGGATGAAACTAAGACAATATTAGTCGTAGATGACGAAGAAAGAATTAGGCGTTTAATCCGTATGTATTTAGAAAGAGATGAATTTATAGTAGAAGAAGCTGAAAATGGTGAAATAGCTTTAGAAAAAGCATTAAAAAAAGATTATGATGTTATATTACTAGATGTGATGATGCCAGTTATGGATGGTATCGAAATGTGTGAAGCACTCAGAGAAGAAAAAAACACACCAGTTATTATGTTAACAGCAAAAGGTGAGGAATCAAATCGTGTGCAAGGATTTGAAGTAGGTGCTGATGATTATATAGTTAAACCATTTAGTCCACGTGAAGTTGTTTTACGCGTTAAAGCAGTTTTACGTCGTACACAAAATTTAAATGTAGGTAATAATAATCATGCAAATAATCTTATTGTCTTTCCGGATTTAACGATTGATTTAGACGCTTACCGTGTCACGTCTAGAGATACAGATATTAGTTTAACACCTAAAGAGTATGAATTACTTGTATTTTTAGCACAATCTCCTGACAAAGTGTTTAAACGAGAAGATTTATTAAAAGAAGTATGGCAATATGAATTTTTTGGTGATTTAAGAACGGTTGACACGCATGTGAAACGTTTAAGAGAGAAATTAACAAATGTATCTAAAGACGCCGCACAGATGATTGTTACTGTTTGGGGTGTAGGATATAAACTTGAAGTAGATGATGAATAATGTTTTGGCGTAGTGTTGTAGGGAAACTAGTAATAACAATTTTATTACTAGTTTCTTTTGTATTATTTATTTTAACTATTTTACTATTGCAATTTTTTGAGAACTTTCATATTCAAGAAGCTGAAAAAACAATGATGCAGTCAGCATCAAAAGTAAGTTTATTAATAGAAGAACATGAAGAAAAATCAACTATTATGGAAATGACAGAAGCTGTAAAAGACTCATCTACAAAAGTAATCATTTATTTTGAAGACGGTGAAATGTGGGAGTCAGACACTTCAAATGATAAATTAGTTGATTTAGGTAAATTATTACCTAATGAAAATAAAAAACTAGACAAAGTTATCTCATCTCAAAAAAATGTAAAAGAACAAACATTTTTACCTAATACTGAAACAGAAGTACTCGTTGTTGCTACTCCAGTTGAAAGTAAAGAAGCCGGTGTAGTTGTCTATCAAACGCTAGATGTTGTGAACCAAACTAAAGCACAAACTACAAAATTAATATTTGTAGCAGCTGGAATAGCTATTATATTAACTACTATCTTTGCATTTTTCTTATCTACGCGCATAACATCGCCTTTAATCAAAATGCGTGAAGCTGCTTTTGAATTAGCGCGTGGAGAGTTTAATACAAAAGTTCCAATTTTAACGCATGATGAAATTGGTGAATTAGCTATTGCATTTAACCGTATGGGAAGGCAATTAAAATTTCATATTAATGCTTTAAATCAAGAAAAAGAACAATTATCTAGTATTGTTAATTCAATGGCTGATGGGGTTATTACATTAAATCGTCATGGTGATATGATTGTTACTAATCCACCATCTGAACAATTTCTGCAAGACTTATATTTTGAAAAAAATATAACAATCGATGAAAATAATAAACAATTACCTGATGTTTTAGATAATTTGCTTCAAAAAGTTATCCAAGGTGAAAGTGAAGCAATTTATGAAATTAGTCTGCAAGGTCGTGATTGGGTAATGATTATGACACCTTTATACGATAGCAATTTTGTAAGAGGTGCTGTAGCAGTTATGCGTGATATGACTGAAGAAAGACAATTAGATAAATTAAGAAAAGACTTTATTGCTAATGTGTCACATGAATTAAGAACACCTATTGCATTAATGCAAGGTTATAGTGAAGCTATTGTTGATGATATAGCCGATACTAAAGAGGAAAAAAATGAATTAGCTCAAATTATTCATGATGAATCACTCCGTATGAGTCGCTTGGTAAATGAGTTACTCGATATCGGGCGAATGGAAGCAGGTCATATAGAGCTTTATAAACAAGAAATGGAGATAAAACCATTTATTGAAAAAATTTACCGTAAATTTATTGGCATCTCAGAAGATCAAGAAATAAACTTGAATTTAATTGAAGAATTAGAAGATCCAATCGCGATATTTGACGCTGATCGGATTGAACAGGTATTTACTAATCTCATAGATAATGCGATTAGTCATACAGATCCAGGAGGATTTGTTACTGTTAAAGTAATGAATAATGATAAAGAACTGCATGTAGAAGTTACTGATAACGGCTCAGGTATTCCAAATGAAGATTTATCATTTATATTTGAACGATTTTATAAAGCTGATAAGTCAAGAACAAGAACAGATAAGAAAAAAGGAACCGGTCTTGGATTAGCAATAACTAAACATATAGTAACAGCTCATCAAGGGACTATATCTGTAAAAAGTAAAGAAAATGAAGGTACCACATTTAATTTTAAAATACCAAAGATTACTTTAAAATAAACTTGAATTAATAAACTAAAAACCACAATCTATAATTAGATTGTGGTTTTTAGTTATTTAAAAATCATTGTTGCTTCAATCGCTTTTTGCCATCCACTATATAATTCATCACGATTTTTTACTTCCATTTTAGGTTCGAAGATTTTATCAGTTTTCCAGTATTCAGATATTTCTTGTGTATCTTTCCAAAATCCGACTGCAAGTCCTGCTAAGTAAGCAGCGCCAAGTGCTGTAGTTTCGTTAATTTTTGATCTGTCTACAGGGACTTGTAACATATCACTTTGAAATTGCATTAATAAACCATTAGAAACTGCCCCACCATCAACACGTAATCTTTTAAGTGCAATATTTGAATCTTTTTCCATTGCGTCTAAAACATCTTTTGTTTGATAAGCTAGAGATTCTAACGTTGCTCGTATAAAATGTTCTTTAGTTGTGCCATGAGTTAATCCAAAAACAGCTCCTCTAACTTCACTATCCCAATATGGTGCACCAAGTCCTACAAAAGCGGGTACAACGTAGACACCCTTAGTAGAATTAACACGTTTAGCGTATTCCTCGCTTTCTGGCGAGTATCTAAACATTCTCAAACCATCTCTAAGCCACTGAATAGATGAGCCTGCAACGAAAATACTACCTTCAAGGGCATATTCTACCTTCCCATCTAATCCCCAAGCAATCGTCGTTATTAAACCATTTTTAGATTTGACAGGTTTTTGACCTGTATTCATTAGCATAAAACAACCCGTTCCATATGTATTTTTAACCATCCCTTCCTCAAAACAAGCTTGGCCGAACAAAGCAGCTTGTTGGTCACCTGCAACACCTGCAATTGGAGCTGAATGACCAAAGAATAAATCACTGTCTGTTTTAGCGTAAATATGAGAAGAAGGTTTAACTTCAGGTAACATTGATTTTGGAATCGTTAAAATATCAAGTAGTTCTTCGTCCCATTTTAAATCATAAATATTATACATTAAAGTGCGAGAAGCATTCGAGTAATCTGTAAAATGTGCTTTACCTCCAGATAATTTCCAAATAAGCCAAGTATCAATTGTTCCAAAAATTAGTTCGTTATTCTTAGCTTTTTCTCGCGCACCTTCAACGTTATCTAAAATCCATTTCACTTTTGTTCCAGAAAAATAAGGATCAATTAATAATCCTGTTTTATCTCTAAATAAACTTTCATAACCTTGTTCATTTAGTTCGTCACAAATGCTATCTGATTGTCGAGATTGCCAGACAATTGCGTTATAAATTGGCTCACCAGTAATTTTATCCCAAACAACAGTTGTTTCTCGCTGATTCGTAATTCCTACACCAGCAATTTGTTCAGGTTCGATATTTTGTTTAGATAAGACACCAGCAATCACACTTAAAACAGAACTCCATATTTCATTGGCGTTATGTTCAACCCAACCAGGGTGAGGAAAATATTGTTTGAATTCTTGTTGATTTTTATACCTAATATTCCCAGCTTTATCAAAAAGAATAGCGCGGGAGCTCGTAGTACCTTGATCAATGGATAAAATAAATTTTTCTGTCATTCAACTGACCTCCTGTGAAACGTTTATTTAGACTCTAATAATAATTACGCGGTATTGTCGCGATTAATATTTCATTATTTAACGATTTTCTATAAGATTCCTTTAAATCATCTGTCCATTTGAATTCGTCTTGCATTAAATTTAGAACTTCTGACTTATACAAAATTACTTGTTCAACATTAAAGAGTATATCAGCATTTCTTCTCATAAAAAAGTCGATAGGTGTAATTGCCATTTCATAGTCGATTGCATACATGAGTTGAGCATAAAGATCAGTTGGTAAATCAGTAGAATTATTCTTTATATATTTATGCAATAAGTGAATGTTTGATCCGTACATTTTAACTAACTTAATGCTTTCAATTTTAGTGAGGCCTAGTTTGATTAGTATTTCAGAATTTATTTTTATAAACGAATCTAAATTTTTAGAACCACCAATATGCCCACCAGAAATAGGTAAATCAAACGTTTTACTCGCTGAATAAATAATCTTGTTGGATGTTTTAAAAGATGCAACAACTTTATCAACAACTGTTTGAGCCATTTTTCTGTATCCAGTTAATTTACCACCAGCAATAGTAAGTAAACCAGTAGGAGATTTCCATATTTCTTCTTTTCTTGATATTTCTGAAGGATTTTTATTTTTTTCATAAATAAGTGGTCTTACACCAGCCCAACTTGATTCAATTAAAGATTCATTTATGTTTAAATTTGGAAAAATAAAATTTATCGCATTAATAATATAATCACGATCGTCCTTAGTAATCATTAAATCAATCGGATCACCTTCAAAAAATGTGTCAGTTGTCCCGACATATGTTTTATTATCCTTCGGGATTGCAAACATCATACGTTTATCTGGAGTATCAAAATAAATAGCTTGTTTTAAAGGTAAATCTGCTTGATTAAATACAAGATGTGCTCCTTTTGATAACTGAAGGTTTTTTGTATGAACCGAATGATCAATCATTCTTAAATCATCTACCCAAGGTCCTGCGGCATTGACTATATATTTTGCATTAATATTAAACGTTTGGTTAGTTAATAAATCTTTTGCTCGAACTCCAGTAATTCTATCGTTAAGATAATTGAAATCAATTGCTTTAACATAATTAGCAATTTGGGCATTGAAAGTAGCAGCCTCTTTTATGACTTCGAGAGTTAATCGTGCGTCGTCCGTGCGATATTCAACATAAAGTCCACCACCATGTAAACCTTCTTTTTTAATAAAGGGAATTCTTTTTAAAACATCTGTTTTAGAAATCATTGTTCTTCGTTCAGATTTTTTAACTCTTGCCAGCATATCGTAAATTTTTAAACCGATAGAAGTTGAAAAATAACTAAAAGTTCCTCCTTTAAAAAATGGAAGAAGCATAAGTACTGGCGTTGTTACGTGAGGACCATTTTCATAAACAATTGCTCGTTCTTTTCCTAATGTAGCAACTTCTCTTATTTCAAATTGTTTTAAATAACGTAAACCACCATGAACGAGTTTTGTAGACCTGCTAGACGTTCCGTGAGCAAAGTCGCCCATTTCTATTAAACCGACTTTTAAACCGCGTGTAACAGCATCTAATGCAATGCCAGCACCTGTAATGCCCCCACCAATAATTAATAAATCAAATTCAGTTTTTTTCATATTTATAATAGTTTGATGTCTTGTTTTATAAGAAAAATGTTTCAAAACCTCACCCCCTTTACAATAAAAAAAAGACCCCACAACGACAACTGTCCATACAGTCTACTTGCGAGGTCTTTTTTCAAGTAACGAATTAGTTATTATTTTAAATTTAGTTTATCATAAGCATTAAGTATAGTAAAATAGAATTTATCAGTATAAGCATGTTAAGGGGAAATCCAGATGTCGCTAATTAATTTACTTATCTTGAAATGTTGTACTCGCATCAAAAAAGAAAGAACCATTTATTCTATTTATCATTTATTAAGTGGTAGATCTTCTATTCAAACTTTGCAAGATGCACATTTGTATCAATTAACAGACCTTTACGGCATTTATAAAAAGTTAACTTTAAAAGAATACAATAAAATTATTGCCGAGTTAAAAGAAAACCAACTTATCCAACAACTCGATCAAACTCATTTTTATATCGTCACGCATAAAGGATTAGAATTAGTTAAAACCACGCCTTTAAAAATTCAATTTAAAGGTTTAATGTATGAACACATTTCAGATGAATTTTACCGGAGATTATCATTATTTATTCAAGTCTGGACAAATAGTAATCAGAAAAACACACATTATATACCGGTAATTGACAATTTTAAAACTGAAAACTTTATAAAACAACTCTATATTCAGAGAAGAAAATTTATTCAACATGATTTAAACCAAGTGTATGAAGAACTATCTGTTTTACTAGAACAATTTCCAGAAGAAAGACTATATTATATCGATCGATTAAGTGGTTATGCCCATTACGGACTTAGTATTCCGCAACTTGCCCAGAAATATCAAACAGATCAACATACAGTTCAATTATCCCTTACAGCAATTAATCATTTTATAATCGAAAACACATTAAATAATCCAAGACGTTTTAAAATGATGAATATATTAATTTCAAATTTATCAACTGTTAATAAACTTACAAAATCAGCAAGTCAAACAAATGAGTTATTAAAAAAGCACAACACTTTAGAAAGCATAGCAAAAATTAGGAAATTAAAATTAAGTACTATCTATGATCATTTAGTAGAAATAGCTTTATATAATCCTAAATTACCTATAAATGAATTTGTACCCATTCAAGCACAAAAAGAAATTGTTAATTACGTAAAAAATAATCACGGATTTAAATTAAAAGAAATAAAAGATCACGTTTCACCTGAAATTAATTATTTTCAAATTCGATTAGTCTTATCTATGATGTCTAGTATAGAAGAAGGTGTAGAAAATAAAATTACATGATGTACTTTACAATGAGTTTAATTACAAAACATTTAAAATTGGGCAAGAAGAAATAATCAAAAATGTACTAAATAAACAAGATGTCTTAGGTGTCTTGCCAACAGGATCAGGAAAATCAATTTGCTATCAGCTACCTGCAAAAATATTACCAGGTTTAACAATCGTAGTATCCCCACTTACTTCTTTAATGATTGATCAAGTAAAGGAATTAAAAGCAATTAAATATAAAAATGTTGCTGCATATAATGGAATGGTCGATTGGAAAGAAAGGCGTCAAATTTTAAATAATATCTCAACTTATAAATTGATTTATATCTCTCCTGAACTTTTTCAATCAAAAGAAGTAATCCAAGCATTAAAGCAAATCGAAGTAAGTCTAGTTGTGATTGATGAAGCTCATTGCATTTCACAATGGGGATATGATTTTAGGCCAGATTATTTACGGATTATTAATAAAATTGATATGTTAAATAATCCAACTATCCTTGCTTTAACTGCAACTGCGTCTGAAACAGTTAGATTAGATATAAAACAAGCTCTAAATCGACCTCAAATGAAGGAAATAATTCATCCAATTGATCGTGAAAATATTGTAATAAATATTAAAAAAGTAAATAACGAAAATGAAAAGAAACAAAATATAAGTGAACTATTAATAAAACATGATGTACCGACTTTGATTTATTTTTCAAGTCGCAAGAAGTGTGAAGAAATGTCGGCTTATCTAGCCCATCATTTAAACAAACGAGTAGCCTATTACCATGGTGGGTTAGAAAACAGTGACCGATTAATGATTCAACAGCAATTTATGAATAATCAATTAAACATTATTTGCTGTACAGCAGCCTTTGGTATGGGTATTAATAAAAAAGATATTAGATTAATTATCCATTACCATTTACCGTTACAAATTGAATCGTATATTCAAGAAATTGGGAGAGCTGGACGAGATGGTAAAGAAAGCGTAAGTGTTTTATATTTCAATGAAAAAGATATATATTTACCGCTTAATATTATAGAAAATCAGTATTTATTGGAAATTAATTTGAAAAAGATACTAAATAGTTTGTATAAACTAAAGAAATTACCAAACATTCAATTTTTCGCGGAAAACAATTTAGAAATTAATGAAGTTCAGTGGAGAAATTTAAAGTACCAATTAGAAAGTCATGGTATGATTAATAAAGGTGAATTCATAGAAGATAATCAGAAATGGCATGAATTTACAGAAAGCATGATAAAACATAATCAAACACAGTCAATATTAAAACAAAACGAATTAATGACATTAGTAAAATGGATAAAAACAAAAGGTTGTTTACGCACTTCTTTATACAATAAATTCCAATCAACGATAAAAAAACCACTCACTTATTGTTGTTCAGCATGTGATTTTGATATATTAAATTGGCAAACAGAATCATATCCTTTAAATGACAGTCATTATGAGAATTGGTTAAATAAGTTAGCAACACTTTTACAAGTTGGTGAAATGAATGAAACAAGCTGATATCGTTCGTCAATTATCTAGTGATGAATTAAAAAAATCAGTCTTATACACACAATTATTGCTTTTTAGTCTAAGTATTGTTTTAAGTCTCTTCTTTTTTGAATCATTTACAAATTGGTTCGAATTATTTAAAATAAACACAAAGGAAATTCTTTATTATGGTATAATACCAGCTAGTTTAATAATAATGATAGACATATTTTTAGATATGGTTATTCCCCGTCGCTTTTTAGATGACGGAGGAATAAACGAAAAACTCTTTAGTGAGCAATCTATATTTTCAATATTTATAATAGCTGCGGTTGTTGCTATTTCAGAAGAACTTTTATTTAGAGGTGTTATTCAAACAACATTTGGTTATCTATTCGCTAGTTCCTTATTTGCAATTATTCATATAAGGTATTTAACAAAACCAATTTTACTACTTTCCATTATTGGTGTTAGCTTTTATATTGGCTATTTGTTTGAAATTACTCAAAATTTAAGTGTTACAATCGTAGCTCATTTTTTAATTGATTTTATATTAGGTTTATTAATGAAGTATAAAACAAGAGGTGAATTAAGTGGTAGAAGAAACTGATGATTTAAAAGTGCTTCTAGCTGAAGTGAGTAAAAGTGATAAATCGGTAGAGAAGACAGATAATGAAGAACCTATTATTGACGTTTTAAACTTACAACCTCGTACAGAAGTTCATAAGTCAAACTCAAAAAAAATTAAAGTTAAAATAAAAAGTCCTACAGTTAGATTTATATTTGTATTATTAATAATTAGTATTATTGTTTTTTTAGCTTATTATTACTTAGGTGACGATTTATCTATATTTGAATTCAATTAAAATTAAAGGATGATTAATATGAAAGTTGCAGTTTTATATGGCGGTGTATCAGGAGAAAGAGATGTATCATTAGCTTCTGGTGAAGGAATTATACGCGCATTAAAGGCGAATCAACATGATGTCATTGCGATAGATTTTGATCCAAAAGATATGTCTCAAATTATTAATTTAGATGTAGACTTAGTATTTATTGGCTTGCATGGCAAACATGGTGAAGACGGTAAAATTCAAGGATTACTTGAAATGCTTAATATTCCATATGTGGGATCAGGTGTATTAGCCTCAGCGCTTGCAATGGATAAATCAAAAGCAAAACAAATTTTTGGTTTACATGGTATACCAATAGCAAAAAGTAATGTTTATAGTGTAAAAGACGAGCAAAACTTAAATAAAGTAGAGCAATTAATCCAAGAAGAGTTTGAGATACCATTTGTAATTAAGCCTAATAGTGAAGGTTCAACTTTAGGTTTAACAATAATCAATGATGAAAAAGAAATTAAAGAAGCACTAATAAATGCGAGCAAAAGTGATGATTATGCAATCGTTGAACAATTTATTGAAGGTATAGAACTAACTGTGCCAATTAAAGGAAAAATTGGAGAAGAAACAGCACTGCCGATTATTGAAATCATTCCTAAAAATGAGTTATATGATTATGAATCAAAATATACTGAAGGTGGAAGCGAACATATTATTCCAGCACGAATATCTGAAGAAATGACATCTAAAATAAAAAGTTATGCCGTTAAAGCACATCAAGCCTTAGGGTGCGAAACTTATTCTCGAGCTGATTTTATTTTAACAAAAGAAAATATACCTTATATCCTTGAAGTTAATACATTACCAGGGATGACTTCTACAAGTCTATTTCCAGATGCAGCAAGGAATATTAATTTAACTTATGAAGAAATGATTGAAGAATTCGTAAATTTATCGATTAAATAATCTAGATAAAACGCTTTAAACCTAATGGTAGCAATAATTTAAATCATTGCATTAAAAATTCTAAAGTGTATAATTATTTGTAATTAATAACTTTAATTAAGTCAGTAATAATCATAGGGGGCAAGGCTGATGACAGCAAAAAGTGAAGCTCAAAATGTTGATGGAAAAGAAAATAAAAATGGATTAGAGTTAACTCGTTCAATTATAAAAGAAGCATTAGATAAACTGGGGTATCCAGAAGATGTATACGAACTTTTAAAAGATTCGTTAAGAATATTTACAGTGAGAATTCCAGTTCGTATGGATGACGGATCAATGAAATATTTTAAAGGATACCGTGCGCAGCATAATGATGCTGTTGGTCCAACTAAAGGTGGAGTTAGATTCCATCCAAATGTTTCTGAACTAGAAGTAAATGCACTAGCAATTTGGATGAGTTTAAAGGCAGGTATTGTTGATTTACCTTATGGGGGAGCAAAGGGTGGTATTATTTGTGATCCTAGAGAAATGTCATTTAGAGAACTTGAAGCATTAAGCCGAGGTTATGTCAGAGCGGTTAATCAAATCATTGGACCACGTCAAGATATACTTGCGCCTGATACATATACAAACTCGCAAATTATGGCGTGGATGATGGATGAGTATAGTTATTTAAATAAAGAAGATAATCCAGGGTTTATTACCGGAAAACCAAATGTTCTAGGTGGATCTCTTGGAAGAGAATCAGCTACAGCTAAAGGTGTAACTATTTGTATTGAAGAAGCGGTTAAAATCCGTGACTTTGAAATTGAAGGAGCAAAAGTAGTTATTCAAGGATTTGGTAATGCAGGTAGTTATTTAGCCAAATATCTTCATCAAGGTGGAGCAAAAATAGTTGGTATTTCAGATGCTTATGGTGCGCTACATGATCCAGAAGGTTTGGATATTGATTATTTATTAGACCGAAGAGATAGTTTTGGAACTGTTACAACCTTATTTAAAAATACACTTACAAATAATGAATTACTTGAAGTAGATTGTGATATTTTAGTTCCAGCAGCTGTTCAAAACCAAATTACAGAAGAAAATGCTAAAAAAATAAAAGCAAGTATTATTGTAGAAGCTGCGAGCAGTCCAACAACTATGGAAGCAACAAAAATATTAAATGATCGAGGTATTTTATTAGTTCCAGATATATTAGCATCATCTGGTGGCGTAGTCGTAACTTACTTTGAGTGGGTTCAAAACAATCAAGGTTATTACTGGTCAGAAAAGAAGGTCGAAGATAAATTAAGAGATATCATGACGAATGCTTTTACGACTATTTACAATACATCACAAACAAGAAAAGTAGATATGCGTTTGGCATCACACATGGTTGGTGTTCGTAAAATGGCAGAAGCTTCACGTTATCGTGGATGGGTATAAAATAGAACGCTCCTATTAAATTATTAGATAGGGGCATTTTATTATTTTAAAATAAAGGAAGATTTAAATGATAGATGAAGATGTAATTATTCTTGGATGTGGTCCTTGTGGTATGTCTGTTGCTTTGGAATTAAAAAAGTATCAGATTAATCCATTAATTATTGAAAAAGGAAATGTAGTTAATACAATTCATTCCTACCCTACACATCAAACTTTCTTTAGTTCAAGTGAAAAGTTAGAAATAGGCGATGTACCATTTATTTCAACAAGGCACAAACCTGTCCGTAATGAAGCACTAGCCTATTATAGAGAAGTAGCTAAAAGAAATAACTTAAGAATCAATGCATTTGAAACAGTTACAGAAGCAACTAAAGAAAATAATGAGTTTATTGTGGAGACGACTAACCAATTTGGAAAAACAATTAAATATAAAACAAAACATCTTATTATAGCAACAGGCTATCATGATCAACCTAACTATTTAAATATACCCGGGAGTGAACTCCCTCATGTTAATCACTACTTTAAAGAAGCTCATCCTTATTATAATCAAAAAGTAGTCGTTATAGGCGGGAGAAATTCAGCTATTGATACTGCTCTAGAGTTATATCATGCACATGCTAAAGTAACCTTATTATATCGTGGTCCTGATTACTCTAAAAGTATTAAACCATGGATTTTACCAGAATTTGCTTCATTAGTTAAACATAATAAAGTAAAAGCAAGGTTTAATGCAGAAGTAATTGAAATCGATCAAGATAAAATAAGTTATGTAATTGATAATGAGGTAATGCACGAACCAGCGGATTTTGTATTTGCAATGACAGGCTACCATCCACAAATTGAATTTTTACAAAGTTTAAATATTATTGTCGATTTACATACTGGCCGTCCTAAATATAATGAAGATACCTACGAAACAAATATTAAAAATTTATATGTTGCTGGTGTAGTTATTTCAGGTTTTGATGGAAACGAAACCTTTATTGAAAATGGCAGGTATCATGGCAAACATATAGCAAAAAACATCCATGCAAATGAAGAAATTGAGGGATAAATAAAGTGTCTAATAATGAAATAATAAGAATCGCGATTGATGGACCCGCAGCTGCAGGAAAAAGTACAGTTGCTAAATTAATTGCAGATAAATTAAATTATGTGTATATTGATACAGGAGCAATGTATAGAGCATTCACATTAAAAGTAATTGAACAAAACATCGAATTAAATGATGAAGAGCGAATCAAAGAATTATTAACTCATACTAAAGTAAGTTTTAAAGCAACCGATAATGGCCAAATTGTTTATTTAGATGATGTTGATGTAACAAAAAAAATTAGAACAGCTGAAGTATCACAATCTGTATCTCATCTAGCTCAATTAGGGGAAGTCAGAAAAGACCTAGTTGTCAGACAAAAAAAATTAGCTGAAAATCACTCTGTAGTTATGGACGGTAGAGATATTGGAACAACCGTACTTCCAGATGCTGAAATTAAAGTGTTTTTAATCGCATCTGTTGATGAAAGAGCTGAGAGAAGACATGCAGAAAACTTAAAGAATGGCTTTTCATCTCATTTGGAAGAATTAAAAGAAGAAATTCGGGAGCGAGACACTCGTGATGAAACGCGAAAAGAATCGCCATTAGTTAAAGCTGAAGATGCTGTTTCTATTGATACAACATCATTGGAAATTGAAGAAGTTGTTGAAGAAATCATAAAATTAGTTAATAATTATCAAAAAAAGTAAGATAAGTTTATAAGTAACACGATTTCATGTTATACTAGAAGAAGTGAATAGATTTAATGGATAAGTAATTTAAATCTTAATTAGTTGTAGGAGGAGTTATATATATGGTAGATACAAATAAAGAATTTAATGTTGACGATATTGTTAAAGGTAAAGTAGTAAGTATTGAAGAAAAGCAGGTTCTTGTAGATATTGGTTTTAAAACAGAAGGTATTATACCAATTAGTGAGTTATCACACTTACACATTGAAACACCAAATGAAGTTGTTGAAGTTGATCAAGAACTTACATTAAAAGTTAGTAAAGTAGAAGAAGATGAAATTATTTTATCGAAAAAAGCAGTTGATACTGAAAAAACGTGGGAAGACTTAACAGAGAAATACGAAAATGGAGAAATCTTTGAAACAGAAGTAAAAGAAGTTGTTAAAGGCGGTTTAGTAGTTGATGTTGGCTTAAGAGGATTTATTCCAGCTTCACTTGTTGAAATGCATTTCGTAGAAGATTTTTCTGATTATCTTAACAAAAAATTATCTGTTAAAATTGTTGATTTAGATCAAGAACAAAACAGATTAATCTTATCGCATCGTGCAGTTTTAGAGCTTGAAGCGGGTAAAGATAAAAAAACATTACTTGAATCGTTAGAAAGAGGCCAAGTAATTGATGGTACAGTTCAGAGAATTACAGACTTTGGTGCTTTTGTAGACATTGGTGGAGTAGATGGACTTGTTCATATTTCAGAATTAGCTCACTCACATGTAGATAAAGTAACTGACGTTGTATCTGAAGGCGAAACAATCAAAGTTGAAATTTTATCAGTAGATCCTGAAAAAGAAAGAATTTCACTTTCGCATAAGAGTACACTTGCAGGTCCATGGGAAAATATTGCTGATCGAATCGAAGAAGGTTCTACAGTAGAAGCTACAGTGAGAAGATTAGTAGATTTTGGTGCATTTTTAGAAATCGAAAAAGGCGTAGAAGGTCTTGTTCATATTTCAGAAATTGCTGATCGTCATATCGAAACTCCACAAGAAGAATTAGCTGTAGGCCAAAAAGTAGAAGTAAAAGTATTGAGTGTTAATGAAAAAGATCAAAGAATTTCACTTAGTATTAAAGCTATTGCCCAAGATGCAGAACAAAAAGATATCTTAAACTATCAAAAAGAAGAAGATAGTTCTGGTTTCCAGATCGGTGACCTAATCGGTGATCAGCTAGATAAATATAAATAAAATTATATTAAAAAAAGCTTTTCCCTTGAAAAGGAAAAGCTTTTTTAATATTTAAATATAAAATTAAAATTGTAGATAGGTATTATGTTTGGTAAAATGTACATAAAGTAAATTACAATAGAAAAGGGTGCACCTTTGATGAAAAAAGCAACAGTAGCAATAGTAGGAAGACCGAACGTGGGTAAATCTACAATCTTTAACAGATTAGTAGGTGAACGTATTTCAATAGTTGAAGATAAACCAGGTGTTACAAGAGACCGCATTTATGCAGAAGCTGAGTGGCTAACTCAAAAATATAATTTAATTGATACAGGTGGTATTGAAATAACTGATGAACCACTACTAACAAAAATTAGAAATCAAGCTGAAATAGCAATTGAAGAAGCGGATGTTATTATCTTTTTAGTTAATGCGCGAGATGGAATTACAGGCTCAGATGAAGAAGTAGCTAATTTACTTTATAGATCAAAAAAACCTGTCGTTCTTGCAGTTAATAAAGTAGATAATCCTGAAGTAAGAGAATTAATCTATGAATTTTATTCATTAGGTTTTGGCGAACCTTATCCAATATCTGGTACACATGGAATTGGTATCGGAGATTTATTAGATGAAGTTGTTACTCACTTTCCTAAAGATTTAGATTCCGAAAAAGATGAAGATACAATTTACTTTAGTTTAATTGGTCGACCTAATGTTGGTAAGTCTTCATTAGTTAACACAATCTTAAATGAAGAACGTGTTATTGTTAGTGATGTAGAAGGAACCACAAGAGATGCAGTCGATACGCCTTTTAACAAAGATGATCAAGATTTTGTTATTATTGATACGGCAGGAATTAGAAAACGTGGGAAAGTCTATGAATCGACAGAAAAATATAGTGTATTAAGAGCATTAAAAGCAATAGACAGATCAGACGTCGTACTTGTTCTAATTGATGCTGAAACAGGTATTAGAGAACAAGATAAAAAAATTGCTGGATACGCACACGAAGCTGGTCGGGCAATTGTTCTAGTTGTGAATAAATGGGATACAGTTGATATTAAAGAAAAATCAATGAAGGAATTTGAAGAAGATATGAGAAATGAATTCCAATACCTTGATTATGCTCCGATTGTATTTTTATCAGCTAAAACCAAAAAACGTGTTCAACGACTCATTCCAGTTATTAAATTAGTGAGTGAAAGTCATACGAAACGAATTGCTACCAACGTGTTAAATGATGTTATCATGGACGCACTTGCAATAAATCCTACACCAACGATTAAAGGTAGAAAATTAAAAGTGTTGTATACTACACAAGTTGCAGTTCAGCCTCCAAGTTTTGTTGTGTTTGTTAACGAGCCTGAATTAATGCATTTTTCATATAAACGCTTTTTAGAAAATCAACTTCGAGCTGCATTTGGATTTAAAGGAACACCTATTCATATAATTGCAAGAAAAAGAAGTTAAGAGGAGTGAAGGTTTTGTCGAAAATAGTTGTATTAGGTGCTGGGAGTTGGGGAACAGCATTAAGTATTGTTTTAGCAGATAATAATCATGAAGTAAGATTATGGTCGCATAAAGAACAACAAGTTAACACAATTAATCAAACTCATAAAAATGAAAAGTATTTAAATATAGAATTACCTAAAAACGTAATTGCTTATTCAGATTTAGAAACTGCTATTTCAGGAGCTGAAGCTATCGTAATGGTTGTACCATCTTCAGCAATTCGTGAAGTGTCTAAAAAAATTAATCCGTATATAAATAAAGAATTATTAGTCATTCATGCTACAAAAGGAATTGAACCTGAAAGTTCTAAACGCGTATCACAAATTATGAGTGAAGAACTCAGCTCAATTAATTCTGATGATATTGTTGTGCTGTCGGGTCCTAGTCACGCAGAAGAAGTGGGATTAAGAATGCCAACCACAGTAACTGTTGCGAGTAGTAACATTAAACAAGCTGAAAAAGCACAACATTTATTCTTTAATGAATCATTTAGAGTTTACACAAGTGATGATGTAATTGGTGTAGAACTAGGTGGTGCATTAAAAAACATTATTGCACTTGGAGCTGGAATGTCAGACGGTTTAAATTTTGGAGATAACGCAAAGGCTGCATTAATTACGCGCGGATTAGCTGAAATTACACGTTTAGGAGTTAGTTTAGGAGCTAACCCACTCTCATTTTTAGGTTTATCAGGTGTAGGAGATTTAATTGTTACATCAACAAGTAAACATAGCCGTAATTGGCGCGCTGGTAATTTAATTGGAAAAGGTCATTCACTTGATTCAGTATTAGATGAAATGGGTATGGTAGTTGAGGGAGTTAGAACAACAAAAGCTGCGTATTTATTTTCAATTCAACAAAATGTTGAGATGCCTATTACCCATGCTTTATATGAAATATTATATAATAATGCTGATCCAAAAGAAATCGTTGAACAATTGATGACGCGAGCGAAAAAAGACGAGTTAGATAGTTACAAAAATAATAACGAATAATTTTTATTATATTTGGGAGTGGTTCAATGTCTGCAGCAGAGATTAAAGAAATTATTTCTTTTGTTGGAATAGGATTACTTATTTTAGCATTAGTGTTAATTACTTTAAGTAGAAATAAATTAAAAGGAATTTTAAGTGGTATTGTTTCTTTTATAGCATATGTGTGCTTAATTGTTGGCGCATTAATTGTTTTCTATGTAGTAATTAGTGGACCGACTGGATAAGGAGCGATTATTAAAGATGCCAAGAATTATACTGAAAAAAACATTGTCATTGTTAGTACTTGTAACACTATTATCAGGTTGTATGTTTCCAAACGAGGAATTAAGTAAAAACAAAATTCCAAATGAAGATCAATTATTAATAGTTCAAGAAGCAGTTAACGCTTTTGTTGAAGATTCAGGAGGATTACTACCAATCAAAACAAAAGATGCAGATGTGGATATTTATGAAAAATATTTAATTGATTTCACAATTTTAAAAGAGAGAAATTTTTTATCAGAAATTCCAGGTAATGCTTATGAAAATGGAGGTATTTACTTATATACCTTAGTCAATCCTGAAGATAATCCAGAAGTTAAATTAATTGATTTACAATTATCTGAAAAAATCAGAGAAATTAACGTGAAGCTCGATATTTATCGGTCAAAAAATCTTTATCCACCATATGGTGAAGAAGTTGAATCTGGTTTATTTAAAATTAATTATGAAAAATTGAAGTTTAAAAAGAGTCAGTTTGTTAAGAGTCCTTATACGCAAAATAATTTACCTATTTTAATGAATACCAAAGGAGAACTTTTTATTGATTACCGTAGTGATTTATTAAGTATAATGGAAGAAAATGATTATGAATTTGAGGAAGATGAAGATATTAGATATATATATCATGAACAATCACCTTTTGTACCAATTTATTCATTACCTTATAAAGAAAAAAATAATGAACCATTTTTTAATCTTGAATAATTAATCTAGAGTGATAAAGTGACGGTAAATCATATGATATAAGTGCTTTTTTAAGGAAAAATACAATTAATTAAACTTTTTTTGAAAAATATTGCTTATTATGTTGAAATTTAACTGAAAGTCGTATAGTATAGGGCTTATCATCATTGAAATACATTTCTTGATGTTGAAAAAAACATTTAATATAATTTGTTTTAAAACGAATTGTATAATTAAAGAGGAGGTGAATATTCATGAATAAAACAGAATTGGTAAGTGCTGTAGCTGAAAGCAGTGAACTTTCGAAAAAAGACGCTGGTAAAGCAGTAGATGCAGTATTCCAAACTATCATGGATACACTAGGTGAAGGTGAAAGAGTACAAATTATTGGATTCGGTAACTTTGAGGTACGTGATCGTGCTGCTCGTAAAGGACGTAATCCACAAACTGGTGAAGAAATTCAAATTCCAGCAAGTAAAGTTCCAGCATTTAAAGCTGGTAAAGCTCTAAGAGATTCAGTTAGAAAATAAATATACATAGAGCTAAAAGGGTGCGTTTATAACGTGCCCTTTTTTACTTATGTAAAACAAAAGATGTTTTTTTAGATACTTTTAAATAAGTGAGTATCCTAAAGGGTATTCAAAGAAAAATTATGCTATACTGATTGTAAAAGAATGACGAAAGGATGTAGGTGGTTAACGTGTATTCTATAAACTTAGAATTAGCTGATTTAAAAGAAAAAATCAGTGAAAAAACAACACATTCATTTGTGAAAAATCAGATTGATAAACCTATCATCGACCTTGATAAACTATTTATACTAAATGAACTCTATCAAAATACATCTATGTCTCGCAGTCAGAAACAAGATTATATTGTAATTATTATGTTAATTGAAATCGCCTTGAAAACTCATGATTTAGTAAATGGCAATAATTATAGTAAAGAAACTGATAAACAATTAACCGTACTTGTTGGAGATTATTATAGTGGTATGTATTATTATCTACTTTCTGAACTTGAAAATGTTAAAATGATTAAAGTTTTAGCAGCAAGTATAAAAAAAATTAATGAAGAAAAAATGAATTTACATTATAATGATAAAAAATCAGAAGAAGATTTTTACGAAGCACTTCTAATTAGTGAAACTCATCTATTTACTGAAGTAGCTAAATTTAACTGTGAATATGAAGCCATTGACATGATTAAAAGTTTTTTAATGTTAAATCGATTAAAAAAAGAACAGTTGAATCAAGCTTCAATTGTATATGACTATTATAAAAAAAATGAACTAATCCTAACTGATTATGCTATAAATGAAAGAATCCAAATAAAAATTAATGAATTAAAAAAAGAATTAGATTCAAGTGTTGAAAATTTATCTAGCAATTATTCTAATTATATCTATAAAAATACACTAGATTCTATTCAAACGAATATTTCACAAGCGAAAGAAGGCTAAAAAATGAACGGATCTTCGAAAGAGAAAAAAGTTCATAATGTTTTTGAGTCAATTTCTGAAAAGTACGATTCAATGAATTCTATTATATCCTTTAATAAACATAAATCATGGCGTAAAGACGTAATGAATAAAATGAATGTCCAAGCCGATTCTGATGCATTAGATGTTTGTACTGGTACAGGAGACTGGGCTATATCACTTGCTGAAGAAGTTGGTGAGTCAGGTCACGTAGTTGGTTTGGATTTCAGTAAAAATATGCTTAGTATTGCAGAAGAAAAAAATAAGGAATATAATATAAAACAATTAGATTTTATTCATGGCAATGCAATGGATTTACCGTTTGAATCTAATAGTTTTGATTATGTTACAATTGGATTTGGTTTACGAAATGTACCAGATTATTTAACAGTCTTAAAAGAAATGTATCGAGTAGTCAAACCAGGTGGAACTGTTGTTTGCTTAGAGACGTCACAGCCGACTATGATAGGATTTCGCCAAGCGTATTATTTTTACTTTAAATTTATTATGCCTTTGTTTGGAAAATTGTTTGCAAAAAGCTATAAAGAATATGCATGGTTACATGAATCAGCTAAAGATTTTCCAAATAAAAAAGAATTAACTAAGCTTTTTAAAGAAGCTGGATTTAAAGATATCGAAGTAAAAAGTTATACTGGCGGAGTTGCGGCAATGCATAAAGCAACAAAATAATGATTTATGAATGAAATAAAAAGGTGAATCGTATGAAACTAGCAAATATATATGGTTTTTTAAGAAAAGATTTGAATAGTATAGAGCATTCTTTAAATGATGTCATTCAAGCAGAACATCCTGTTTTAAGAAAAGCTTCTACCCAATTACTTGAAGCTGGAGGTAAACGAATAAGACCAATATTCGTATTACTTTCAGCTCGTTTTGGTGATTATAAAAATAAAGATAAAGATGTTGAAACGGTTGCTGTTGCCTTAGAATTAATACATATGGCAAGTTTAGTACATGATGATGTTGTTGATAATTCAGAACTGAGACGTGGTAAACCAACTGTAAAATATATTTATGGTGATCGTGTAGCGATGTATACCGGCGATTATATATTAGCAAGAGCGTTAGAAACAATTACATCAATTGATAATCCAGAAGTGCATAAAGTTTTATCTAAAACACTTATCGAGGTTGTTGAAGGAGAAATATCTCAGATTAAAGATCGTTATGTATTAGATCAAGAAATTTGGAATTATTTAAGACGGATTAAAAGAAAGACTGCACTATTAATTGCAACGAGTTGCAAACTTGGAGCCATTTCTGCTGGAGTTAGCCAATATGAAGCAAGTAAACTTTATGAATATGGTTATTATATCGGCATGTCTTTTCAAATAATTGATGATATTTTAGATTTTACAGCTACAGAAAAAGAACTTGGTAAACCTACAGGAAGTGATCTTAAACAAGGTCACATTACATTGCCAGTATATTATGCAATGAAAGATCCGGCATTTAAATTAAAAGTAGAAGAACTATTTGAAGATAAAGAAAATATTGATGAGGTAAAATTAACTGAAGTAATTGATTATTTAAAACAAACAAACGCAATTGAAGATGCTTATGAATTAAGTAATCGCTATTTAAATAAAGCACTAAATTCTTTAAATAGCTTGCCAGAAAATAAAATCAAACGCACGTTAGAAATTATTGCACAAGTAATTGGGAAACGTAAGTATTAATAAAATTGTAATATCTCATTAAATTTGATAATATTTGATAGTGTACTAGTTTTTAAAATATATTTATTATAAGGGGCAAGTAAAATGCAAAAATCATTTATTATGGTTAAGCCTGACGGTGTTCAAAGAGGAATCGTTGGAGAAGTTGTTAGACGTTTTGAAGATAAAGGTTTTAAATTAGTTGGTGCAAAATTAATGAACATTCCAACTGAATTAGCTGAGACGCATTATGGCGAACATAAAGAACGTCCGTTTTTTGGCGAGTTAGTAGATTTCATCACATCTGGACCAGTTTTTGCAATGGTTTGGGAAGGTGAAGAAGTTATTTCTACTTCACGTCTAATGATTGGTGAAACAAACCCAGCAGAAGCTACTCCAGGTTCAATTAGAGGAGATTTTGCAGTTACAGTTGGTAAGAACATCATTCATGGTTCAGACTCTCCTGAAAGTGCAGAAAGAGAAATTGGTTTATTTTTCAATGAATCAGAAATAACTGCATACGATAAGCAAGATAGTGCTTGGATTTATTAATAAACAATTAGCCTCTGTTATATTTAGTGACAGAGGCTTTCTACTATATAAATAAATATGTACAAAAAGATATATCAGAAAATTTAGACTATCATAGAACTTTTGTAAAGAAAGCTATACATAATATTTTAAGTTTGAATAGGAGGAAAATAAATTGCGTTATTTAACATCTGGAGAATCACATGGAAAGAAATTAATTACGATTGTTGAAGGTGTTCCAGCTAATATGCCTTTATTGAAAAAAGATATTGATGAATCTTTACTAAGAAGACAAAAAGGTCATGGTCGAGGTCGTCGTATGCAAATAGAAAAAGACTTAGTTGATATTACAAGTGGTGTGAGACATGGTTATACTTTAGGATCTCCAATAGGTCTTGTTGTCGATAACGACGACTTTAAACACTGGACTGATATTATGGGTGAAGATCCAGTAGATGAAGACGCTAAAATCAGACGCGTTGTATCTCGTCCTCGTCCTGGTCATGCTGATTTAAATGGGGCAATGAAATATGGTCACAGAGATATGCGAAATGTGCTCGAACGTTCTTCAGCTCGAGAAACTACTGTAAGAGTAGCTGCAGGTGCAGTTGCTAAAATTATGCTTAAACAACTAGGCATCAATGTTGTTGGATACGTTAAAGAAATTGCAGGTATACAAGCAAAAGAAATTGCTGAATTAACTATTGAAGAGAAAAGAGTTATTTCAGAGGAGTCACCAGTACGTGTCTTAGATAAAGATGTTGAACAACCTATTATGGATGCAATAGATCAAGCTAAGGCTGACGGTGATTCTATTGGTGGTGTTTGTGAAGTATATGTAGAAGGGATGCCTGCTGGTATTGGATCATATGTTCATTATGATCGCAAATTAGATAGTAAACTTGCCGGTGCAGTAATGAGTATTAATGCTTTTAAAGGAGCAGAGATAGGAATAGGTTTTGAAGCTGCCCGTAAAAATGGTAGTGAAGTTCATGATGAGATTATTTGGAATGAAGAAGATGGATTTTCACGTCGAACAAATCGTTTAGGTGGATTTGAAGGTGGAATGACAACAGGTATGCCACTTGTAATTAAGGGTGTTATGAAACCTATTCCTACGCTTTACAAGCCTTTAAAAAGTGTAGATATTGAATCTAAAGAAGTATTTAGTGCAAGTATTGAGCGTTCAGACTCTTGTGCAGTTCCAGCAGCAGCTGTAGTGATGGAGCACGTTGTGGCCTTTGAATTAGCAAAAGCAATTACTGAAGAGTTTCAAAGTAATCAATTCCCAAAACTCAAAGAAGCAATGGATGCATATAGAGAAGAATTAAGGAGCTTTTAAATGAAGACATTAAAAATTAAAGCTTCTTCACATGAATACAATGTAACAATTGGTCATGGCATACGTTTTCGTGTGCAAGAATTACTAGAAAGATCGTATTCATCGATTATGATTATTACAGATGAGGTAATCGAATCATTATATTTAGACGATATAAAAAATACATTTAGTGACCATAAAATGTACACGTATATATTGCCAAGTGGTGAAGCAGAGAAGTCCATTGATAATTATTATAAAATCCAAACAAAAGCCATAGAATATGGACTTGATAGAGATTCACTTTTTATTGCTTTAGGTGGCGGAGTAGTTGGTGACATTACTGGTTTTGTTGCTGCAACTTATATGCGTGGAATTGATTTTATTCAAATTCCAACAACTGTTTTAGCACATGATAGCAGTGTAGGTGGGAAAGTAGCAATTAATCATGAACTTAGTAAAAATATGATTGGGGCATTTTATCCTCCCAAGGCTGTTATTTATGATATTGATACTCTAAAAACTTTAAGTGATGCTGAATTAAGATCAGGATACGCTGAAATTATTAAAGAAGCATTTATCTCAGATCATCACTTTTTAAATGAATTATTAGAAATTAATTTAAATGATTTAACTAGTGAACAATTAAGCGAGCACCTATACAAAGGGATTAAAATTAAAGCAGATATTGTTGAAGCTGATGAAAAAGAATCCAATGTGAGAAAATACCTAAATTTAGGTCACACTTTAAGTCACGCAATTGAATCAGAGCTAGGATATGGAACAATTACTCATGGTGAAGCTGTAGCTATAGGCATCATTTTTGCACTTAATTTGAGTGAAGCAAAATATGATACTATTTTACCAGTGAAAGCTTATATTGATTGGCTAAAAATAAATAATTATCCACTTAATATTTCTACAATAAAAACTGAAAATATATTAAAAAGAATGAAATCCGATAAAAAATCAGTGAACCAAGTTGTTCAAATGGTTTTACTAAAAGATATAGCGCAACCGAGCATCGAAAATTTATCTGATGAATTTATAATGGAATATTTAACTAGCTTTTTAAAGGAGTTGAAAGAATTATGATCAGAGGAGTTAGAGGAGCAACTACTGTTACACAGAACAGCGAATACGAAATCATGCTAGAAACTGAAAGTGTTGTGAAATCTATGGTTTCTGCAAATGAAATTAAACCTGAAGATGTCTCACATATATTTTTTTCTGTCACCTCTGATTTAAATGCAGCTTTTCCAGCTAAGGCAATTAGGCAATTAGATAAATGGACATATGTACCAGTTATGTGTATGCAAGAAATTGACGTGCCTAATAGTTTAGAAAAATGTATTCGTGTGATGATGGTAACAAATACTAAAAAAAGTCAAGAAGAAATAGAACATATATTTCATAATGAAGCAGTAAAATTAAGACCCGATTTAATTGAAGAATAGGTGATATAAAATGTATGGAAAAAAAATATTAAAAAACCTTACTGCTTACCAACAAGGAAAGCAAATTTCTGAAGTACAAAAAGAATTTAACCTCGCTAAAATTATTAAGCTAGCATCTAATGAGAATCCTTATGGTTATTCCCAAAGTGTAAATGACTTATTTTTAAATGGCGATTTAAATTTAGAAATATATCCTGATGGCTATGCTACTAATTTACGTAATGCGTTAGCAAAAAAGTTACAAGTTGATAAAGATGAACTTGTTTTTGGTAATGGATCTGATGAAATTATTACACTTATCTGCCGTGCGTTTTTAGAACCAGGCTATAATACAGTTATGGCAAGTCCTACATTTACACAATATCGGCATCATTCGTTAATTGAAGGTGCTTCTGTTAAAGAAGTACCTACAGTTGAAGGGTATCATGATTTAGATGCTATGTTAGAAAAAGTAGATGACCAGACTAAAGTTGTCTGGATTTGTTCTCCTGATAATCCAGCTGGAACATTAGTTAGTGAAACAGAATTAAAGCAATTCTTAGATGAAATTCCGCTAGAAACGCTTGTTGTTTTAGATGAAGCATATTATGAATTTGTTAGAGAAGAAAATAAATATAATACAACTGAATTACTAAAAAAATATCCGAATTTAATTACACTGAGAACATTTTCTAAAGCTTATGGTCTTGCCGGATTAAGAATTGGTTATGGAATGATGCATAAAGAGATTGCTCATAAATTAAATGTTGTGCGTGGTGCATTTAATACAACCAGGTTAGCTCAAGATGCTGCAATTAAAGCATTAGAAGATGAAGCTTTTTTAAATAAGGTTGTTAAGAATAATGAAAGAATAAAAAATGATTTTGTTGAATTTTTAAATGAAAATGATTTTAAAGTATACGATTCAGAAACAAACTTTATCTTAGTTGAAATTCCTGGAAAAGGAAATGATGCTGCATTACAACTTCTTAAGCAAGGATTTATTGTCAGGTCTGGTGAATTATTAGGATATGATAATACAATTAGAATTACAATAGGTATAGAGGAAGATATGGAAAATCTAAAAGCAGCTATGAAAGATTTAAAACTAAACGTAAGTAAAGAGGTCTAATTTTATGAAGCAAAATATTATTCTAGCTGGTCTTGGTTTAATTGGTGGTTCACTTGCAATGTCTATTAACAAATCAGCAAATCATCATGTAATCGGTTATGACACAAATAAAGATACGATTGATTATGCATACCAACAAGAGATTATTCAAGAAAAGTGTTTCGATTTATCAGTATGTGCAACAAAAGCTGATTTAATTATACTCGCAGCGCCTATCTCACAAACAATAAATTTACTCAAGCAATTAAACGAACTTAACTTTGAAAAAGACGTTATTATTACAGATGTAAGTTCTGTTAAATCAACAGTGAGCGAAGCAGCAAAAAAGCTAACTAATGAAAAAATCACATTTATTGGTGGACATCCAATGGCTGGATCCCATAAAACTGGAATTGTTGCAGCTAAGGAGCATTTATTTGAAAATGCAATTTATTGTCTCACGCCATTATCTGAAAACACCGAACATGAGGTTAATTATATTAAAGATGTTTTAAAAGATACTAAAAGTAACTTTATTATTTTAAATCCTGATGAACATGATGAAATGACAAGTGTAATATCTCATTTCCCACATTTAGTTGCGTCTTCTTTAGTACATCAAGCAAAAAAATGGGAGCAAGTTCATACATTCTTACCAGAGTTAGCAGCTGGAGGATTTAGAGATATAACACGTATTGCTTCTAGTAATCCTAAAATGTGGCAAGATATTTTTTCACATAATGGTGATAAAATGTCGCGCTTAATCCAAGACTGGATTAATGAAATGGTAACATTAAAAGAGTTTTTAGATAAAAACAATAAAGAAGATATGATTACTTATTTAGAGCAAGCAAAAGATTACCGTGATGGCCTAGGTACAGATACTAAAACACGTGGTGCATTACCTGCCTTTTATGATATTTATGTTGATATAAAAGATAAACCAGGATCAATCGCAAAGGTTGCACAACTTTTAGCTGATAATGAAATAAGTTTACGTAATATACGTATATTAGAAATTAGAGAAAATATTGATGGCGCACTACGTTTAACTGTGTTTACTAAAAAAGATCAACTTAAAACAGTTACATTACTTGAAGTTAATGGTTATGACGTATCAATTAGTATATAAAAGAGGTGATATAATGGAGAGTCAAACATTTGCTCCCATAACATCGAGTTTAAAGGGCAGCTTACAAATACCTGGAGATAAATCGATTTCTCACAGAGCTGTGATGATAGGTTCGCTTGCAAAAGGAAAAACAAGAATTGCTAATTTTCTAAATGGTGAAGATTGTTTAAGAACAATTGAAATTTTTAAGCAATTTGGCGTTGATATTATGATAGATAACACAGACGTCGTTATTAATAGTTCAGGGTATAATAATTTTATTGAACCCAATCAACCATTATATTTTGGTAACTCAGGAACTACAGCACGATTAATGCTTGGAATATTAGCAGGGCTTCCATTTCATACTGTGGTTTATGGAGATAAACATTTAACTGAACGCCCAATGGACCGAGTTGTTTTACCTTTAAGAAAAATGAGTGCTCAAATTGATGGTAGAAAAGAAGGTTTATTTTTACCACTCGCAATTAGGGGTAAAAAATTAAATTCAATTGATTTTAAAATACCAGTAAAAAGCGCTCAAGTTAAGTCTGCTCTTATTTTTGCTAGTTTATTTACAAATAATGCGTCTAATTTAACCGAAAAAACATTAACACGTGATCATACAGAAAATATGTTAAATGCTTTTGGTGCGGAAGTTAAAACAAATGATTTAGACATTAACATTCAACCAAACCCTGACTTAGTATCTAAAGACATTAGAGTTCCTGGAGATATCTCATCAGCTGCTTTCTTGATAGTTGCAGGAGCACTTGTACCAGATAGTAATATTACCCTATTAAATGTAGGTTTAAATGCTTCTAGAACTGGTTTATTAGATGTATTAGATGCAATGGGTGCGGATATAAGTATTTCAAATATAACAACAGAAAACGATGAAAAATCTGGAGATATTACTGTTAAATATAAAGAACTTAATTCTACAGTTATTGAAGGTGAACTTATACCCAAATTAATTGATGAAATTCCTATCCTTGCTCTTTTAGCTACACAAGCATCTGGTAAAACGATTATAAAAGATGCTGAAGAGTTAAGAATTAAAGAAACTGATCGAATAAAAGCAGTTTTTGAAACATTAAAGACATTGGGTGCAAACGTAACTGAAACAAAAGATGGTCTCATAATTGAAGGTAAGTCGGTATTAAATGGTGGAGAAATCAAAAGTTACGGGGACCATAGAATGGCAATGATGGGAATCATTGCTTCGCTAATTACGACAAGTGATGTTACATTAGATAGTGTAAGTTCTATTAAAATATCTTATCCTACATTTATAGATGATTTAAATAGTCTTTATGAAGTATAAAAAAATCTACATTCGTGTGGATTTTTTTATGTTTAAAATGTAATTAAATAAGGAGTGTGAAGGAATGATTAATGAATTACAGCATGCAAATGAGCTATTACATGAAAATCAAGTTGACGAAGCTCTTAAATTAATTGAAGAAAAACTAAAGATTGCTAACTTAGAAGAACAATTTATCATAGGTGAATTATATTTTGAATGGGGCTTTTTTGTAGAAGCCTTAGAAACATTTGAAAAAATTGAAGAAAAGCTTCCTGAAGAAGGACAAATTAAATTTTTCATTGCTAGTATTTATATTGAATTAGAGAAGGATTCTGAAGCAATTGAAATTTTATCACAAATTAATAAAAATGATGAATTTTATATCCAGGCACTTATGCAACTAGCTGATTTATATGAATCACAAGGCCTATTTGAAGTAGCTGAACTTAAACTTCGTGAAGCAAAATCACTTAGTCCAGACGAATTCATTATTGATTTTGCATTAGGTGAATTGCTTTTCTCAATCGGTGAATATAATAAAGCGGTCATACATTATGAAATTGCGGCTAAAGAACAAGATATAATTATGGATGTTAATATTTATGAAAGATTGGCTGAATCTCTCGCTATGATTGCTAAATATGAAGAAGCCTTAAACTACTACAGTAAGATCAGTGATATGAATAACGATACATTATTTAAATATGGATTTGTAGCATCTCAAATTAATAGAAATGATATTGCAATTAGTGCTTGGAAGCAATTAATCGAACAAGATAGAGAATATCACTCAGTTTATGTTGAACTTGCAAAAGTGTATCAAATTGAAGGAATGAAGGAAGAAGCTTACAAAGTATTAAAAAAGGGCTTAAAAGTAGATGAATTTGATAAAGAAATTTATTTTTTAACTGGTAAATTAGCAAATGAATCTGGTAAGCGAGAGGAAAGTGAATCTTATTTAAGAGAAGCCATTGCTTTGGATAATGATTATAAAAAAGCAGTCATGTATTTAATTAGTATACTAAAAGAAGAAGATCGTTATTCTGATGTAATTGATCTAATAACTGAAATAAAAAGAATGGGAGCAGAAGATCCCGATTATGATTGGGAATTAGCTCGAAGTTATAATGAATTAGAAGAATTTGAAAAAGCATATGAATATTATAAATTAGCCTCAGAACTGCTCAGTACAGACACTGTGTTTTTAAAAGAATACGGTTATTTCTTAATAGAAGATGGAAAAATTAAAGAAGCTACAGTATATTTTAATAAGTATTTAGAAATAGATCCACAAGACAATGAAATAATTGGATTTTTAAATCGACTTGAGCTTTAATTAAAATATTCAATATGTTAATGTTAGGTTTACGAGGAGTGATATTTGAATGGTATTTAAAATTTCAACACGTGATAAACAAGAATTTATAAAATGGTTCTTGAAAAAATATGAATTTTCAATAAGAGAAAATAAATGGATACTAGAAATGCTTTTAAAACAGCCTGACGTATTAGAACAAGTTAATTTTGTAAAGTCAGTAGAAAATTGTCCAAGATCGATAAAAATGTCGACTACTTGTTCCAATCAAACTGAGTTTGTATTTACTAAAAATCAGATGGTGACAATTGATCAGCATAAAGCTTACCATGATCTCAGATTGAACACAAAAACACCTATTTATCTTGAATTAAATTATTATAATCAAGAAAAATGTCCAAATTACGGTTTTATTGCAATAGATAATCCATTTGAAGATAGAAGTTTTTTAATAGGTAAAGATAAATATATAGTTAATCAAAATTTAGATGAGATTGCCTTGAAAAAAACAATAGAACTATTAAATGATAAAATTAATTTAGCAATTGACCAAAATAAAGATGAAGATTTTTATTATTATTCAGAGAAGTTAAAAGCGATAAAAAGTCAAATATAATGCAAATCTTATTAAAAAAGAAATTATTCATTATAAATATGTTTTATAATTGACCGGGCAAAGAGTTTGAGCTATTATAGAACTGTCCTAGTAATAAAATTATAAAAATATTTGTCCGTGATTAATCATGAAAGAGGGGGGAAACCATGAGCAAGAATAAAAATAAAGTATCCCGTCGACAATTTCTAAACTACTCACTTACTGGTTTAGGTGGATTTATGGCTGCCGGTATACTTATTCCAAACTTAAGATTTGCTATTGACCCAGTTTTAAAAACTGCGGGAGATGCAGGAGATCTTACAAACGTAAGCTTATCGGTTGATGACATTACAGAAGAACCACAAAGAGTTGACTGGGATGTAGAGCAAGTTGACGGTTGGTATGAATCAGATGTTAATCGTACAGCATGGGTATTTAAAGATGAAAATGGTGATATTCAAGCCTTTTCACCAATATGTACTCATTTAGGTTGTTTTGTATCTTGGGAAGGTAGTGATGACCATCCTAATGAATTTTTCTGCCCATGTCATAATGGCCGTTATTATAAAGATGGTACGAATGTTCCACATACACCACCTTTAGAGCCGTTACATGTCTATGAGCATAAAGTAGAAGATGGAATGTTATTCCTTGGAGAACCAAGTCCTAGAGAGGAGGCGTAATTAAAGATGCTACAAAAGTTATATGATTGGATTGATGACCGCGTAGACGTTACGCCTATCTGGCGTGACATTGCAGATCATGAGGTTCCAGAGCACGTTAACCCAGCCCATCATTTCTCAGCATTTGTTTATTGCTTTGGTGGTCTAACATTTTTCGTTGTTGTTATACAAATTTTATCAGGAATGTTTTTAACTATGTATTACGTTCCAGATATCGAAAATGCTTGGGAATCAGTTTATTACTTACAAACACAAGTTGCACACGGTCAAATAGTTCGTGGAATGCACCATTGGGGTGCTAGTGTTGTTATTGTAATGCTATTATTACATACAATGCGTGTATTTTTCCAAGGAGCTTATAAAAAACCACGTGAATTAAACTGGATGGTCGGAGTATTAATATTCTTCGTTATGTTAGGTTTAGGTTTCACAGGTTACTTATTACCTTGGGATAACAAAGCTTACTTTGCTACACAAGTAGGACTTGAAATCGCAGAACAAGTTCCATTTATCGGAACTTACTTAAAAACATTACTAGCTGGTGATCCAACAATTGTTGGAGCTCAGACGTTGACTAGATTCTTTGCAATTCATGTCTTCTTCTTACCAGGAGCTTTATTTGGACTATTAGCAGCACACTTTATTTTAATTCGTAGACAAGGTATTTCTGGACCATTATAAAAGGAGGGGAAAACTGTGAAGAGAGGTAAAGGTATGAAGTATGTTGGCGATTCACGTGTGGACGCCGCAAAAACTTCTCAGATACCCAAAGACTATTCTGAGTATCCTGGACGTACAGAGGCTTTCTGGCCAAACTTCTTACTTAAAGAGTGGTTAGTTGGATCTGTCTTCCTTATAGGATTTTTATGTGTAACAATTGCTGCACCAACAGCATTGGAAGGTTTAGCTGATCCTACAGACGCAGCTTACATTCCATTACCAGACTGGTATTTCTTATTCTTATATGAATTATTGAAATATGATTTTGCAAGTGGACCATATATTTTATTTGGTATTCTTGTATTACCTGGATTGGCATTTGGAGCTCTTCTTCTTGCACCATTCTTAGATAATGGACCAGGTAGAAGACCAGCAACTAGACCAATAGCTGTCGGTATGATGGTATTAGGTTTAGCTGCAACAATGTGGCTTACGTATGAATCAGCATCAGCTGTAGATTGGCAACAAATATCAGAAGATAATAAGCCAATTCCACAGTCAGAACAAGCAGCAGTAGATACGGATGATCCGGGTTATGAGATTTATTCAAATAACTGTTTAAGCTGTCATGGTGATGCATTAGAAGGTGGCGCTGCAGGTCCTGCATTAATAGGAACTGAGTATGGTGCCGAAGAAATAGCTGATATCGCAGTTAATGGTGTAGGAGATATGCCAGCAGATATGTTCCAAGGTTCAGATGAAGAATTAGATGACCTTGTACAATTTATCTTATCAGCTAATGAAGATGCTAGTGAATAATATCTAAAATTAACACCTTTACCATTTAATGGTGAAGGTGTTTTTTATTAATGAAATTAGGTGATCATTATTAAATTTAAATATTTATTGGCACAGAAAAACTTTTTAATATTATTATTTTTAATCAATTTATTTGGAACGGTATATGGTTATCTGTGGTATGAAAGTCAATTAGAAATTACGCCGACAATTTTCATTCCATTTGTACCTGATAGCCCGACAGCAACGTTGTTTTTTACAATATTTTTATTGTTTTTCATATTTGGTAAAAATGTTCCTTATATAGAAGCTTTAGCTATTACGTCATTGTTTAAATATGGTGTGTGGGCAGTTGCTATGAATCTTTTAACCTTATTGGTTAATGGAGAACTAATGTGGCAAGGATATATGTTAATTGCATCTCACGGAGCAATGGCTATACAAGGATTATTATATATACCTTATTATAAAATAAAATTAAAACACCTTACAGTAGCTGCTATATTTTTGTTACATAATGAAATTATCGATTATGTCTATGGTATGATGCCTATTTATTCATCTTTATCTCTTTATCAAAATGAAATAGGATATTTTACGTTTTGGTTATCAATATTTACAATTTTTTTAGTTTATCAATTGTTAAAAAAGTATAATTCCGAGGAACTTTAATTGACCTTAACTGACTTATTGACTATTATTGACTATATAACCTTATACACGCTTTAGGAGGAAATAATTCTATGTCAACTGGTACATTTATAATTTATATTGCAATCTTAATCATCGTGCCGCTGATTGCTCAAAGTAAAGTAAAATCTACTTATAAAAAATATTCAAAAGTAGCAACTTCAAGTAGAAAATCAGGAGCACAAGTAGCACAAGAAATTTTGAGTCAAAATGGTTTACACAATGTACGGATTGAAGAAGTTCAAGGTACTTTAACAGATCATTATGATCCACGAAGTAAAGTAGTTAGATTATCTAGTAATAATTATCATGGTCATTCAATGGCTTCATCAGCTGTAGCAGCTCACGAGGTTGGACATGCGATGCAAGATGCTGAAGATTATGCTTTTCTTAAATTTAGAACTGCATTAGTTCCTCTCGCATCATTTGGTTCAAATAGTGCAATGTTTATTATCTTAGCTGGGATAATATTTAGTGCTAATAATTTAATTGGTTTAGGTGTTTTATTTATGGGCTTTGCAGTATTGTTTCAATTAGTTACTTTGCCTGTAGAATTTAATGCATCTTCCAGAGCAATGGATCAACTTGTCTCTACTGGAATTATTGTTAATGCTGAAGAACGTGAGACTAAAAAAGTATTAAATGCAGCAGCCCTTACTTATGTAGCTGCGGCACTTGTAGCAGTAGCAGAATTGATGCGTTTTCTACTTATCTTTTTAAATAATCGTGATTAAAAAAGGACTGACAATTATTTCTTCTAAAAGTAAAATTCACACTTTACTTTTAGAAGGAATAACTTATATCAGTCCTTTTAATCATTTAAGGGTTTTTTATTATCATCTAGAGTAAATCCAACACCAAGTACTTCATGCACACTTGTTAATGTTATAAAAGCATGAGGATCTATAGCTTGAATTGTATTCTTTAGTCTCATAATTTCACTTTTAGGTACAACACAATAAAGTATTTTATGAACATCTTGGGTATATCCACCTGTACCATCAATAATTGTTACGCCTCGATTTAAATTTTGAGTAATATCATTCGCTATTTCCTTATTTTTTGAAGAAATAATCATAGCACCTCTTGCAGCATATGCACCATCTTGAATAAAATCAATCACTCTAGCACCAACATAAACAGCAAGTAAAGTATACATGCCTTCGACATATTCTAAATATGTAATAATAGATGTTGAAATAACAATTAAATCAAAAATAAACATTGATTTACCAATACTCCAACCGAGATATTTTTGAACGATGCGAGCAATAATATCTACACCGCCAGTAGTTCCACCATTTCTAAATACGATACCAAGTCCAACTCCAATAAATACTCCGGCAAAAAGCGCAGCCAGTGTCATATCAGAATGCAATGGAATAGATAATGTATACACTTGAAAAACTTCTAGAAAAATTGAAACACTTACCGTACCTATAATTGTATAAATAAACATATTTCTACCTAAATATTTTAAACCAATAAAAAATACAGGTAAATTTAAAAGTATATTAGATATGGCTGGATTAAAATCCCATATAAAGTAAAAGAGGAGCGTGATTCCAGTAAAACCTCCTTCACCTAAATTATTTTGCATATTAAAGTGAACAATACCAAATGAAAATATAGCTGAACCGAGAATAATAAATAAAGTGTTTTTTAATCTAATACCATTTAAAATATGAGTTCACATCCTTTAAGAAATTTAGTATATTAGTTATACTTAGTTTAGCTGTATAAGATTATAAACGATAGTAAAGTTTAATCAAAGTAATTATTAAATTAATGTCCTAGAACTAAAAGTAAGCAAAGTAATTAGGGCGTGTTATACTATTTAGTATTTACAAGTATTATACAAATATATAGTGGAGTGATGTAAAATGACAGTTAAAATTATTGTAGCTGGTCCTAGAGGTAAAATGGGAACTTCAGCTGTAAATATGGTTTTGAATAATGATAAATTTGAATTAGTTGCTTGTTTAGATCAAAAAAATGAAGGTAAGACTTTAAATCAAATATTACCTCAATTCATAGAAACGATTCCGATTTATACAAATATGGAAAAATTGTTTAATGATATAGAAGCTGACGTTTTTATAGATTTAACCATACCTGAAGTGGGATATAAACATACTCTAGCAGCGTTAGAGAATGGTTTACGCCCTGTTGTAGGGACTTCAGGATTTTCTGAGGAACAAATTAAAAACTTAAAAAAAATAGCTAAAGAAAAAGAATTAGGAGCTATTATTGCTCCAAACTTTGCTGTAGGTGCAGTTTTAATGATGGAATTTTCTAAACAAGCAGCTAAATACTTTCCAGATGTTGAAATTATTGAAAAACATCATGATAATAAAGTAGATGCACCATCAGGTACTGCTGTAAAAACACTTGAATTGATTAATAGTGTCCGAACTAAAAAATCACAAGGTCATCCAGACGAATTTGAAATTATTGAAGGTGCACGGGGTGCAGAATCTAATGGTGTACATATTCACAGCGTACGTTTACCAGGGTTAGTTGCTCATCAAGAAGTTATTTTTGGTGGAAAGAGTCAATTATTAACTATAAAACACGATTCATTCGATAGAGAATCTTTTATGGATGGGATAGAATTATCAATTAACGCTGTTCTAGATTTAAAAGAACTCGTTTACGGGCTAGAACATATTTTATAAAACTCACGCAAAAAATAAACAAAGAGGATGACTAACATGTTTAAAATAGGAATTACTTGTTATCCAACCATTGGTGGATCAGGTGTTATAGCAACAGAACTCGGTATCTTACTGGCTGAAAAAGGAAATGAAATACATTTCATTACGTCTAGTATGCCATTTAGATTAGAGTGTATTAATCCAGAAATTTATTACCATGAAGTGGAAACAAGTTATTACCCCGTCTTTAAGCATCCACCATATGATTTGGCTTTAGCAGCTAAAATGGCTGAAGTTATTGACAGAGAAAAACTTGATATTCTCCATGTTCATTATGCAATGCCCCATGCAATCAGCGCAATTTTAGCAAAGGATATAGCTAAACATGATGTGAAAATTATTACAACGTTGCATGGTACTGATATTACAGTACTGGGAATGGATAAAACATTTAAACCAATGATTAAATACGCTATTGAAAAATCTGATAGAGTAACTGCTGTATCTAATGATCTTGCAAAGCAAACAATCGATGTATTAGAAGTTGATAAAGAAATCGATGTTATTTATAATTTTGTAAATGAAAACGATTATTATAAAAAAGAGCGCGATTTTTTGAAAGCAGGATATGAAATAGCAGAAGATGAAAAAGTGATTATACATATTTCTAATTTTAGAAAAGTTAAACGTGTTGAAGATGTTATTAAAACATTTGCAAATATCCAAGAAAAGATAAAAGCAAAACTCATATTAGTAGGTGATGGTCCAGAATCACCTACAGCATTTGATCTTGTTGAAAAGCTAGGAATTCAAGACCATGTCATGTTTTTAGGTCGTCAAAAGAATATAAGTGATCTTTTATCCATCTCAGATTTAAAGTTACTTATGTCAGAACAAGAAAGCTTTGGCTTAGTTATCTTAGAAGCTATGGCCTGTGAAGTCCCAAGTATTGCAACAAATGTTGGAGGAATACCAGAAGTAATTAGTCATGGAGAAACAGGTTACCTTGTTGACTTAGGCGATACAGAAACTGCTGCTGAATTAGCAATTAATCTTCTGAACGATTCAGTTAAATTAAATAAGATGAAAAAATTGGCTTATGAAAGAAGTAAAACAAAGTTTTCTTCTGAAATAATTTTAAATCAATATTTAGATTTATATAAAAAAGTTTTAAATAAAAACTAGGGGCTTTATAAATGTTAGATAAACCATTTAAAGATGCAAATATTGTCATTCAAACAATAGAAAACCACGGCTATTCAGCTTATTATGTTGGTGGATGTATCCGCGATTATCTATTAAATAAAAAAATAAATGATATAGATATTGCAACCTCAGCATTACCTGAACAGATTCAGGAAATTTTTGACCGAGTCTTTCCTGTCGGGATAGATCACGGAACTGTGTTAGTCAGACATAATCATAATTCATATGAAGTAACCACCTACAGAGGTAAAACTGATGACAGAGATAAAATAAACACTAATAATATTAATGATGATTTAAGTCGAAGAGATTTTACTATAAATGCACTTGCGATGAATAAACAAGGTGAAATATTAGATCTATTTAATGGTGAAAATGATCTTAATAATAAACTGATTAAAACAGTAGGTTCTCCAGAGGATAGGTTTAAAGAAGATCCATTAAGAATAATACGTGCATTAAGATTCTCAAGTCAGTTAGGATTTGAGATAGATAAAAAGACGTTAGAGACAATGATAGAATTAAAACCATTAATAAAACATATTTCTATTGAGCGTATCACAACAGAAATGATTAAGCTTTTTACAGGAAATTATTTTAATATAAGTTTTCAGTATTTATTAATGACTGAAATATATAATGAGTTACCAATATTTAAAGAACATCAACAACTAATTAAACATTTGTCGCATAATGTAGTACCATTTAATCAATTTAGTGAGGTTATAAGTTATTTTTATTTATTAGATGAAAGTATTTCAATTAATCAATGGATTGCAGCTTGGAAAGAATCTAATCAAGTAAAAAGAGAAGTTATTAACTTAACTAATGCAATAAAAAATTATAAAATAAATGGTATAAATGCGATATTACTTTATGAATTAAACATAGAACTATTTGGTTCATTTATTCATGTCGTGAATCTTCATTTCAAAAAGAGCTTGAATTATGACGAATTATTAAAACAGAAAAAAGCGCTTATTATTAATTCGCGAAAAGATTTAAATATCACAGGTTATGATATTACGCGTTTATTTCCAGAACGAAAAAAAGGTAAATGGATTGAGGATATTATAAGTAAAATTGAAAAAGAAGTACTCCTTAAACGATTAAATAATGATAAAAAAATGATAAAGGAATGGATTAAATGCAATCGACTAGAAATAAATTAATTGATTTATTAGTAGAAGGATCAAAACAAGAAGAGTTTATTTCTGGTCAATTACTTTCAGAAAAATTAAACATTTCAAGAAGTGCGATATGGAAACATATGAACGAGTTAAAAAAAGATGGTTATATCATTGAAGGTATTTCTCGCAAAGGATATAAAATTATAAGTTATCCTAATAAATTAAGTGAAAATACAATAAAGTGGGGTTTAGAAACAGAATGGTTAGGTCATCATATCATTCATAAAGAATCTGTTTCCTCTACTCAAAAATTAGCTCATATTGCAGCGCTTGATGGCGCTGAACATGGAACAATTGTTATTGCTGACGAACAAACCGGGGGTAAAGGTAGATCAGACCGCTCATTTCATTCTAAAAAAGATGAGGGTATCTGGATGAGTATTTTATTAAGACCTGATATATTACCTTATGAAGCACCTCAGTTAACCCTTTTAACAGCAACAATTTTAGCACAGGTAATTGACCAATATGAAGGCATTCAACCACAAATTAAATGGCCCAATGATATTTTAATAAATGGGAAGAAAATTGCTGGAATTTTAACAGAAATGCAAGCAGAACAAGATAAGGTATTATACGTTGTAATTGGCATAGGAATTAATGTAAACCAGAAGATAGAAAGTTTTCCAAAAGATATTCAATCAAGGGTAACATCACTAGGTATTGAAAAAAATGGAAATATTGATATGATTAAGTTAATCCAAAATATTATTGAATCTTTTGAAGAGAAATTTGATTTATATTTAGAACATGGTTTTCCCAACGTTAAAACAACATGGGAAAAATATGGTTTTAGAATTAATGAACAACTTGAAATAAAAACAAGTCGTGAAACATGGCTTGGTAAATTTCTAGGTATTGCAGAAGATGGAGCTCTCTTAGCCGAAAGAGATTCAGGTGTAACAGAAAAAATTTATTCAGCTGAAATATCATGGTTTTAATAGGAGGAATTTATTCTAATGTTAATGAATCGAGATTTTCTAAAAATGAAAGCAAATAATGAAAAAATTGTTATGGTAACTGCTTATGATTATCCATCCGCAAAACAAGCTGAGGAAGCTAAAACAGATATGATTTTAGTAGGTGACTCATTAGGGATGGTCGTATTAGGTTATAATTCAACAACAGAAGTTACAATAGATGATATGACACATCATGCTAAGGCCGTTAGACGTGGAGCACCTAACACGTATATGGTAGTTGATATGCCATTTATGTCTTATTATGGCTCAATCGATGTATCAATTGAAAATGCTCGTAATGTATTTCAAAAATCTAATGCTCAGGCTTTAAAATTAGAAGGTGCATCAAAAGAAATTCTCGAATTAATTAGACGCTTAACTGACGGGGGTATACCAATTGTAGGTCACATTGGATTAACGCCTCAAACACATAATGTATTAGGTGGTTATCGTCTCCAAGGTAATGATTCAGATGGTTCAAACGAACTATTAAAACAAGCAAAGTCGCTTGAAGCAAGTGGTGCCCAAGCATTAGTATTAGAATGTATTCCTAAAGAGCTTGCAAAAATTATTACTGAAGCATTAAGTATTCCTGTCATTGGAATTGGCGCAGGGATTGATTGTGATGGTCAAGTACTTGTCTATCATGATATTTTACAATATGGTGTGAATAGATTACCCAAATTTGTAAAAACATATGCTGATTTCAATGAAGTTGGTGTAACAGGTATAAAAGCATACGTTTCTGACGTTAGAAATAAATCATTTCCAACAGAGCCGTATACATATAAAATTAAAAATATCGACGATTTACCAAAAACATAAAGTAGGTAATTAAATGATAATTATTGATAACTTGAATGATATGCAAAAAGAACTTAAACAACACAAACAAAAATCTATCGGATATGTACCAACAATGGGCTTTTTACATGAAGGACATTTATCATTAATCAAAGAATCAGTTAAAGAAAATGATTTGACTGTTTTAAGTATTTTTGTAAACCCACTTCAATTTGGTCCAAATGAAGATTTTGAAACATATCCAAGAGATCCAAAACATGATGAAACATTAGCAGAAAAATACGGCGTAGATATAATATTTATGCCTACTACAGAAGTGATGTACCCAAAGAAGCTAACCTTTTCAATCGAAGTAACTCAAAAAGCAGATATTTTATGTGGAAAAAGTAGACCGGGTCACTTTGATGGTGTGGTAACTGTTTTATTAAAATTATTTAACATTATTCAGCCAAGCAACGCTTATTTTGGTATGAAAGACGCACAGCAACTTGCAATAGTACATGCATTTGTCGAGGAGTTTAATCTCCCTGTTAATATCAAAGGATTAGCAACTGTAAGAGAGCCTTCAGGACTAGCTAAAAGTAGTCGAAATGTTTATTTATCAGAAGATGAAAAAGATTCAGCAGTATCATTAATTGAAAGCTTGACTTATGGAGCTGAGTTAATTAAATCAAATAAATATAACGTAAATGAAATATTAGAGCAAGTCAAATCAAAGTTTAGTGAAAAAAACAATACGTCTTTTGAATATTTAGAATTACTTAGTTACCCAGATTTAGAAAAAGTCACAAAAATAAAATCAACAGTTATTTTAGCAATAGCAGTGAAATACAAACAAGCTAGGCTAATAGATAATTTAATAATAGATAAAAACGGCAATATATTAACTGAATTTAACTAATAGGAGGAAGAAAATGATTAGAACAATGATGAAATCAAAAATACACCGTGCGAGAGTTACAGAAGCCAATTTAAATTATGTTGGAAGCGTAACTATTGATGAAGATTTATTAAACGATGTAGATATTTTACCTCACGAAAAAGTACAAATAGTTAATAATAATAATGGTGAACGATTTGAAACATATGTTATTCCGGGAGAACGCGGATCTGGCGTAATATGTTTAAATGGTGCTGCAGCGAGGTTAGTTCAAAAAGATGATATTATAATAATTATTGCATATGCCAATATCGAAGAATCAGAACTTACAACATTTAAACCTAAAGTAGCATTAGTTGATAGTAATAATAAACTTGAAAGAATTATTCATCAAGAACCACCTTTAACAGAAATGCAGATTAAGTAAGAAAAAGCGAGGCAATTTATGTCTAAATATATTGTGTTAGATCTAGAAACAATTTATTTACCTGACGAAGGAATAAATAAAATTATTGAAATAGGATTTTTAATTGTTCATAGTAGTCAGGTAGTAAAAAAATATACTACTTTAATTAATCCAGGTGCACATATAAATAAGTTTGTTGAACAACTCACTTCAATAACTAATAAAGAAGTAGAAAATGCACCTTCGTTTAAAAACGTATATTCAGAATTTTTACCATTGTTTAAAGACCATATTTTAGTTGCTCATCAAGCAGAGTTAGATATGAAAACAATTAATGATGAATTAAGTTTACTTAATCTACCTTCATTAGAAAATAAAACAATCGATACAGTAGAACTAAGTAAAATATTACTTCCAGAAAAAACATCTTATAAACTAACTGATTTGGCATTTAGTCTTAAGCTTAATTTTGATTCCAATAATGCACATAGAGCATTAGCAGATGCTGAAATAACAACGGAAATATTTTTGTTGTTAAAAGAGAAACTATCCAGCTTACCAAAAAACTCTTTATTTCACCTCAAACAATTATCACCTTATTTAATTTCGGATTTAGACCACTTGTTTACAGCACTATCAAAGAAAGAAGTAGAAACAAATTTATATAGTTTTTATAATGACTTACCATATATTGCGCCTCTTAATTTTATAAAAACGAAAGAAAAGCTCATTGATTACAATCTTTTCTTAAAGAAAATTTATAATGAAGAAGGCCTTTTAAATCGTATATATGATAACTATATTTACCGCGAAAATCAAGTTAGGATTTCTGAAGAAATTAAGCACTTATTTGATGAAAATAAAAATGGTCTAATAGAAGCTGCAACAGGTATTGGTAAATCAATTGGTTATTTAATACCTGTGATTTATGAAGCGATAGAAAAAAGCGAAAGATTAGTTATTAGTACGCACACAACTCAATTACAAACACAACTTATGCTTCAAGATATTCAAAAATTAAAAAAGGTTTTACCATTTAATTTTAATGTCCAAGTATTAAAAGGTAAGAAAAACTATATAGATTTAAAACGATTTTATAATTTTTTACAAAACAAACGAAATGATACTTATCCACTTATTATTTTAAAAGCTAAAATAATAGTTTGGTTAACAGAAACAAATACAGGCCTGTTTTCTGATCTCAATATTGAACCTAATATGGAACAATATTTATTTGAAATAGAAACATTAAAAAGAGATAGCAAACAATCATATTATTATTTTGCTCTAAAAAAAGCAGCTACTTCGGATATTGTTTTAGTTAATCACGCTCTACTTTTAGCAGACTTAAATAATAATGAATTATTAATACCTCATTATAATAAAATAATTATTGATGAAGCGCATCGTTTTAAAAATTTAATGATTGAAAATAAAAATTTATTATTATCTAGTAAAAATATCATTCCTTTTTTAAATTATTTAATTAGAAGCACAGAATTTTATGAATTACAATTACTTCAAAAAGAATTAGTTATTATGGTAAAAAAGTTATTGTCCTATTCTGAAAACGAAAGTGAACCTGATCATACTTTTATATTTTCTAGTGAAAGTCAATCATCTGAAGTAATCAATTATCTAATAGAAGATTTTAATACAATTCTCGGATATTTAGAGTTAGGTATTAATAAACTAAAAAATGAAGCTAAAGTTGATGAATCAACTATAAATCGATTGCTTGTTTATAAACAAAAGTTAGAAAATATTATAAGTAATTTAGAAAAAAACATGTCACTTTTTATAATAATTGAAAAAAATAAGAATTTATTAGATTGGTCAATGTACAGTCAAATAAATCAAGTGGATGATAATATAATAACAAGTTTTAATAATAAAAAGAAATCTGTAATTTATTTAAGTGCAACTTTAACAATAAGAGATAGCTTTAGTTATATGCTTGATAAGTTAAATTTAAACCAAGAGACACCCACGCTCAAACTAGAAACTCCTTTTGATTTAGCAAAGCAAACTAAATTAATTGTTCCAACTGACTTTCCGAGTATTAAAGAAGAAAAAAACTTCATAGCTGCATTAAGTGAATTAGTGTTTTCTATTAGCCAATCAATTAATGGTGGCATTATGATTTTATTTACTTCATATAAAATGCTAAAAGAAACTTTTTATTTATTAATTGAGATATTAGATAAAGATACGAAGTTATTTGCACAAGGCGTTACCCATAATAATCGTGAGCAGTTAATAACTGAATTTAAAAATAATCAACCTGCGATTTTACTAGGAACAGCATCATTTTGGGAAGGTGTAGATATCAAAGGTGATTTATTAACCTGTCTTATTATGACACGTTTACCTTTTCAACAAATCAATCATCCGACATTTAAAATTGAAGCTGAAAGATTAGAAGAATTAAACCAGAACTCATTTTTTGAATATGCACTTCCTGAAGCAGTTTTAAAATTTAGACAAGGTATTGGTCGATTAATTAGAAATGAAAACGATAAAGGTTTTATTTTTATTTTAGATAATCGATTAAAACATTCCAATTATAAAAAATTCTTTACGGAATCAATTTATCCAATTAAAACCAATTACTTTGATACTAAAAAAATTATTGAAGTGATTGAAGATCAGATTTAATTTGTTAAGAAATCTTAGTTAAGCTATGTTATAATGATTGTGTTCTTCAATTTAAAAGTAAAAGTAGTGATATGAATGAATCGATCAAATATTAATCCTTACAAAGTTATTTTATTAGTAATAATCGGCATGGTTTTAATAATAGTAGGTCTTTTCTTTTACAATTTTTCACAAATTGAAAAGAAACGAAATGCAGTTTTTGATGCATCAGAGAAATTAGTCATGAATGAAACAGATATTGAAGATATATCTAATAAGTACGTCTCTCAAGAAAAGAAATTATATCATATCTTTATAGGAAAAAATAAAGAAGATGAAGAGTTGATTTCATTTATACATCTAAAAAAAGAAAATAAACCTTCAAAAAAAGATATTAAAACTTATAAAACTGCTGAATTTATTTCGGAAAATGAAATATTAGATATTTGGTCACAAACATGTAACCAATGTGAACTTATAAAAATTCAACCAGCGATTATTGAAGAAAATATATTATGGGAAATTACATATAATGATGCCGATGACCGTTATGTTTTTGATTACTATTTAATGACTGATGGAAAACAGTATGAAGAATTAAAATTAAAAAGAAACTTTAATTAAAAAGGGGTATGTAAAATGGAATTAGCTAAAAGAGTCGCCGCTTTAACACCTTCATCAACTTTAGCAATCTCAGCTAAAGCGACAGAGCTAAAAAACGAAGGTCATGATGTTATAGGACTTGGTGTAGGAGAGCCTGATTTTAATACACCAGCTTATATTATTGAAGCTGCAAAAAAAGCGATAGATGAAGGACATACAAAATACACAGCTTCAGGTGGAATATTACCATTAAAAAAAGCAATTGCTGAAAAATTAAAAAAAGATAATAATTTAACTTACACACCAGAAGAAATAATTGTAACAACAGGCGCTAAATATGCTTTATTTGGCTTATTTCAATCAATTATTAATGAAGGTGATGAAGTAATTGTACCGACACCATATTGGGTGAGTTATCCTGAACATGTAAAATTAGCAAGTGGTGTACCTGTGATGATTGAAGGCCATGAAAAAAACGAATTTAAAATAACTAAAGAACAATTAGAAGAAGCTATTACTAATAAAACAAAAGCAATTATTATTAATTCACCAAGTAATCCAACAGGAATGATGTATTCAGAAAAAGAGTTATTAGAAATAGGTGAAGTTTGTCTAAAACATAATATTACAATTGTTTCTGATGAAATATATGAAGCACTTATTTATACAGAAGATAAACATGTTTCTATTGCAGAACTATCACCAGAGCTAAAAAATATTACAGTTGTAATTAATGGTGTAAGTAAATCGCATGCGATGACAGGATGGCGTATTGGTTACGCTGCAGGACCAAAACAAATTATTAAAGCAATGACTAATCATGCATCTCATGCGACATCTAATCCAACATCCATTTCGCAATACGCTGCATTAGCAGCATATACTGTTCCTAATAATACATTGGAAGAAATGAAATCAATATTTTCAGATCGTTTAGATCGTTTTTATGATTTAATTTCTAATATAAAAGGAATAGAATGTATTAAACCTAAAGGTGCATTTTACTTATTTCCAAATGTTAGCGAAACAGTTAAATTAAATGGATTTAATAATGTTGACGAGTGGGTAGAAGCTTTACTAGAAGAAGAAAAAGTCGCCTTAGTACCAGGAACCGGATTTGGTGCACCAAATAATGTTAGACTTTCGTATGCAACTTCTATGGAAAATTTAGAAGAAGCTGCTAAAAGAATCGATCGATTTGTTAATAATAATTTGATTTAAAATGCCAAATCCCATGTTTAATAAACTTGGGATTTAGTTCTGCTTTTAAAGGAATGAGGATATTATGAAAAAAAATATGTTTGAAAAAATACTGTTAAATCAAATAAATATTCCGCTTAGTTTAATTGAAAATTATAAAAAAATAGGTTTAAATGAAGACGAATTAGCTGTAATTCTTCAAGTTTATCGCTTTATTCGTGAAGGAAATAGTTTTCCTACTCCCCGTGAATTAGCAGAACATTTAACATTTGAAGAAGAAAAATGTATTGATACATTAAAAAACTTGATGCAAAAAAATATTTTAACAATTGAAGAAGGAGATAATGATTATAATAAGATCAGTGAATCTTATAGCTTAAATCCATTATGGGAAAAGTTATTTACTGATGCGAAAAAAGAAGAAGAGCATGTGGAAGAAGATACTTCTATTTTTATTTTATTTGAACAAGAGTTTGGTCGACCGTTATCTCCTTTTGAAATTGAAACAATATCTGTTTGGTTAGATGTTGATGTTATAAAACCATCTTTAATTAAAGCAGGTTTAAGAGAGTCTGTTTTAATGGGAAAACTTAATTTTAGATATATTGATCGTATTTTAAGAGAATGGCAAAGAAAAGGGATTAAATCAGTAGAAGAAGCGAGAGAAGCGAGTAAACCTTTCCATAAAAATCAACCGCAAAAAACATATAAAAAAGAAAAAAGAGATACTTCAGTTTATTATAATTGGCTAGAAGGAGAATAAATTTGTGTTAAACCGTAAAGAAATTAGACGTAGTTTAGATGTTATGGCTGAAATGTACCCAGATGCGACGATTGAACTCGAATTTTCAAATTCACTCGAGTTAGTTATCGCAGTATTATTATCAGCTCAAACAACTGATGTTAATGTTAACCGAGTAACTCCAGGCTTATTCAAAGAATTTAAAACACCTGAAGATTATTTGTCAGTACCTGTAGAAGTTATTGAAAATCATATTAAATCAATTGGACTTTTCCGTACAAAAGCAAAAAACATTCAAAAGTTAGCCCAAACTTTAATCGATGATTTTGATGGTGAAGTACCTCAAACAAGAGAAGAACTTGAAACATTAGCAGGCGTCGGTAGAAAAACTGCTAATGTTGTTTTATCAGTCGCTTTTAATATACCAGCAATAGCAGTAGATACACATGTAGAGCGTGTAGCTAAAAGATTAGCTTTTTGCCGGTGGAAAGATAATATAAGACAAGTAGAAGAAACGTTAATGAAAAAAATACCTGAAGATGAGTGGAGTGTAACACATCATCGGTTGATCTTTTTTGGACGTTATCATTGTAAAGCAAGAAACCCAGAATGTCCTACTTGTGAATTACTAGATATTTGTAGAGAAGGTAAAAAAGTAATGAAAAAACTTAATGCAAAATAAAAATCAGCTTACTCATTTTTGAGTAAGCTGATTTTTTTATTCTTCTGAGTCTTTATTTTTATCGTTCTTTTCTTTTTCTTTTTTATTGTTATTAGATTCTTTTTCTGGTTCTTCTTCAGTTTCTTCCTTTGGTTTTTCTTGAGGCTTTTCTTCTGGTTCTTTTTTAGTTTCCTCTTCAGCATCTTCTTTAGAATCTTCTTCTTCAGGATCTTCTTCAGGATTTTCTTCAGGTTCCTCTTCTGGCTCCTCTTCCGGTTCTTCTACTAAAATTGTAACGGAAGCAGGAGGACCTTTTTCTCCATCATTTGTAACAGGTGTAACAGTTATATTATATTCCTTACCTGTGTCTGCATTACTAATTGTATAACTATTACCACTTGTAGAATCAGTTGCTCCATTAGCATTTATTTCAAATGATGCATCAGGACCATTATACCCCCAACTAATATTTATATTATTATCTACCAAGTTTGCGTTTAAATTTGTAACAGCTGGAATCTTTTCTTTTTCTTCTTCTCCAATTCTTACCGTTACTGATTTTGGACTACTTTTTATACCATTACTACCAATTGCAATTAATTGAATAGTATACTCAGCACCATTTTCAACGGATGAAATAGATGATGTTGTTGCAGAAGTAGTTTCAATTTTTTTCATCGAATTATTATTTATCGCAGCACTTACATCAAATGTTGCGGCTGAATCTTCATGTGACCATGAAATATTTATTTTATCATTAGCTTTATCATAATTAGCAGCTAAGCCACTTACAGCTGGATAAGATTCTTTTTTGATGACAGCTCCTTTGTCTGGTTCAGTACCTTTGACAAATAATTCTTTAACACTGTTTTGACCTGAGTTAGCAAGAGCTGGTGGATTAGATCCATTTGCTACATTAACTTCAACAACTGATTCAGGTTTAACAAAGTCAGGTGTCTCAATATCTTTGGATATTTCAGACATAGTATATTTAAACAATGCGTGAGGAACTTGTGTATCCACCATAACTTTATTTTCATCGAATCCTGTCCAAACGGCTATTGTATACTTACTTGAATAACCTGCAAACCATGAGTTATTAGCTCCTCGTTTGTCTTTTAGATTAGTTGTTCCCGTTTTTCCAGCTACGTCTAAACCTGGTATATTAGCATTTGTACCTGTACCTTCAGTAATAGCTGTTTTTAGCATATCTGTAATCATGTATGCTGTATAATCTTCCATCGCTTGTTCGGTATCTGGTGTTAGATCCATCGATGTACCGTCAGCAAATTCTACTTTAGTTATCGTATGAGGTTCATTGTATTCACCATTATTTGCAAAAGCGCTATATGCTCCTGCGAGTTCAAAAGGAGTAACATTTGTTGAAGTACCTCCAATTGCGTCACGTGCATCAAGTGTTTCGTCTGCGTAATTAATTCCTAAGTTTGTTCCAAACTCTCTTACACGTTCAGAGCCAATTTCTTCAAAGGTTTTACCAGCTGGTACGTTATATGATTTAGCGAGTGCTTCTCGCATTGAGAGCGTACCATGATGCTGACGGTCAAAGTTTCTCATTTCAGTTGGCGAACCTTTTGGATAAAATGTATCATCTTTTATTTGTTGATACGTTGACCATTTTTCATATTCAATTGCTGGACCGTAAGCAGCAAGAGGCTTCATTGTTGAACCTGCTTGTTTCTTTAAGTCAATTGCATAGTTCATACCATCCACATCTTCATTATTACGACTGCCACCAATTGCTCTAACGGCTCCTGTTTCGTTATCTACAACAGATAATCCTGCTTCTAAATCATCTTCAGGATAAGATATTGGATTATCAGCACCATCAGTTAAAAGAAATTCTACATGCTTTTGAGCATCAGTATCAAGTGTTGTATATATTTTTAAACCATCAGTGTTAATATCAGCGCCGTCTAATTTTTCTTTTACTTCTTTTTCAACTTGTTGAACAAATCCATCATATAACCGAGCTGCTGGACGTTTGCCAGATAAAGTAGATGAGATATCAACTGCGCGTGCTTCATCTGCTTCAGTTTGCGTAATTTTATTATGTCTGACCATAAGTTTAAGAACAGTGTCTACTCGGCCTTCCATTAAATCAGGACTTTCATATGGATTGTAAGCACTTGGACGTTGTGGTAAGCCTGCAAGCATTGCTGACTCGGTTAAAGTTAAGTCATGTAAATCTGTTTTTCCAAAGTAAATTTCTGATGCTTTTGCAACACCATAAGCATTACTTCCATAAAATATTTTATTTAAATACATTTCCATAATTTCTTCTTTCGAATATTCTCTTTCTAGTTTTAAAGCTAACCATTGTTCTTGGACTTTTAATTCAATTGTTTTCTCAGGTGTTAAAAAGGCATTTTCTACTACTTGTTGAGTGATTGTACTTGCACCTTCTGATCCAAATCCATTTGTAATATTAGCTTTTATTGCTCCAAATATCCTTGGTATATCAATTCCAGGGTGATCAAAAAATCTAGAATCTTCAGTCGCTATAACGGCTTGAATTAATTCTTCAGGTAGTTCGTCATAGGTTATCTTTTTCCTTTTTTCTGAACCCCCTCGGTCTGTTACAAATTCACCATTCATATCATATATTTCTGATGCAAATGGATCAGATAATTTATCTGGATCTAAGTTTGGTGATTTAGCTATATAGTATGTGAATAAACCAGCAACACCAACACCTACAACTAAAAATGACAAAAGAATTATTAGTAGAATTCTTTTAAGCATTGGTTTTTTTGAATTTTTTCGTTTGTTTTTTCTTCGCGATGTACGAGTTGTTTCATTAGTCATTTAACAAAAAGCCTCCATTCAAAAGTATATCTTATCAACAATAGGTAAATAATCAATTCTTGCTGTATATTTAAAAGGGATAAGATACCCGTTATCTGCAATATATTTGTAAGTTATTGATTTACGTTCACCCTTGAATTGTTTGTTCCAAGCAGCTATTAATAAATTAGAATCTAATAAAAATGTTTCATCATGTTGAGTGAATTTAATTATAAAAAATGAAATCCCTCCATGATCAATAATTTGTTGCATGTGAGTTATTTGATGTTCATGAATATTACTGAAAGGAAAGGAAGTAAGATTCTTTGTTTCTTTTGCTTCAAAATCAATATATCTATTCCGGTAAAGTCCATTGTAATCTGTTGTAGAAGCTTGTTTAAAATAAGCTTCAGTAATAACAGCAGCACTTCTTTTAGGATAATTTACATTAACTATTTGGACTGGTGTTGGTTTTTTATGAATAATTGCTAAATTTTCATTTAAATAGTATTCATTAGTCAAATTAATATCTTCTTCCAGGGTCATTCCGCGATTTGTATAGTTAGTCTGTCTTTTTTTAACTTTTGCGCCGACTTTAACACCCGATGGATAATTCATTTTAATACTCCTAACTTGATAGTTTATTTTATATTTGCTACAAGTACTATTATAACGCATTATTAAAAAAGAAGCACCTTAGATTTCGAAGTTAAATAATAACACTTGGATTAAATAAAATATACTGTTATGTTTATAGTATTCTATTATATTTAAAGGAATGATTATTATAAATAAGACAAATGCACTGATTGTGTTATTAGATAAATTATTAATAATGTATAATGAAGAAAGAAACGTAGATTTGCAAAAGGATATAAATGCTTTTAATGAAGTAAAAGAAGATATATCTATGCATATTACTTTTGTAGAAGAATGGGAATATGAAGCGTTAGAATTCATTAAAAATAACAAAACAGCATTATTTCCGCAACAGATTAATGCAACTAAAGATAATCTAATTAAGTTAATTTTTAATAGCTATTATCAAGACAGTCGAACTAAACCATATATGAATTTATATAATTCATGTTTATTTATCTTAAATCAATTAGAAAAAGAGGTGAACTAGATGAATAATTTTAACATGTTATATAAAGTGGCGAGTGAATCAGCAGAAAAAGCGTATGCACCTTATTCTAATTTTAAAGTAGGAGCTGCATTATTAAGTAAATCAGGTGACGTTTTTTCAGGATGTAATATCGAAAATGCTTCTTATTCACTAACATGCTGTGCTGAACGAGTAGCGATTTTTAAAGCTGTGTCAAGGGGTGTAACTGAATTTAAAACTATTGTTATTACATCTAATACACCTGAACCCATTTCGCCTTGTGGAGCTTGCAGGCAAGTAATGAGTGAGTTTTTTGATGATTCTGTTATAATTGTTTTAACAAATAATAACCAAGTAAAAAAAGAGTTGTCTATTCAAGAACTACTACCTTATTCATTTAATTTATAAAAGATTTTTATTCAATTGAAATTATGCTATAATAATTAATATTAAGAATGCAATGAGGTGCAGAAAATGAAAAATAATCAAATACATTTAGGTAGTAAAGACATATTAGAAAAAGATTTTAAAATGTCAGTACGTGGTTATAATCCTAAAGATGTAGATGCTTTTCTAGATATTATAATGTTAGATTATGAAGCGCTAAATAATGAAATTCAAATGTTAAAACAAGAAAACGAACGATTAAGAAGAAATGATGTTCATGAACCTGAAGTTCAGCCTCAGCCTGAAATAGAAACTGAACCTAGAACAAAAAGAATTGTTCCACCTCAACAAGTAAACTATGATGTTTTAAAACGCTTATCTAATTTAGAAAAAGCCGTTTTTGGACAAAAAATACAAGATGAAAACAATTAGATTACTATCAGATCAAAAACATGGTATAATATAATAAGTACTTTTGTAATCGCTGCGTATTTACGTAGAGGAAAGTCCATGCTCGCACAAACTGTGATGTTTGTAGTGTTCATGCTTGGCGAAATCATAAGCTAAGGTAACCTAATAGGTTAATGGCAGGAGTTTATCTTCTAAGTCTATTAATAGATATGAGATAAAGCCTTGAAAGTGCCACAGAGACGATTAGGAATGGAAACATTCTGAAGTGGAACGGGTAAACCCCATGAGTGAGCAACCCAAACAAAGGTAGGGGCATTTCTTAGTAGGGAAACGAACCGAACAGAAGACAAGTATTACTTGTAGATAAATGATTACAACTGGCGTACGAGGTTGACTACCGTTTGCAGTACTAAAGGACAGAACATGGCTTACAAAGTACTTATTAGTCATTAAAAAACCTACTAACAGCAAAGTATTGCTGCTAGAAGGTTTTTTATTTATTATGTAATAATTTAGAGGAGACTATATATTATGAAAGTAAAATTAATTGCAACAACTGCAATGGGCCTTGAGTCTATCGTAGCTCAAGAAGTACGAGACTTAGGATATGATGTAGAAGTAGAAAATGGTAAAGTTATCTTTGAAGCAGATCCATCAGCAATTGCAAGAACTAATTTATGGCTTAGAGTTGCTGACCGAGTAAGATTAGTTGTTGGTGAATTTAACGCATTTTCATTTGATGAATTATTTGAAAAAACAAAAGCACTGCCTTGGGAAAATTTTATAGATGAAGAAGGGCAGTTTCCTGTATCTGGAAAATCACATAAATCAAAACTATTTAGTGTAAGCGATTGTCAAGCGATTGTTAAAAAGGCTATAGCAGAACGACTAAAGTTAAAACATGGTGTTGCAGGTAATATGCCTGAAACAGGTAGTCTTTATAAAGTAGAAGTAGCTATTTTAAAAGATAAAGTCACCTTAACACTTGATACATCAGGAGCAGGATTACATAAACGTGGTTACCGTGTAGGGCAAGGTGAAGCACCACTTAAAGAAACGTTAGCGGCAGCACTCGTTAAATTAACTAATTGGCGTCCAGACGAGCCTTTTATCGATCCATTTTGTGGTTCAGGAACAATTGCAATAGAAGCAGCTTTAATTGGTCAAAATATCGCACCTGGATTTAACCGTGAATTTGACAGTGAATCTTGGGGATTTATGACACAAAAAATATGGGACGATGCTTTTAATGAAGCAGAAGAGCTTGCCGAATATGACCGCGAATTAGATATTACCGGATCAGACATTGATCACAAAATGATTGAAATCTCAAAAGCAAATGCTTTAGAAGCAGGACTTGCTGATTTAATTGATTTTAAACAAATGCAAGTGAGTGATTTATCAATTAATAAAAATAATGGATATATTGTAGCAAACCCACCTTACGGACAAAGAATTAGTGAAGAAGACGAGGTAAGTGAACTTTATTCACAATTAGGTGAGGTTATGCAAAATCACCCATCGTGGAGTGTTTATATTTTAACGAGTTTTAAAAACTTTGAAAGAAGTTACGGAGAAAAAGCAACAAAGAAAAGAAAGTTATTTAATGGATTTATTGAAACTGATTACTATCAATATTTTGGTAAGAAAGTAAGAGATTAATTAAGCTTTTTTTATTATGTCTTTATACCCTAAGAAAACATTTCATCAAATAAGATTATGAAAAAATGCTCAACCATATAATTGGTTGAGCATTTTTGTTAATCGATTACTGCTTTCATATGGGCTTTTGTAACTGACCAATGTGTAGCAGACCAGTACATTTGTTTGTTTTTTATATAAATAATTTGTGGGGATTCGTGTTTAACATCTAAATCCGCCTCAATCTTATTTGAAACAGGGCGTGATTCTCTCACTTTAACCATTGTGTAATCAATGTCTGGGTTAGGTTTTTCTTTTAGATAAGCATTGTATTCATCTAAAGCATTTGTACTTACAGGGCACGTTGTGCTGTGTTTAAGAATGATTTGATCTTTTTTTGATGACTGATTTAAAATATCGTCCCATTCTTCTATTGTTGTGATTTCTTTATAATCCATTACATCGTTCTCCTTTAAATAATAATTGTGATTTACATACACATCTTAAATTAGTTTATGTGAAGAACTCGATTAATACAAAAAAGATGCCTCATGCCTTGTAATAAACAAGCACGTAATGAAGTTTTTTAAGCGCTTGTTTATTGTAAATTTGATAAATACTTAATTATTATACTGATTCAAAACAAATAGGCTATAAACTCTGTAAATACAATATACATAATAATTACTTACTTTTGCTTTAGTTCACAAAAAAGACACATTTCACTCGTTTGTAATGATTAGTTCATGTTAAGTTCATTTACATATGTTAGTAGAAAAGGTATATTATTAATAGTCTGTTCAAAAGACTGTAATGATAATCATTTAGAGGAGAGATAGAGAATGAAGAAAAATTTACGTTTCACATTTTTAGCAGCAATAGCACTTATAATTTCATTAATTGCTCTACCAGCAAATAATGTGTCAGCTGCGTTTGCAGATGGTACATATGATATTAATTATGAAATTAAAGAAGCAGGCGGAGGAAGTACATCAATTGCTGATGGTTATTTTACTAAACCAGCAAAACTAACAGTTAAAGATGGTGCTCAGTCTATACAACTAACAGTAACTAGTGCTGATATGATCAAATCACTTTCTATTGGAGGAAGTCCAGTTCAAGTAGTAAGTGATAGTGGAGATACACGCGTAGTCAAGTTTTCGGCAAGCAACTTATCGAACCCTGTTAATATGAAAATGCATATCGTCGTACCTGACTTATACGATACTGAGCACGGAGCACAAGCTGTATTTGATGTAAGCAGTGTTCCAGCTAAATCTTCAGAAAAAACTGAATCAAAAGAAGATGATAAAACGACTGAAGCACCTACACCTAGTAAAGATAACGGAACTAATAATGATTCATCAAAAGGCGAATCAAATGAAGAAGTTGTAAACCCACCAACAGGTGATAACACTCCTATAGCATTATACCTTGGATTGTTAATTGGTTCAATTTTAGTCTTCGTTTTATACAAATTTCGTTTCGCACGTAACTAAAACTAAAGAAAAGGGTGTTTAATAATAAATGAAAAGAATATTCGCACTTACACTAGCAATATTATTCACGATTTTTACACTGCCAGTTAATGGATGGACGGCAATGGCAGATCAGAAAACGTATAAAGATATAAAAGATGGAACGTATGATATTACTGCAAAAGCAATGAATGAATCAGAAGATAAACCTTCAGGAGCACAAAGCTTTATTAATAAAGATGCTAAGTTATCTGTTCAGGACGGGAAAGCAAAGTTAACTATTTCTGTTCCTCATAGTGACATGGCTTCAATAGATGGTATACAAATAGAAGGTAAAGAAGCTGAAATTGAAGAAAAAGATAACATAACAAATCATACATTTACATTACCTAATATAAAGGGAATTTTAAATTCTCGAGTTCAATATTCAGTACCATCTATGGGAATAGAACATGATGTAGCTTTTAGATTCATATTAGAAGGCTTAGATGAACTACCTGTAATAGAAAAAGAATCTAATGATCAACAGTTAATTATTAAAAATCCAGATAAAATTGAAGATGTTGAATATAAATCAGAAATGGATTTGAGTAGATATTTCAACAATCC
>JARIBO010000051.1 GCA_029257405.1 Caryophanales bacterium
TAATGCTATTGCTTTACCTTACTTCATAATCTTCATGCCTTTTTTGAATATCTTCAGTTACAACTAGATCTCGTCCAGCACCCATCCCGACGAGCGCAGTTAAAATTGTAATAATAATTAATGTGTAAAGTGATAATGTCCACGTACCAGTTGTATCGACAAGTGTTCCAAGCAGAATTGGTCCAATCGCTGCTAGTAAATAACCAACTGCTTGTGCCATTCCCGATAACTTCCCTGCTTCTAAAGCTGTTCTTGCTCTCATACCTAAAAATGCTAATGAAAGTGGAAAGAGTCCACCATAAGCTGCACCTAATAAAGCAACACTTGCAACCATCAGATTGTGACTGTCACCAATCAGTAAACCAACATATCCCACAAAAGCTAATAGACATAAAATAATAATAATGACACGTTGTGATTTAAATTTACTCGCGATAATTGGAAGTAATAAACTGATTGGTAAACCTACAAATTGATTAAAAGATAACATCCACCCTGCCGTTTCAACAGACGCACCGTATTCACTTAATATTTCTGGTAACCAGGTCATCAGTGCGTTATAGGAAAATGCTTGTAAACCAAAAAAGATTGCAACTTGCCAAGCAAGTGGTGAGCGCCACATTCTCGTATCATTTGCCTTTACATAAACAAGCCTAACATCATCTGCTGAAGTTCGGTTTCGAACAAAATAAATCCAAATCCCGATTGCTAAAAATGCAGGAAAAATCCAGATACCAAGTGCACCTTCCCAGCCAAAAAGACTTGCAATCGGTAAACTTACTCCCGAAGCAAGTGCTGCAAATAAACTCATTGCTGTTACGTAAATACTCGTCATTAAAGGAACCCTATTTGGAAAACGTTCTTTTATAATCCCTGGTAGTAGCACGTTTGCTACAGCAATTCCTACTCCAATTAGAATCGTTCCAAAAAATAATAAGGGTGTAAAAGGAAGAGACCTAATCACTAACCCAATAACAAGTAAACACATGCCTGCAACTAATGTAATTTCATTGGTAAATCTTAAACTAATGGCCGGAACAACCGGTGACATTAGCGCAAATGCAAAGAGTGGTAAACTCGTTAAAATACCAATACTCATATTAGTAAGTCCTAAACTATCACGTAAGAGTCCAATAATGGGTCCAACAGAAGTGATCGCTGGACGTAAATTAAATGCAACTAAAATAACAGCTGTAATTAATAATATTTTATGAGGTTTTTTAAATTCCCCATATTTATATTCATTCATTAAAATCCCCCTCCCAGCATAAATCTTGATTTCTAACTCATAAATGAGCAGGAACCTTTTTCCTGAAAAGGGGTCTCAAAAGAAACATTAATTATACACGATTAACTATTTTACATATTATACTTCCTTCTTTTATTAAACACTATAAAATCAGATTGTCAATATGTTTTTTTACCCGAGTATATACGAAAACCTTAAAATGTGCTATGCTTAAGTAGTCAAGTGTTGATATTACAATACTTGTGAGTAACATTAATTATTTTATGGAGGGATTTTTAAAATGAGTTATAAAATAGTAAACGTTTTTCCAGATGATTTATTATTAACAAATCAAGAATCATCTATATCACTATACCAACCAACCCACCGCCACGGACCTGATAATCAACAGGATTTAATTAGGTTTAAAAATTTAATTAAAAAAATTGAAAAGTCTTTAAGTGAAACGCATGATAAACCAACAATTGAAAAACGAATGAAGCCTTTTTATGATTTTGAAAACGACAGAGAGTTTTGGCAACATGCTGGAGAAGGCTTAGCTATGTTTGCTTCAGAAGATGAATGTGTTGTTTACCGCTTGCAACGTCCAGTTGAAGAGCTTGCAATCGTTGCAGATAGTTTTCACATTAAACCATTAATCCGTGTATTCCAATCAGCAGATCGCTACCATTTACTTGGACTTGATCAGCAAGAATTCTCGCTTTTTGAAGGAACACGTTATGGGATTGAACAAGTTGAATTAGATGAAGATGTTAGCAATACAATTACTGAAGCTTTAGGTGAAGATTACGCAGAAAAGAAAGTAACGATTGGTGGAAGCGGACCACGTGGATCAGCAATGTTCCATGGTACAGGTAGTAAAAAAGATGTGATTGATAAAGCAACAGAGAAGTTTTTCCGTGTTGTTGATAAAGAAGTGCTTGATCACTACTCACGCTCAATGGAATTACCTGTATACTTAGTTGCCTTAGATGAATATCATCCACTTTTCCAAAAAATAAGCCATAACCCATACTTACAAAAAGAAGGAATTAAAACAGACTACACTGCAATGAACTTAACTGAATTACAAACTGCAGCGTGGGATGTATTAGAACCTTTATATATCGAAAGAACACATAAATTAATTGAGAAATTTGAAAATGCAAGAGCAAAAGATGAAGGTTCTGATGATATTGCTCAAGTTTCGCGTGCTGCAACTGAAGGACGAATTAGCCACGTGTTAATTGAATCAGACCGCATACATCCAGGTAAAATAAACCTTACTACAGGTGAACTTGAAGATGCAAATCTCGATCATCCAGAGATTGATGATGTCTTAGATGATATAGCAGAACTCGTATTTAAACAAAAAGGCGAAGTCGTTGTTATTCCAAAAGAACGTATGCCTTCAGATACTGGTGTAGCTGCAATTTATCGTTACTAACATTTAATTTATACTACTTAAAACAGATGAACCTGATAATCAGGTTCATCTGTTTTTTTATCTTAAATTATCCATGCCAGTTTTCATCAATAAGCGGTTTACCATCTTGATCCACCATCACAGTAAGTCCTAACCCGTATCCTGCCCCGTATGCCATATACAAAACACCTGTTTCATTATCCCGAATGATTTGAAACTGCGATATTTTACCTTGCTTGTCGATTACTTCAAACCGGTTATTTTTCATATTTTATCGCTCCTCTTCATTTAGCTTCCTAAATCTTTTAACCACTTACGTAATTTTACTTTAGGATAATATACTTTATTATTTATTAGTATATGTGGGATATCTGGGTGATCTTTAATTAACTGGTTTGCATCTTCTTTCGATATACCAATAAGGTAATGCACGTCTGTTTCTTTAATTAATTCATGATCATCATCATCTTCAAAAATATCACTTATCCCTTTAGCGTTTGGATTTTTAAAATTCTTTAAACCATCTCCAATAAAATAACCTGCGACAGCAATTCCTATCCCTATCCAAAGTAAATCAATTTCCACTATCAATCCCTCCATTTTTATTACACATCAAAATAAATTGCGTGATGCGTGCGACAATTTTCATTAAACTGAGCAGCACATGACGGACAGCTATCGGTTTTTAAATAGGTCTCGATTGTAAGTTCTGTTTTACAGACACCGCACAAAACGGCTTTTGAATTAAATGTTTCTTTTGGCCACCGTTTAATTGGATGATTCACAGCTTCATTGTGGCATTTATAACAGGGATAATAATTCTCACAACAGTAAAATTTTATCGCGACAATATCTTTAAAAGAATGATAATGTACACAACGGCTTTCATCATCATATAATCTACCATGAACCTTTACCATTTGATCACTCCTTTAAATAATTACTTATATTTTATCACTATTCAAATAAAGTTAAAACCACTATAAAAATTAAAGCTAACTTTCTTGACAGTAAGTAAATTATCGGATACTTTAGATTAAGCATACTAAGTTCATATGAATTGTATGTTAAATAAAATCTGGGGGAATATAAATGATTGGATTGTTTGTTAGTATAAATAGTATTGTTTTACTTGGACTTATAGCTTTACTTATTTGGATGCAAAAAAAGCATTTTTCATTTACAAAAAGAGTTTTTACAGGACTCGGGCTGGGGATTATTTTAGGTGCTATTTTACAAGCAATTTACGGAGCTGAATCTGAGGTTCTAACAACAACGACTGCTTGGTACGGGATTGTCGGTAGTGGTTATATTAAGTTATTAATGATGATTGTTATTCCACTTGTCATGGTTTCAATTATTCAATCCATTATAAATTTAGAAAAAACTTCCCAGCTTGGTAAAATGTCTGGGTGGATAATTGGTATTTTAATAGGAACAACAATGATTGCTGCATTAATTGGCGTTGGAACGGCATCAGTATTTAATTTAAGTGCTGATCAAATTAATATGGGAGAAGCAGAATCCGAACGTGGAAGTGTACTTGAAACAACCTTATCAGAAGTTGAAGAACAAACGACACCTGACCGGATTTTAAGCTTTATTCCGTCAAATGTATTTTTAGATATGACAGGTGAACGACCAACTTCTGTTATTGCGATTGTAATATTTTCGATGATTGTTGGGATTGCTGTGCTTGGTGTCAGACGAAAAAGTCCTGAGCAAGCTGAATTTTTCACTAAAATTGTTAATTCCGTTTATGCGATTGTGATGCGAATCGTCACATTAATTTTACGTTTAACACCGTTTGGTATTTTAGCTTTAATGGCTAACACTGTCGCGGGGACGAGTGTTGCTGGTATTTTACAAATGGGTAAATTTGTCTTAGCGTCATACGTCGCAATTTTCCTTATGTTTATTGTTCACTTTATTTTAGTTAGTTTATTTGGATTAAATCCGCTTCGCTTTATTCAAAAGGTTATTCCTGTTCTTCTCTTTGCCTTTACATCCCGGTCAAGCGCAGGAACGATTCCTTTAAATATCAACGCACAAAAAAATGCACTTGGTGTTGATCAGGGTGTTGCTAATATGGCCGCTTCATTTGGCGCGACGATGGGACAAAATGGGTGTGCGGGAATTTATCCTGCTATGCTCGCAGTGATGATTGCTCCTACTGTTGGAATTGATCCTTTAACATTTAGTTTTATCCTACCGCTTGTGTTAATTATTGGTATTAGTTCATTTGGAATAGCAGGTGTTGGAGGCGGGGCAACTTTTGCTGCATTAATCGTTCTTTCTTCTCTCAACTTACCTGTTGCTCTTGCTGGGATTTTAATTTCAGTCGAGGCACTCATTGATATGGGTAGAACAGCACTTAACGTTAACGGGAGTATGGTCGCAGGAACTTTAACGTCAAAAGCACTCGATAACTTCGATGATGATGTATTTAATGATAGAGAAGCTGTTGAAAAAAATATAGCTATTTAAAAACCAAAAGGATGTTTTCATTTTAAAATGAAAGCATCCTTTTTAGTGAATTATTATTTATCTTCAATCGGCGTTGCTCTATACACAACAAAGGATAAAACAATCGCAAAGAGTGAGATAATAAATGTAATGAGATAAACGAGCTCTACCCCAGCAAGCATGGCTAAATCTAGTGTCTTTGCATCTGTCGGGTTATTTGCATTTTTTAAATAGCTAAGTTGTCTTGCGTTCATTATACTAATGAATACTGACACACCAATTGCTCCTGCAACAGGTTGTAAGGTCGTCATGACTGCTGTTCCGTGTGGATATAAGCGTTTTGGTAACTGGTTAAGTCCGTTTGTTTCAGCTGGCATCATAATCGCTGACACTGATAACATCAGTAAAATATAACTTAAAATAATAATCCAAAGCGGTGTTTCTAAATTTAATCGACTTAAAATAAACATGGCAATACTTAATACGATTGTTGCTGGGACCATTAAGACACGCGGGCCATATTTATCAAATAAACTCCCCATAAATGGTGACATTGCCCCATTAAGTAAACTACCTGGAAGTAAGATTAATCCCGCAGTTGCAGCCGATAATGCAAGTGGACCTTGCATATAAATAGGTAAAATAATTTCTGAAGCAAACATCGTCATAATAATAATGACAAACATAATAACTGCATGGGTATACATCGGATATTTAAAAACACGTAAATCAATAACCGGCTCAGCTAATTTAAATTGTCTTAGTGAAAATAATATGATTCCGAGAACACCCGCAAATAAAGTAAATATTACATTTGGACTAGAAAATCCTGCATCACTCTGTCCTACTGCACTGAAACCATATATAATTGAACCAAAACCAATTGTTGAGTAAACAATCGATAATACGTCAATTTTAGGCTTCGTTACTTCTGACACATTGACTAAATATTTATAGGCGAACAAAATTGAAAAGATTGAAAAAGGAATGACTAAAATAAATAAATAACGCCAACCTAAATATTCTACAATTACGCCGGATAAAGTGGGTCCGATTGCTGGTGCGAACATAATAACAAGGCCAACAATTCCCATTATTTTTCCGCGTTTATGCGGCGGGTAAATAAGTAAGAACACGTTAAAGATAATTGGCATTAGTAGTCCAGTTCCAATTGCTTGGATTAATCGACCAACTAAAAGAATTGAAAATGTTGGAGCTGCTGCACTAATTGTCGTTCCGATTGTAAAGACAATCATCGTTCCTAAAAATAGCTGCCTTGTTGTAAACCACTGTAACATTAACGCTGAAACAGGAATCACAATTCCCATCACAAGCATAAATCCTGTTGCCATCCACTGCACGGTTGGCAGTGTAATACTAAACTCTTTCATTAATGTGGTTAATGCTATATTTAATAATGTTTCATTTAAAATCGCAAAAAAAGCCCCAATAATTACCGATAACATAATTGGCAATACTTTTACATTTGGGTCATCTGCTAAATATTCATATTTTTTTGGTGTAGGATTACTTTCCATTTTCCTTCAATCTCCTTTAGTCTTTATCTATGAAAAAGAGATTAAAATCGTAAAGCTTAATGATTAAAAATCTAGCTTTTCTTAAACAATTTTAACTTTATTCACACTTCAAATGAAACACGAACGTTTCACTTATTATTTTTTCTTGCTTTATACACTTTAATAAACCATTCTAAGATTAAATAAACGATCAAAGCAACAATAGCAAAACCAATATTATTTATCCATAAAATTTGAGGCTCAAATAACGCTTGCCATGCTGATAATAATACATAAAATATCACACCATAGGTTACACTTTCTTTAATCATATTAAACCCCTCCTATCACTTTATCTCCACTTAAGTAAGACTACCCATTCTATCATAAATTTGCACATAACTGTTACTCCATAGCTCAACTCACTTATTTTTGTTTTATTAAATCTTCAGAGGGTATATAATAGTAAGAATATTCTAACATAAGAGAGGTGATTTATATGAAAAGTAACTACATTAAAATACTCACGCTTTCCCTCTTTATCGCATTATTACTTTCTATTTCTATTAGTCCGGTTTTTGCTCAAAATTTGAGTGGTAATAATATCGTCTTAGAAAGTGGCGAGACGCTTGAAAAAACAAGTTTTCTTTCAGGTAATAATATTCGAATTGATGGTGATATTAATGGAAGTGCCTTTGCTGCTGCAAGTAATGTAGAAATTAATGGAGATATCGATGGCGATTTATTTGTCGCAGCTCAAAGTATCGTCATTAATGGAACAGTTAAAGGAAGTGTCTTTACAGCTTCACAAAACGTGGCAGTAAATGGTGATGTCGAAAACAACATCTATTCAGCTGGTAATACTTTAAATATAAAGTCAAAAGCAGACGGTAGTGCTTTTTTAGTTGGACAAAATATCTATCTTGAAGAAGAAGCCATCATTGAAAAAGATGTTTTCATTGGCGGAGCTAATGTTTATCACAATGGTGTAATTAACAGTGACTTAAACAGCTCAAGTGAATCCATTTCTGTTCATGGTCTGATTGCTGGTGATTTAAATTATAGGAGTGCAGAAAAAGTCAGTTTATCAACAGATGCAGAAATTGAAGGTGATACAAATTGGACAGAAATTAAACCTCAACCTGCAGAAACAAAAACAACGTCTTATGCTGCAAAGTTCTTTGGTGCTTTATTTAGCATATTAGCAGCATTAGTTGTCTGGCTCGTGATCAGATTATTTAGACGGACTTTTTGGGTTAATATTGCTGGAAACATCTTACACGGACCACTTAAAACATTTGGTTTCGGAGCGCTTGCGTTTATTTTAGTTCCTTTCATTGTGTTACTTATAATGATTACACTCATTGGTATTCCTTTAAGTTTAATTTTACTCGCATTTTATCTTATCTCACTTTATGTTGCAAAAATTATTGTCTCTGTCTCGATTGCTTATTGGTTCCAAGAAAAATTTGGTTGGTCTAACGCAAAAATATTTTGGATTTTCTTATTAAGTTTAATCATGCTTTCTCTTTTAGTCGTTATCCCATTTGTTGGCTGGTTAATTCGCTTCTTAATTGTCAGTTTTGGACTTGGTGCGATTATTTTATCTTTAAAAAAAGAACCAAAAATTGTTATTCCCCAAAACCAGAATTTTAATTAAATACTAAAAAAACGAGTCATTTATTATGTAACTAATGACTCGTTTTTTAATATCTTAATTTAATTAATTGAATATTCTGTGTATTCTTTAAATTAATTTAATTTTATGGTAAAGTAAATTTATCACATAACATGTGAACTAAATATATCTTTGCTTTTTAAACATTTTTAACCAGAAAGGAGATGAAAAACATGGCTGATAAACCACAGACAATAGACAAGCCTGGTGATAATACAGGAAACACAGATGAAAAGAAAGATTATAGTTTAAAAGGATCATTTATTTCTGTTTTAATTTTAGGCGCTTTTATTGTTTTAAGTTGGGGAGGCGTTTACGCAATATTTATCACGAGATAATATTTCATAGAATAGGGGGGAACCATTTATGCAACTACACAAATACGAAAGAATATGGCTTATTTTAGGTATTGTTTCCTTAATCGTTTTTTTAGCTATTCTTGCTTACGGTGCATTTTGGAAAGGAACGCATCCGCAAAGTGCGATGGAAACGGTAGATCCAGCAAACGTTTCAGCTAACGAACATTTCAAAGAAGATAATTTAGGGTTAACGAAAGTAGACGATAATCAATATGTCTTAAATGTAATCGCTTCATCTTTTAACTTCGACTTAGGTAAAGATGATGAAGGAAAACCTGTAAAAAAAGTGAGAGTACCAAAAGGTTCAAGTGTCTTATTTCAAATCACAACGACTGACGTTGTCCATGGCTTTAATGTCGCAGGAACAAACGCAAATATGATGGTTGAACCCGGTCATATTAGTCGAGATGAAATTCAGCTAAATAGACCAGGCATTTATACAATTGTGTGTAATGAATATTGTGGAATTGGGCACCATCAAATGTTTGCAGAGCTGGAGGTGTATGAATAATGGCAAAAGAGAAAAAAGCACTTATCACAGACACGTTAAATGACAATTTTATCTTAACTAAACGAGAAAAGAAATTATATATGGCATTTATTTATGTCTCAATCATCTCTTTATTAATCGGAGGCACGATGGGACTTTTACAAACAATCATGCGATCTGGTAACTTTACTCTACCGTTTGGCATTGGATATTACCAAATTCTTACCGTTCACGGTGTTATTTTAGCCCTTGTTATGACAACGTTCTTTATTGTTGGCTTTCAGTTTTCCTTAATGGGAAAATCAGTCGGCATTTCAGATAAACAACTTAAATGGGGTTGGATAGCTTTTTGGGTCATGACAATTGGTACTTTAACAACAACCATTATGATTCTTTTAGGTAATTCAAGCGTTTTATATACATTTTACACACCACTCAAAGCACATCCCTTATTTTACATTGGGCTCGCCCTTGTCATTATAGGAAGTTGGATTGCAGCTTTTGTTAACTTCCGCCAGCTTTATGTGTGGAAAAAAACACACCCCAATGAAAAATCACCACTCTTTGCCTTTATGGTCGTCATCAATATGGCGATGTGGGTCATTGCTTCACTTGGTGTTGCAATTAGTGTTGTTGTTTTAATTATTCCTTGGTCTCTAGGGCTTACAGCAACAATTAATGTCTTAGTTACACGTACGCTATTTTGGTACTTTGGTCACCCACTTGTTTACTTCTGGTTGCTACCTGCTTACATGGCATGGTATGCGGTTATTCCAAAAATTATTGGGGGTCGGATTTTTAGTGACTCACTTGCCAGAATGGCTTTTATCTTACTGATTTTCTTTTCAATTCCAGTTGGATTCCACCACCAGTTAACAGAACCTGGAATTGACCCAACTTGGAAATTTGTTCAAGTTGTTTTAACCTTTATGGTAGTCGTACCATCATTAATGACAGCATTCGCCCTCTTTGCGACATTTGAAGTAACCGGGCGTAAAAAAGGCTTTACCGGGTTATTCGGATGGCTGCGTCATTTACCGTGGAAAGACGTCCGCTTCTTCGCACCATTTGTTGGGATGCTTGCATTTATTCCAGGTGGAGCAGGTGGAATTATCAACGCTTCCCACCAAATGAACGCAGTTGTGCATAATACGATTTGGGTTACCGGTCACTTCCACTTAACTGTTGCAACAACAGTTATGCTGACATTTTTCGGAGTTGGTTTTTGGTTAATCCCGCATCTAACAGGTAGAACATTAACCAAATCGTTAAATCGCCTTGGAATAATCCAAACACTCCTTTGGACCTTAGGTATGTTCTTTATGTCTGGCTCCATGCACATTCAAGGCTTAGTTGGCGGTCCGCGTCGTTCAGACTTTTCAACCTATGGCGGAACTGAACAAGCACAAGACTGGGTTTATTACCAAATATTCCAAGCAGTTGGAGGATCAATTCTTTTTATTGCTACCCTCTTAATCGTTTATATTTATGTGAAACTTGCATTCTTTGCACCAGTCGGTGAAGAAGCATTTCCAGTTGCCGAAGAAGAACTTGACGCTGAACCAACGCCTAAGTTCTTAGAAAACTGGTACTTGTGGATTGGAATTACCATTGCGTTAATTCTCTTTGCATACACGATTCCATTTATTGATATTATTAATAATTCACCACCAGGTTCACCTCCGTTTCCTCACCTAACGGGCGGTAAATAATCTTAAATATAGAGCTGATTTGAGTTCATCAATAAATGAATTCAAATCAGCTTTTTATATTAAATTATTAAATTTTTATATCAATCCGAATAATGATTTGTTAAAATAAGGATATAACCTTATTTTCATTTATTAAACTTGAAAGCGTTATCATTTATATCAGAAAGGTGATGTGCTAATTGGCAAACCGTAAAACAATTCTTATTATTGGAGGCGGACTCGGTGGTTTATCTGCTGCAATCTCGCTTGCTCAAAGTGGCTATGACGTAAGCTTATATGAAAAAAACGACCATATCGGCGGCAAGTTAAATCGTTTAGAACAGGATGGCTTTGGTTTTGATCTTGGCCCTTCTATTTTAACAATGCCAAAAGTTTTTGAAAAACTATTTACTGATAGTAATAAAAACATGCGAGATTATGTACCCATTCAAAGACTTAATCACCAGTGGCGTTCATTTTTTCCTGGAGGTAATGTAATTGATTTATACGAAGACTTAACAGATATGGAAGCTAAAAATCCTTTATTAAATAAAAAAGATATGAAGGAATATAAAAAACTACTCGACTACTCAAAAAATATTTATAACACTGTTGAAAAAGGTTATTTTAATAAAGGTATCGATAATACCAGGGAAATTGGAAAACTTCATGGTTTAATTAGTACATATAAAGATTTTGACTTACTCTCAACCGTTCACCAAGCAATTTATAAGCGAATTAGTAATAAACAATTTGCGGATATGCTTTCTTACTATAGTAAATATGTTGGGTCATCACCTTACGACGCGCCAGCGCTTTTAAATATGCTAATTTATATGCAAAAAGATCAAGGTGCTTGGTACGTTCCTGGCGGCATGCACAAACTCGCTAAAGGGATGGTAAAGCTTGCTAAGGAAATTGGGGTTACTTTTCATACGGGCGTTGCCATTACAAGACTGAGTAAAGAAAAAGGTGAAATTACCGGGGCTTACCTAGCTGACGGCACTAAATTAACCGCAGATTATTATATTGCTAATATGGAAGTCATTCCTACTTACGAACAGTTACTCGGAGAAAAGAAACGCTACATTAAAAAATTAAAAAAGAAATTTAAACCATCATGTTCAGGTTTGATTATGCATCTTGGTGTTAAAAAAGAGTACCCTGAGCTTGGTCATCATAATTTCTTTTTTGCAAAAAATCCAAAGCGTCAAATGAACCGGATTTTTCATAAAAACAAACTCCCTACAGACCCAGTTATTTATCTTGTAAACGTGAATAAAACAGATCCGAGTCAAGCACCTAGAGGACATGAAAATTTAAAAGTACTCCCTCATATTCCGCATATTCAAGATAAACCATTTACTAAAAAAGATTATGAGAAATTTGCTGAACGTGTTTTAATTAAACTTGAAAAAATGGGTTTAACTGATTTACGTAAAAACATTGTCACACAAGATATCTGGACACCAGAAGATGTTAAGGAAGTTTACTGGTCGGACCGCGGGGCTATTTATGGCACACTTTCTGATAAAAAACTGAACAAAGGATTTAAATCACCTAAACATAGTAGACGTTATGATAATTTATATTTCGTTGGTGGAACTGTCAATCCAGGTGGTGGCATGCCCATGGTTACTTTAAGTGGCCAACAAGTACGTGATAAAATCGTAAAAAGAGATACGCTCTCTTAAGTATCGTTTGTTATGAAAAGAGGTGGATTTATATTGGGTAAAAAAGTCAGTGTCATCGGCGCAGGTGTTGCAGGACTTGCAAGTGCAATCAGGTTACAACATGCAGGCTATCAAGTCACTTTATACGAAAAAGAAGCTAGACCTGGTGGAAAAATGAATCAAGTTAAAATGGATGGCTATCAATTTGATTTAGGTCCGAGCATTGTGATGATGCCGAAAGTTTATAAAGAAATATTCGAACTTTGTGGACGTGATCCGGATGATTATATTCCCATGGAAATGTTAGATCCCATGTACCAAGTTTATTTCAGTGATGAACCTCTCCAACCAATGAGTGTTTCAAATAATCTTGCAAGATGGACCGAAACACTCGAATCGATCAGTCAAGCAGATACCACGGGGTTCTTTAATTACTTGGATGACGCTTATCTCGGGTTTTCTTTTGCTTGGGACCATATTTTACAAAGGCCTTTTAGGAAAAAAAGTGATTTTTATAATTTAGCCTTACTCAAAGATGGCATGAAAACAAAAACGGGCCGGAGTGCTGATCAATTTGTTAGCCAATATATTAAAAGTGAACGTTTGAAACAAGTGATTAGCTTTCAAACACTTTATATTGGGATTTCACCGGTTAAAAGCCCCTCTTTTTATACGATGATTCCGATGCTCCAATTTATTTACGGAATTTGGTTTATTAAAGGTGGCATGTATAGAATGACTAAATCGATGGAAGAATTATTTATAGAGCTTGGCGGAACTGTTCATTACAAGGCCCCTGTAACTGAGATATTAATCGAAAAAAGACGCGCTATTGGTATCCGCATTGAAAATGAAGAAATAAAGTCAGACTTTGTTGTCTGTAATGCTGACTTTCCTTATGCGATGAAACATCTTGTGCAAAATAAACAAGCAAAAGGTAAATATACAAATAAAAAAATTGATCACATGGAATATTCTTGTTCTACCCTTGTATTTTATTTAGCTATGGACCGTAAATATAACGATGTAGACCACGTTCATAACTTTGTCTTTAGTAAAGATTTCGATAAAAACATGCAAGATATTTTTTCAGGAAATAAACTAACTAATGGTTCATTTTATGTTTATATTGCGTCAAAAATTGATAGCTCACTTGCCCCACCTGGTAAAGATGGCTTATATATCATGATGCCTGTTTCTAACGTTAACACTGCTAAATACGAGTGGAATAAAGAGACGATTACCTATTACCGGACCTATATTTTAAATACGCTAAAAACAATTAAAGCTTTTGAAAATATTGAAAATGAAATTGTTTCTGAAACATGCTTAACTCCACTTGATTTTGAATCAAAGTTTAATGCTTATCATGGAGCTGTTTTTGGCTTATTGCCAAACATGCGTCAAAGCAGCCATTTACGTCCGCAAAGTAAAGCAAATAACTGCGATAATCTCTATTTCACTGGCAGTAGTGTTCACCCTGGTGCAGGCGTACCAATTGTTTTATTATCAGCAAAAATCGCCGCACAAGAACTCATGCATGATGACCAAGGTATTTTATTTGATTACACGTAATTTAAGGGGGTCTACAAATGACAATTTCAGATAGTATTAATTTAGTTAC
>JARIBO010000007.1 GCA_029257405.1 Caryophanales bacterium
TCTTTCTCTTTCTTGTCTTTCTCTTTTTTCTCTTTTGCTTTTTTATCTTTATTCGCAGTAATTTTTATCTCATTAGAAGATTTTGATTCTCGTCCAAAGAAATCGACTGCTTTCACCGTGTAAGAACCGTCTCCACTAGATACAGAAGTAGAAGTAGATGTTGTAGAATCAACTTTACTTGAACCTTTATAAATTCTATATCCAACTACGTCTTCACTGCTAGAAGCTGACCACGAAAGATTTTGACCTTTAGCACTTAATTTACTAGGTGATGAAGGTGCATTGCCGTTATCTTTAATTGAACTAGAAGCAATACCTTTACTACCTGATAGTGATATTTTACTCCAAGCGTCTCGATTAGTCCGAGGGAATAGTACAGATAAATCACTTAAGTTATCAAATCCTTTTTCTTTTAAAAAGCTAGGATTAAAAGCATAATTAGATGTTTTACTTGAGAAAGTGAATTCACCTGGCGTTTTATCTCCAGCGGCAACTTCTTTACCTTTAACAAGAACAAGTGATGTTTTTTCGCTTTTTCCAATCAAGCTATTATCTTTTTTAGATGGGACGTATTTTGCATCATAAATATCTGATTTAACTAATCCTACATCACTACAAAGTTTTGAAGGAGCAAGTCCAGAAACTGCGCAATAACTACTCTTTACAATATCTTTTGGTTGTTTAAAGTCTTCTTTAGGCGCCATTAAATCTGGATTAATTTCAGTTGCTTTATTAATTAAATTTGTCCATAGTTTTTGGTTTCTTTGACTATAACTTAGGCTACAATTATTACACCAAATCGATGCAGGAGTTTCATAACCAATCCAAGTTCCAAGCGTGACATTTGGATTGGTTCCAACAAACCAAGCATCTTTATAATCTTGGCTTGTACCTGTTTTACCTGCCCAATCAACTCCTGATGTAGTTAATTGTGAAGGAACATAAGTACCAGTACCTTGTTTTAAAACATCTCGCATAATATCGATTGTTAAATAAGCAGCTTGTGGCGAGAAGATTTCAACAGGTTCAGTTTTATGTTCATAAATTGGCTCGCCTTCTTTAGTTGTGATTTTTTCAATCATATAAGAATCAGCATATTTACCATCATTAGCTAAAGCAGTAAATGCACTTGTATTTTGTTCAACTGACATATCATTCGTTCCTAAAGCAAGTGAAGGATTTGTTTCATCCTCTGTTGTTATATCAATATTCATTTTTGCTAAATAATTCTTTGCTGGATTTTCATTAATAATTTTTTTATAAGCATCTAAAGTTGAGACGTTATAGGACTTTGTTAATGCCTCACGAGCTGAAACAAGCCCATAATAAGCACCACCATAGTTTTTAGGATTATAACCAGGTCTATCAGGAATATCAGCAAGTACCGTTCCTGGTTGTAAAATACCTAAGTCCATTCCAGGTGCATAAACTGCGAGTGGCTTCAGTGTACTTCCTGGTTGGCGTTTTGCATTCATCGAGAAATTATAATGGTTATTGACAGTTGCATTACGATTACCGACAAAACTTAAGATTTTACCTGAATTATTTTCAATTAAAACAGCACCAGCTTCAATAGGTTCCGTTATCGTTTTTGATTCACCTGTATTTGGGTCTTGTTCAGTGAATGTACGATCTGGACCGTAGTGCTCATATTCTTTTGCAACGACTTGCATTGATTCATATAAATCTTTATCCACAGTCGTATGAACATCGTATCCATTCATTCTAAGTGCTTGATCAGCACGGAGAGAATATTCTTCCTTTAAAGCTTCGTCTTCATCTAAGTCGCTTAAACTATAGCCATCTTTACTCGCTTCTTCTTTCATCAAAATATCTAGTGCTCTTTTTTCAATTTCAAAAACAAGTACTGGATACTTCTCTCTAGGAGAGGTTTTCTTATCTGTAAAATCATCAATTATATTATAATCAATTGCTTTATCATATTCTTTTTTTGTAATTACTTCAGCAGTTAACATTCTTTGTAAAACTATTTTCATTCGATCAATGCCAGGTTGAATATCCTCAGTATCTTTTAATTCACCTAGGTTTGTAAAAGGTGTATACGTATAAGGGTTTTGTGGTAGACCTGCTAAATAGGCCGCTTGAGGGAGATTTACTTCATCTGCTTCAATGCCAAAAATCCCTTTACTCGCTGTTTTAATCCCTGCGATATTTCGACCAGACACTTCACGCCCATAAGGAATAACATTTAAATAAGCTTCAAGAATATCGTCTTTTTCAAAATTGTTTTCTAAATGTATCGCGAGAGCAATTTCTTTTGCTTTTCTATCAAATGACACTTCATTCGTTAACATTTGATTTTTAATTAATTGTTGTGTAAGTGTACTTCCACCTGTTTTTACTTCAGAGTTAGAAACTTCCTGTAAAATAGCACGACCAATGGCCTTTGGGACAATTCCATTATGTTCATAAAAGAACTCATCTTCAGTGGCTAAAACAGCATCTATTATTGTAGGAGAAATGTTTTTAAGTTCAATTTCTTCCCGGTGCAAATCAGCCTGAATATCCCCAATATATTTTTCACCAGCAAAATATATTTTTGACGTTTTTTCATAATTGTAAATAACATTTTTCATCTCATCATAACTTCTTACAGGTTCATCTTTTAGAATCGATGCAAAATATCCTGCACCAGTGCCTATTGTGAAAATAACTGTTAATATACCTGCAATAATGAAAAACAAGAAAACTTTTAAAACTATTTTAGATGATATACGGGTTGTTCTTTGAATCTGACCAGTATCCCACTTATTTTTTAAATTAAATTTGAATTTATTTAAGTCCATAGTCCACCCCTCCAAATACGTAACAAAACTTAAGTCAGATACTTCTAAATACATTACTAAATTATATCATATAGCATCTAAAACATGTAGTTGTATTAACAATTGAAATAAAAAGTTTGCATTATTTGTGAATAAAGTTAGAATGAATAGTAGAATAACTAAAAGCGAAGAAAGATTGCAGTAAATTATAAATCACTATTAAAGAGAGCTAACGGTGCTGAGAGTTAGTATATATTTATAATTGAATTACGGTCTGGAGTTTATCTTTTTTATTAGAAGTAAAAAAGACGGTAAGTACCGATATAACTTTGAGTAGGTGCAGAATTAAATGCACAATTTGGGTGGTACCGCGATAAAAACAACCTCGTCCCTTATATTTATTTAAATATAAGGGACGAGGTTTTTAGTTTTTTAAATTAAATAGGAGAGTGAGTTAGATGGATGTTTTACAAGATTTAGCAGAACGTGGATTAATTCAACAAATAACGAATGAAGAAGGATTAAAAAAACATTTAGCAGAAAAACAAGTTAAATTATATTGCGGATTTGACCCGACAGGAGATAGTTTGCATATTGGACATTTATTGCCAGTAACAATGTTAAAAAGGTTTCAAGATGCAGGTCATAAACCGATTGCTTTAATTGGTGGAGGAACAGGTATGATTGGAGACCCAAGTGGTCGTTCAAGTGAACGTTCATTAAATACAGCTGAAACAGTTAAAGGTTATGCAGATGCTTTAACAAATCAATTAAGTAATTTACTAAATGTTGATGATTCAGGAAACGGTGTTGTCGCACGTAATAACCACGACTGGTTATCAGAGATGACGATTATTGACTTTTTACGCGATGCAGGTAAGCACTTTACAGTTAATTATATGTTAGCAAAAGATGCAGTTGCCTCAAGAATTGATGAAGGTATTTCATATACAGAATTTAGTTATATGTTACTACAATCAGTCGACTATTTAAATTTATACAAAGAAGAAGGCGTTTCTTTACAAATTGGTGGAAGTGACCAATGGGGTAATATTACAGCAGGACTTGAATTTATTCGCCGTTCATTAGGTGATGAAAAAATTGAAGCATATGGTTTAACTGTTCCGTTAATTACTAAAGCAGATGGAACTAAATTTGGAAAAACTGCTGGTGGAGCAGTCTGGCTAGATCCAGAAAAAACATCCCCTTATGAATTTTATCAATTTTGGTACAATACAGATGATCGTGATGTGTTAAGGTTCTTAAATTACTTTACCTTCTTAAGTCATGAAGAGTTAGCAGATTTAGCTAAAGAAGCAGCTTCAGATCCAGGTGCTCGTTTAGCTCAGAAACGTTTAGCAGAAGAAATAACAACATTTGTTCATGGAGCTGACGCACTTAATCGGGCAATTAAAATTTCAGAAGCATTATTTAAAGGAGAAATTAAACAGCTTTCATTAAGTGAAATTAAAGAAGGATTTAAAGATGTACCAACTTATGAAACAGAAGATAAAGAGTTAACATTAGTTGATCTCTTAGTAAATTCAAAAATATCACCATCTAAACGTCAAGCACGTGAAGATATAAAAAATGGCGCAATTTATATAAATGGTGAACGTAATAAGGAAATAGATCACATGATAAGTGAATCAGATCGCATCGAAGATACTTTTACAGTTATTCGCAGGGGACGTCGTAACTATTCATTAGTTCATTATAAATAAAAAATTGTCATCTACAATGAATCGCTTGATTCATCGTAGATGCTTTTTTTTTGAATAAGTAGAACATTTGTTCTTGACAAAGAACTTGAAAATGTTATGATAAGAACAGATGTTCTAACTAGGCAGAAAACTGTAATTTTAGGAGGAATTTATTATGAAAATTAGTCAAAAATACGCACAGAAATGGGTTTCACTTATGTTACCGGAAGAAGGAAAGCTAACTAATACAACATTTATTAATGAAGCGGAAAAACCTTTAATTGATCATACACAATTACAAGAGTTTGACCGTAAATTAAAAAAAGCTTTAATGAATGGCTTAGATGTTGCCATTACGTATTACGTCGATGAAAGCTTTCAAACAATTGAAAGTCAGGTAAAAAGAATTGATACAGAGCAAGGAAATATATTTTTAGTGCATGGAGAGAAAAAGAAGATGCCGATTACACATATTATATCAATTGAATTAAAACGTAAATCAGTAAAAGAAACGACAACAATTTATCGTGGAGCAATGTAATTACTTCTCAATAAAAAACCAACATTGTAATTTACAATGTTGGTTTTAGTATTTTATATGCCATCTTGTCTGTCATGATCTCTATCTGTTTTATCTTTCATCTTACCTATTTTCTCTTTTACTTCACCTTTTGCTTGATCTGCTTTACCTTCAGCTTCTTTCTTTTTATCGTTGGTAATTTTCCCAGCAGCTTCTTTAATGTTACCTTTTACTTTATCTTTCATACCATCCATTTTATCTTTGTTTTTATCTTTCATGTATATAGCCTCCTTAGAATTTGTGTTAGTAATTATATACCACCTTAAAATCATCTTAAACATCTAAATAAAAAAATGATTAAATAATTTAACTATTTATTCATAGTGAATTAGAAATATATATATGCTAAAGTTTAGTTAGATTGATTTATATCTTAATGAAGTTGAAATGATTTAAATGATTTTAGAGTAGAGGACTGGTGATATAATGTTTCCGAATATGATGACAATCGTTATTTTTTTATTAATAACAGCTATAATCATCTTAATAGGTCGTATCTTTTCAAAAACATTTGGATCGATTATCGAAATACTGTTATTAATGAGGTTATCAATTTATTTATTTGAGACGCGTAGTTTTATAGAAGCATTTGTATTAATAAGTTTATCTGCGACAATATATTTAAATATAAAAATGATTATAAATAAAAATAAAAGAGATATTGGAAATGAACTAAAGCATAAATTAAAGAAAACAAAATACATTGTTGTACCTCAAAAAAAAGATTATAAGCGTATTCTGATAGATTTAATGCTTACAATTAGTGTGAGTATTGGTGCTGTTTTATTTTTATTTATAGCTCCAGAAACTTATGGACTTTTAAAATTTATCCTTGTTATCGGATTAATTGGGATTTTAGGAGAATCAGTTATTCGAATCGGTAATTTTATATCAACGCATATATATTTTCTTCCAGACGAAGAAAGAATATTTATTATATCTCCGTTTAATTCGAGAAATTTACCAATCGAAGATGTTAAAAGTGTCACAAGAGAATCAAAACCAGATTTATTAAAGCTCCATTCATTTTTTACTTTTATGTCTGCAAATCAAGATTATACTACAGCTTTTGAACCAACCTTACGCTTATCTTTTCCTGGAGAAAATATTTATATTACACCAGAAAAAATTAATGAATGGCAGTATATATTTGAAAAATATTCAGAAACTAAACAAACTAGTAATTATAATAAAGTATTACCAATGTCTCATCCAAAAACGCTAAAACGACTATTTTGGAAAGGCTATTTTGCGATTGCTCTAAAAGGTATATCTGCTTATGTGATTTTATTGTTTATTTTCATTTGGCTAGATATGAATATATCTACAATGATTATTATTATTTTATTTTTGTGGGTATTTAATATGTTTGTTTCTGATAAAGTGATTATTGCAGGAACTGACGCTGTGGAAATAATCGAAGGGGATTTATATAATCGCGCTAAAATAATATTTGCAAAAGCTGGAATTTCAAATACGAAACTTTATTTAATGGACTCACCTATCTATAACGGACTCACGACAGGAATGAATATAGGACAAAGTGCAATTATGATTACTAAAGCAACAACACAACTCCCAATTAATTCTATTGAAGCTATTATAGCTCATGAAGCAGCCCACGTTAAAAATCGTGATGTCATTGTAAATCAAGTAGTAAGAATATCATTTTTCGTTCTATTAGGTGGAATAATTTTTATCTTTTATTCTGAGCTTAAACTATTATTTGGAAATATATTTATTTTAATACCACTCATTTATTTTGTTATGATTTTGTTTTCATCCTATATATCGTTTTTTACACAGCGAACAGAAATGCGAGCAGACTATATGGGGGCGAAATTACTTGACGGGGGAAGGTATCAAATGGCGCAAGGATTAATAGATTTAGGTAATGCACAAGATAATGCATTAAAAAAAGTAATTAAATATAAAATGGGGGATGCTAAAGAAGTAAAAAGAAAAGCGAGTATAGAAAGAGGTAATTGGTTTTCTCGCTTAATCGAATTTCAATTTCAATTACATCCGCCATTATACTTTAGAATTTATTGTTTGAGTTTGTCATTGGATTGGAAAAAAACATGGAAAAAATGGTTAATTGGTCGTATATCAGAGCCAGTGCCTGATTCATTTAAAAATTAAATGTAAAATTGCATGTTATAATAAATGATAAATAAAAACATTAAAAAATAAATTAAAGGGGATTACCACATGCTAAGAAAATATATCCCCGCAATCGGGTGGCTAGCTAATTATAAAAAAAGTTATTTTAAAAAAGATTTTTTAGCTGGGCTAATTGTGGCAATTATGCTTATTCCTCAAGGAATGGCTTATGCGATGTTAGCAGGATTACCACCCGTTATTGGGTTATATGCAGCTACGATACCAGCAATTATTTATGCACTTTTTGGAACGTCACGTCAGTTATCTGTAGGGCCTGTCGCACTCGTTTCTATCATTGTGTTTTCAGGCGTTTCAACATTAGCTGATCCTGGTACAGAAGAATATATTTCACTTGTTTTATTACTTATGTTATTAATCGGATTAATTCAATTTTTATTAGGTTTTTTAAGACTTGGTTTTATAGTGAACTTTATCTCGCATGCCGTAATGAGTGGGTTTATATCGGCTGCAGCAGTTATTATTAGTTTTAGTCAGTTAGAGCATTTACTTGGTATTAATATTGAATCAGATAATATATTTTTAATTTTTATAGAGGCATTAAGTAGGTTAAATGAAATAAATATAGTGGTATTTATATTAGGAATAATAAGTACATTAATTTTAATTTTATTTAAAAAATACCTTCCTAACGTACCGGGACCACTTGTAGTTGTTATCTTAAGTATGTTAGTCGTTTACCTAGGGCAATTGCAGACATATGGGGTTACAATCGTTGGAAATGTACCACAAGGTTTACCTGGATTTTCAACACCAAATATTAATTTTGATTCAGTTATTAAACTTTTACCAATTGCTTTAACAATATCATTTATTGGATTTATGGAATCCATTTCGATGGGAAAAGTAATTGCTTCTAAACAAAATTATAATATTAATCCGAGTAAAGAGTTAGTTGGGCTTGGTTTAGCTAATGCTATTGGATCATTTTTTTCCGCATATCCTGTAACGGGAAGTTTTTCACGTTCTGCAGTAAACTATGAATCAGGTGCACGAACGCAACTATCATCAATTATGACAGCTCTTTTTATTATATTAACACTTTTATTTTTTACAAACTTTTTTTATTATTTACCACAAACAGTACTTGGAGCGATTATTATTGTTGCTGTTTATGGTTTAATCGATATAAAAGAAGTTAAGTATTTATTAACTGTTAAAAAGCTTGATGGTTGGACATGGATTGTGACATTTATTGCGACACTAACAATTGGTGTAGAATTTGGAATATTAACTGGGCTTGCATTTTCTTTAATTACTTTACTTGGGCGTAGTGCATATCCTAAAGTAGTAGAATTAGGCTATATAGAAGATAAGAATATGTACCGGAATATTTCACAGTATCCAGAAGCAAAAACGAATCCAGAAATTTTAATAATGAGAGTGGATGCTTCATTACACTTTGCTAATGTGACAAATTTAGAAAAAAAAATTACCCAAAAAATAAATGCCTATCCTGATATTAAATGGGTAATTATTGATTTTACAGGCGTTAACTCTGTTGATGCGATTGCTACAACATCATTAGAAGAAATTATACACACATTCAAAAATAAAAAAATAGAGTTCTTTATCGTAGGAATTAAAAGTCATGTAATGGAAACATTAAAAAAAGCGGAATGGGTAGACAAATATGGAGAAAATATAAAGAATTATTCAATTGATCAAGCAATAGAAACAATTAAAATAAAAAACCATTTATAGTCAATCTAGCTTATATTGTTATAATTAGCTATTTCTTCAAGTGTATATAATCTGAATGCTTTGACAAATTGTATACTTAGGTATACAATTTAGTTACAGTATACAAATGTATACAGGAGAGGGGACGTTCATTATGGAACAAAAAAAACAAGGTTATGGTAGAGGTCAAGGCGGTCAAGGACAAGGTCTTGGCGGTCGCGGTGGACAAGGACAAGGGTGTGGTTGTAACGAAGGTCATGGTCAAAGAAGAAGACGTCATGGCCAGGGTGGTCAGGGAGCAAAAACGTTTCGTCGTGTTAGAGCGCTTAATTTTTTAGATACGATGTATGCTAAACGTGATTTATTAAAGGGACAGTTAGAAACACCAGAATTACAATCAATTAATCCAACATTAGTCGGAGAGTTAAAAGCTATAGAAACAGTAATTAGCGAGTTTACTCAAGCATTTGAAATAGAAGAATATACAGAAATAGAATAAGACTCCTGCTTAGAGCAATTTGATGAAAATCATTTTGCTCTATTATTTTTTGCTTAAATATAAATAAATAAGTAAAAAATGTTTAAGTTTAAATAAAAGGGTTATACATATTATATAATGAAACAAAGCTTTAGGAGGCGTATTTTTAATGAAACCAAAAGTAATAGAATTTCATACTGATGAAGAATTAATGCAAGAAGTTAAAAATTTAGCAGCACAAGGAGTCAGTAAAGAAAATCTTTATGTTGTCTCACATGATGAAGACCGAGAAAAAAGAGTTGCAGATACAATTGATGCTTCAACAATAGGTATAGGTGAAGAAGGTTTAGACACATTTGTAAAAAATATCTTTAGAAAAAAAGGTGATAAACTAAGAGCTCAATTTGAAGAACTTGGATTCGATCATACAGAAGCAGAAGTGTTAGAAAGTAAATTAGATGAAGGTAAAATATTATTATTACACAAAGAATAAAAATTAAACAAGGACCAAACTTAGAAAAGTTAGGTCCTTTTAATTCATATAAAGAGACACCTTAAAGTCTGTCTAAAATGCATGACTCATTATTACTTTTTGAGTTGTGCATTTTAAACAGACTTTTTTCTTCATATTCTGATTCATTATAAAACAAAGTTTGCACAAAATATAATATAATACAAAAAGCCATGATTAAAAAACACCAACCAAGCGCGTATTGTTCACTGATTAAATAAATATTGCAAAGTTGATCGGATGAAAAAATATATAACCATACCATAAATAAATAGATAATTTAAATAGTAACATATGTGATGTTTTCCAGAGTTTAGATAGTTTAGGCTAACTGATAAATTTAAATACTTCTATATGTGCTAAAACTAAAGTTCATCCATTACACGAGGAAGTAACCAGTATGAGATTAAAATTGTAAAAAGTAATATTTCAGAAATACCATTTTTATTTCATTTATTAAAAAATTAAAGAAACATTTTTTGAAAGAATGTCGTCATTAACATTTCAAGAAGCGGCATTTGCATAGGGATGCTCATAATTGATTCAGATAAATGAATGACAGGTGGCATCATTAAAAATGAATAATTAATTATCATTAATAAATGATATAATCATAAATATTATCTTCTTTGAAAAGATATTCACTTTAATGATATATAAGTAAATCTTGTTTGCACAAAGACGAGGAAGACAAAGTAAAAAAATGAAAGAAGTTTTGACTTAGTAACTTATCTAAAAATAATCAATCGAAATGATTTATTCAAGAATCAGACCACGTTTTGAAAATGAGTTTCAAAATTGTCAAAACTATTAAATCAGTTCTTTCAGCTAGTTAACAATAATTTAAGGAGAATGCAAAATGACAAGTAAAAAACCAGTTATTGGCATTTGTGCGAATTATTCAACAGATGAAAAAGTAGGTTTTAAAACAAATCTCGGTATGGGCGGTCAAGAATGGCAATTACTCGCAAATGATTATATTTTTGCAGTTGAAAAAGCGGGTGGGATACCCGTGATATTACCAATCACTGAAGAGGTTACAACAAGTATTGACACATTAAATATATTAGATGGTATTTTATTTACTGGAGGATCAGATATTGATCCTCAGTACTACGGGGAAAATCCAAACTATGGTTTACAAGCAGTTGATATAAAACGCGATAAACATGAAATAGATTTAATAAACTACGTCCTAACTTATACTGAACTACCTATATTAGGGATTTGTCGCGGTTTGCAATTACTAACGGTTGCTACGGGTGGTAAGTTATATCAAGATATTCGTCTCGAAAAAAATAATAGTCTTAATCATAGCATTCCTAAAGTAATGAAAAATCATACATCTCACTCTGTCTCAATTCAAGAAAACTCATTATTTCATGACGTCTTTAAGCAAACAGAAATAAGAGTTAATAGCTTTCATCATCAAGCTATAAAAGAGCTTGGAGCAGGATTTATTAAAACGATGAATGCACCTGATGGAATCATTGAAGGTATAGAAAAGGAAGGATCACGATTTATTTGTGCTGTTCAGTGGCATCCTGAAACATTAATAGAAAATGAATCGATTTATTTAAAATTATTTAAAAAATTCATAGAAAAATGTAAAAATAATCCCCAGAAATGATTTTTCTGAGGATTTGTAATTTATTTAAAATGAGTAATCATAACAAACACGATATAAATTTTCGATTTCTGCTTTAGTAGGAATCCATGGATTGTTAGCGGGACTACCTGAATCTAAAGCATCTTTTGCCATTTTGGGAATGAGTTGATCAAACCGTTCTTTATCAATTCCCCATGTTTTTAAGTTGGGTATCTCAAGTTTTTCACATAAATTTTTAACAGATTTAACTGCAAAATTGGCTGCGTCTTCTGTCGACATCTGCGTAGCTTCGGGAGAAAATATTTTTCCTAAGTCTGCTAAGCGTTCAAGACAAAAATCTTTACTCGCTTCCATAATGACAGGTAGGAGCATGGCATTAGAAAAACCATGTGGTATGTCAAAATTTACTCCAAGTGGTCGAGACATACCATGAACGAGACAAACTGAAGCGTTGGAGAAGGCAACACCAGCTTGTAAAGAGCCAGTTGTCATACATTCTCTAGCGTCTAAATCATCACCATTTTCATAGGCATTACTTAAATTTTGAGTAATCAATTTCATAGCAGAAAGCGCTAAAGTATCTGTCATGGGGTGAGCTAATCTTGATAAATATGCTTCGATTGCATGGGTGAGTGCATCTATTCCAGTTGCAGCTGTAATTGTCTTAGGACAACTTAGCGTTAACTTTGGGTCAGCAATTGCCGTACAAGGTAAAAATGCAGGTTGTTTAATCATCATTTTTACTTGAGTAGTTGTGTTATCGATTACTGTTGCGTCTGTAACCTCTGAACCAGAACCTGAAGTTGTAGGAACAGCGATATGCGGAACTGGAGGGTGATGAGCAATTTTTTTCCCACCCATGTAGTCACCAATATAACCGCCATTTGTCGCTAAAACAGATACGGCTTTTGCTGTATCAATGCAACTTCCTCCACCAATAGATACTAAAACATCACATTTAGTCTCTAAAAATAAAGCAAGAGACTCTTTAACAAATATATCTGTAGGCTCAGATGTAATGCCTAAATAAACTTCACTCGCTATATTTTGTTCTTTTAAATTATTTATACAAGCGTCTACGTTTCCAAGTTTATTCATAATCTCATCACTTATAATTAAAGCTTTTTGTCCTTTGTTTTTAATTTCCTCTCCCAGTTTTTCAAAAGAACCTCGCCCATAATGAATGCGCTGCGGCATCTGGAAATAAGCATAAGTTTCTATTTTAAACTCCTCCTTAAAATTCAAGATAATAAAAGCGTTCTCATTTATATGGTTAAAAGAAATATACATCTAGTGTAGTTTGAGAACTCAACATATGCAAGAAGATTTTATCTATATAAAATAAAAGGAGTGAAAACATTAGATAAAGAAAAAAGATATGAGTGTATTAAAAAAGTTGAAGAATTACAAGAATTTTATATTCATTTAGTGGTGTTTATAACAGTCAATATTGCACACTTTGTTCTGAATATGTTAACGACTTCTAACGATTTATGGTTTGTATTTTCTTTGTTAGCTTGGGGAATTGGTTTATCAGTTTACTCCCTTGTTATTGTACTTGGAGGTAAGTGGGGATCGAGATGGGAAGATAAAAAAATAAAAGAACTCATGAAAAAAGAAGATAAAGATATTAAAATATAAAAATGCGCCAGATTATTAAATCAAGGCGCATCGTGTATTTTATTTTTTGTTTGTTTCCATTTTTAATTCAGTAAAGAAGTGATGTGTATCTTGCCATTTCAAATAATCAAGGGACTTGACACAAGAAGCTTCCATGAAACGTATTACTTCTTTGGAATCTGTATTGTCGATTCCATCTTTCATTTCAAAGATGTATTCAGCCATCTCAGGACTGAAGTAACTTTCTTTCGGGAATGAGTCGTCTGTTTCAAGTTCGACACCTTCTACAAAAGGATAGGGCAAGGTAAAGAAAGTCGGATGTTCGAAAGTGTCATCACCTAACCAAAAACCGAACTCAATCATATGTTCATCAAACGCAGCTCGCTCTATTACTTTGCTATCATCTGGAAATGGTTCAAATTCGTTATAAATGACAATACACGAAACGTCGAATGTTCCCCAGAAAAGACCAGGATAAACTTTTCTTTGTCTGAACGGAGCAATGAACTCTTGCTCAACATCCCATGCAAACTGGAACCATTTAAGAATTTGTCTAGCAACATCTTTATTATAATGATGATGTTTAGTATCTTCTTCAAATGGTGTTTTTGTTTCCATTTCTTGTGGACGTGTATGAATAGATAAAGATAATCCAAGCTTAGACGCACCGCTAATGATTTCTTCGTAATATTCACTAACAGTTTTTCCATCTTTAAGTCCGATTTCTAAGTCTTCTTCTTCCGTTTTAATAATAATCACACTTTGAATTAAATTCACTTCAATTTCAAAGTGAGTATCGTTTCTTTTAAGTAATCCTGTTGAAAACCCACGTGGTGTTATATCAAGAATAATATGAGCCCACTGCGGTTCTTGTGCTGCATATTCCAGTTTAACTTTACCTAAAATTTGAGAAATTAGCTGGAGTGTAATAATTTCATTTTTATGTTCTTTGTATAAACCCATTAAAATCACCTCTTAAAATTATACTAACTTTATTGGAAAAATATATCAATACTTTTATTTAATCTAAATACAAAAACAATTATTTTTTGTATAATGCAAGAATCACACCGTAAATAATTAAACAAGCCCCAATGATTTCAATTATTAAAATACGACTCCCTAAAATAAGTGAAGAACCTACCATTGCAATAAATGGTTCAAGATTCATTAAAAGAGAAGCCTTAGCAGCACCAACTTTGGGCATTTCTTGGTTCCATAACATATTACTAATCCCATGAACGATTATGCCACTAACAATTAATAATACCCAAAGTTTAATATCTACCGTTATAATCTGCTGATAATCTATTGTCGAAAGAAAAGGTAATAAAAAAGCAACACCAAATGCATTTGTTAGTAGAGTAATTTGGATTGAATTAATATATTTAGCTAACCATTGTATCATGACGATAAAAATAGCAAATGTGAGCATTGTAGTAATAATAGCAATTTCTCCCCGCCCAATGCCAAGAGATCCACCATCAAGCACACTTAGCAATACACCACCTAATGCAATGAGTCCACCAATCCAAAATTTCCATATTCTTTTTTCTTTAAAAACAAAAAAAGTTAAAATTGACGTTGTAATAGGAGCTAAAGCAAGTATTAATGCAGATGTAACTGGACTTGCTGTAACAAGCCCTAAAAAGAACGTATATTGATTAAGAGTAATACCAATAAAACCTGAAAAAGCGAGTCCAATCCACACTTTTACAGGGATATTTTTAATACTTAAATACCTGTATAAAAAGAGCCACAAGAAAATATTTATCGCTATTAAACGAACAAGTGTGATGGTATAAGGATCAAAGTAATCAATTAGTATTTTACCAATTACAAAATTACTTCCCCAAGCAATAACACAAAATAATAATATTGCATAGGTAAGAATTAAATTCGGTCTTAAAGACTTTTTTTTTAGATGATTTGAATTACTCATAAATGTTTAAAAACCTCTTCCCTATTAAATAAGTATAGCGTCTATAATATACGCTAAAGAAAAGTATATTTGAAGAGATTTGTTAATTACATCTAGAATAATTAAATTGTATTTCGTTTATTTATAAAGATATATTTGTTTAATAGATTCCTTGACAGGGTATAAAAAAATAAGTTGTTAGTATTTAAAACGAAAAAGGGGATGAGTGTTTTATGACAATACCATTAATAGTCGCAGCAAGTATAATAGTCGCATCAATTATATTTTTAATCGTTTATGCTGTACAAATATTAAAAGCAGTAAAAGAAACATTTAAAAATATTAATCATACAGTTGAAGAATTTGAAGAACAAACAGAAGCGATTACAACAGAAACAACTTTATTAACAAATAAAGTAAACAATTTAACAGAAGATTTTAATGATAAATCATCTAAATTAGATAATATGTTTTATGGTTTAGAGGATTTAAGTAATATATCAAGTAAGTTAAAACAAGAAACAAAGAATTTATCCGTTAATATGTTAAGTTTCTCTACTAAAGAATTAGATGAAGCAACAGAAGCATTAGATTGGGGAGCAAAGGTGTTGAATGTTAACTTAATTAAAAAATAATGAAAACCTAAAAAATTAATTGGAGGTGTTTTAAGTGTCAGTTAATCAAAAAATCAATTTACCTATATTTTTTGCTGGTTCACTTTTTGGAGGTGTTTTAGGTGCTTCAGTTGCACTTTTATACACACCTAAATCTGGAAAAGAATTACGTAAAGAGATCAATGTAGGTTCAAAAAAGGCAATTGAAAAATCTCACCATTTGCAGCACGAGATTCAAGAGTTAAGCAAAAATTATTCAAATAAACCGGTAAATGAAGGGCCAGGATTAATCGATAATACTTTTAGTCTAATAAACAAAGTTATGAATAATATTAATGAGGTCACTAAAATGGTTGGGACTGTTGCAGAATTTACAATAGAAACAACTAATAAAACAAAAGAAGTATATGAAGATATCGCAAGTAAAGTTGAATTTATAGTAAAAGACGTTGTAGAAACATCTACAGAAATTAAAGAAGAAGTTGTTGACCAAACGAGAATGATTAGTGAAGATGCTAAATCTAGATCAAAAAAAATTAAAAAAGAAGTGAAAGATTTTAAGGATGAATCTCTTAAGGAAATAAATGACTTAAAAGAGACTAAAAAGTTAGAAATAGAAGAAAATGAAAAATTAACTAGTAAAGAAGACCTTGATAAATAATGATCAAACTATAAGTTTTTTTAATAATAACTCTAGGAGGATTAACAATGAAGCCTAAAGTAATGGAGTTTGCTCATGACACTGAATTACTCGAAGAAGTTAACAAGCTATTTGCACAAGGAGTCAGTAAAGAAAAGATTTATGTTATGTCAGATGATAATATACGAGACAAAAAAGTACCTGATAGTGTAGATGAATCAACATTTGATGCGTATGTAGATAGTTTAGGAACTTTATCAGAGCACACATTTAGAGAAAAAGGAAAAGATTTAACAAACCAACTTGAAAAAATAGGATTTGACCAATCAGAAATAGACACTTTAGAAGGTAAATTGGATGAAGGAAAAATTTTATTAATTCATAAAGAATAAAGTTATTAATCGTGAAATGAAAAAGCCTGTATAAAATTAACTGCTCCTTTTATGTGTTTAATAAGGAGTAATTAATTTTATATAGGCTTTTTTAATTAATACACATTTAATTTTTTTATAAAGTTTTAGTATGCATAAAAAGGGTATATTATATTTAAAATAAAGGAAAAAGACATTACGCAGATAGGATAAAAAGGTATTTGAATGTTTTTATAATTAAAAATAATAAGGAGTGATTTCGTTTATGAATAATTCACCATTATTAAAAAAAGAAGATTTTTTAACGAATAATCATTTGCCTGATTGGTTAATTAAAGAGTATGAAACATTTAAAAGTACCGTTACTGAAAAAACATTTCCTTGCTATTTTGGTAAAGCTGCTGAAATAGGGGGAGATTTACGCTATGCATATATTACTCAAAATGATTGGTCAAATTTACCCAAAGCATTAGAAATGTTTTTAACATTATTTGAAAATCCTCATCACAAAAGACATGGTTTGTTTGTTTTTGTAGAACCGTTTGAAATTGAAGGTTCACTTGAAGATTATCGAAAGCAATTTTGGGATATTTTGCAATATATTCACGAACAAGATAAAACGCCTTGGCCTGAAACAAGTCCAAAAGATCCAGAACATTATTTATGGGATTTTCATTTTGGCGGTGAACCGATATTTGTTTTTGGTAATGCACCTGCTTATAAACAAAGAAAAACAAGAGATTTAGGAAACGCAATGGTCATTGGTTTTCAACCACGTAAAATATTTAAAGGTTTAACAGGTACTGAAGAGGGCGGCATAATGTCACGTCAAAAAGTCCGTGAACGTGTAGAAGTGTGGGATAAACTACCTAAACATCCTGATATTAGTCATTACGGTGATCCAACGCACAATGAATGGAAGCAGTTTTTTATTGGCGATGATGTTGAACCGATTACTCATAAATGTCCATTTCAACACAAAAGTAAAGAAGTAAAAAACTGAAAAATATAGACAAATAAAATTTAGTTAGCTCTTTTGCTGAATTTTTAACTTATCGCATTGCTTTGGGAAGGTTAAAAGATACCTGAATATTTTGAAGCGAGATAATTGAGGTATGATAATTTTAAGGAGGTGACTATCATGTCAGAGAAATCGTTATACGAACGTCTCGGTGGTATTTATAATATTGCAGCTGTCGTTGATTATTTTGCGAGCGAACTTGCAGAAGATCCGGTTGCTGGAAAGAACTCATCTAATCAGTATATTAAGGATTGGCATGAAAATAAGGAATGGCGTGAACCTGGTTTTAAGGTTTTGACAACTTTATGGGTAAGTGAAAAAGCCGGAGGACCATATAAGTATGTTAGCACAGTCCCTAATCACGACAGTCTTAATTTAGAACCTACTCATTACACAATGAAGTTAACGGAAGAAGAATTTGACGCTGCGGGGAAAGTATTAGCTCGTACACTCGATCACTTCGATGTACCAGATAAAGAAAAAAATGAAGTTCTCAGTGCATTCACCGCTCATAAGGACGAGGTTATTAGTGGAACAATAAAGTAAAATTATTTTATTGGACCCCTAAAGTTTAATTTAATTGCTTAACTTTAGGGGTTAGCGTTATGGAATAAATTATTTAAAGTATTATCAAAACGTATTGAAATTGATAAAGTTAGATAGTTCTACTCATAAGATCTATTCTCTGAAATCTTTTTTCCATTTTTCAAAATCCCATGTATCTAAAAACTTTCTAGCTGTTTTTACTCCATTTTCGTACAATAACTTACTTTCTTCTTTTGTGATATCAAAATCAGTTGTTTTAATATCTTTTTCTTTTCCCTGAATAGTAATTGTAGTTGGAATCCCAATAGTTCTATCAAAATCACCTTTAGACTTTGAAATATGAAGTTTATCATGTGCTTCAAGCATTGTACTTATAAGAGATTTTAAAAAATTAAATAAATTCTTAATCCGACTTGTATCACCTTTTTTTAATAATCTGTTGTTAGGTTCTATTAATTTAAAACCAAATGTTGGCCAAGGAGGATTACTCGTATTATCATCTAGAAGCCAAATCGGGTAGTTACTTAAAACACCTCCATCTACAATAACGTGTTCTTTGCCATTGTTATCGGAAATTCTTATAGGTTTAAAAAATATAGGTATACTCATACTCATTCTTACTGCTTTAGCAACACTAAATTGATTAGGATCAAGTCCGAAATGCTTAAGGTCTTGTGGAAGGATTAAAAGTCTTTTATTTGTAATATCAGTAGCAATTATTTGGAGTTTGTATTTATATTTTTCTTCTGGATATTCCGTAATAAGTTGACCAAAAGTAGTTATTCCTTTCCTCTCTAATAATTCTTCAATCCAATTTTCAAAAAAGTCGCCTTTGTACATGCCATATTTAAACATTATGCTAAATATTCTACTAAAGCGACCTCTATCTTTAAAGTTATTATAATTCAACTTCTCAAGTTCATATTCAATTTCTCCAGAAGTATATCCTACTGCTACTAAAGCTGCGACAATGGCACCTGCTGAAGTACCAGCAATGTTTTCAAATTCATATCCTGCTTTTTCAATCTCTGCAAGTGCTCCTGCAAAGCCAATTCCTTTTACACCTCCACCTTCAAAAACTGCATCTATTTTCAATTTAATCGCTCCTCTCGTCTGATTTTATTTGAGTAAGCTAAATTCAATTTAAGATCGTAATTATTATATATTATTATAACATTCTTTAGTGATTGATTTTAAGGTAAATTAAAAAATGTATACTTTATAGCATTTTGGGTATACATATAAAAGAATGAAAAAAAGGGAGCGAATGAAAATGACATATGTTATAGATTTTAAAAACGTTTCAACAGTTGGACTTGAAACTTCACCAGTAGCTGAGTCATTAGCAGGATTACGTGCAAATGAAGCACGCTATTTTATGAATAAATACAACCACGCTTTGACTGTGTTACCAGCTAAAAGTAGTGAAAATACCCTTAACTATGTGACACGGATATTAAAAGAAGAACGAGATATTGAATTTTTTGCTCGACCACTCGAAACGTCACAATTTCAAATAAAAAATATAAAGTTCGCATATGTTTTTTATGAGGATGGGCTTGTAGTTAATGTCATGTATGCTGTTGAAGACCCTAAAAAGAGAGCTGTAGGATTTAAACTTTCAGAAGGGATGGCAATACCAAAAGAACTTGAACAAAAGTTCAAATTTGCAAAACAAAAATCAAAACTTGCTGGAACAATTCGTGGTTCATTTTTTGTTATCAAAAATGAATATTAAGTAACAAAAATATCGTTATTAGAGAAAGGAAGATTTAAATGCCGTGGACATTAAATGATTATCCAAATTCACTTGAAAACCTTGAAAAAACAACGCAAAAAAAAGCAATCGATATTGCCAATGCTTTAATAGAAGATGGTTACAAAGAAGGACAAGCGATACCAATTGCTACTGAACAAGCAAAAAAATGGTATGAAAAAACAAGTAAAGAAAAAAGAGAAGCATATTATAAAGAAGGAGAAGTGACAAAACATAATCATAAATATAAAAGTAATCCAGAACTACTAGAAGAAGACGAACTTGTAATAAAACAAGCTGATGTTTGGGCGGTGAAATCAAAGGGAGCGAAAAAAGCAACTAAGACTTTTAATAAAAAAGAAGACGCCGTTCAACATGCAAAAAAGATTGTCCAAAATAAAAAAACAAAATTACACGTATATAAAGTAGATGGGTCATTACAAAAAACCTATGATTATTCTAAAAAAAAAATAGAATAAAAAAATATATCTCTTACAAAAGCTAAGCTTCATTTATTAAATGAAGCTTAGCTTTTAAAATGAGTCCTGATAATAAATTCATGTTATAATTAATGAAATATTCAGTAAATATAACATTTTTTAGATAGGTAGGGATAAAATGTCACAACAAGATAAAAAAGTGTCAAGTAGAGTTTTAAATAGAATTGAAAAAATAGGAAATAAGTTGCCAGATCCATTTATTTTATTTTTCTATCTTGCTTTAGCAGTCATTATACTATCTTGGATGATTTCATTATTAAATATTTCGTTTACACCGCCCGGAGAAGAAGAACTTTATATTAAAAGTTTAATTTCTAGAAATGGTTTTGAATTTATTATCACATCGATGCTAGATAACTTTATCACATTTAAACCATTAGCGATTGTGTTAGTTATGATGTTAGGGATTGGATTAGCAGAAAAAGTAGGTTTACTTGAAACTGCAATAAAAAGTACAATTATTAAAGCGCCTAAGCCACTTGTAACGTATGCAGTCGTTTTTACAGGTATTTCAGGAAATATTGCGTCTGACGCGGCATTTGTCATTATCCCGCCACTCGCAGCATTGGTGTTTTATAATATTGGTAGACATCCTTTAGCGGGTTTAGCTGCAGGATTTGCTGGAGTTGGTGCAGGTTTTACTGCAAATTTTATGATTACTGGAGCAGATGCATTATTATCAGGAATTTCAACAGAAGTGATGGAATCTTTAGGGTCAGATATCGTCGTAACGCCAGTTGATAATTGGTATTTTATGTTAGTGTCAGTAGTAGTATTAACAATTGTAGCCGGTTTAGTTACTGAAAAAATTGTCGAACCCCGTTTAGGAACATATACAGGTATAAAAGGAAAAGAGTTTGAAGAAGTGACAGAAATTGAATTTAAAGCATTAAAAATGGCAACAGTAGCTGGACTAATTTATATAGCTTTAATCGTTCTATTAATATTAATACCAGATTCGCCTCTAACAAATGAAGATGGCGGGCTTGTTCCGTCTTTATTTCTAGGAAATATTATACCTTTTATTTTATTCTTTTTCTTAGTCGTTTCAATTACTTATGGTAAAATAACTAAAAAAATAACGGATAGTAAATCAATTGGAAATTTTATGAGTGAGGGTATAAAAGATATGTCAGGATTTATTGTTTTAATATTTACAGCATCACAATTTATTGCTTATTTTGAATGGACAAATATCGGAACTTGGCTTGCTTTTAGTGGAGCCAACGGATTAGAAGCAATTGGTGTAACAGGAATTGCTGCAATCATTGGTTTTGTTTTACTAACTGCTGTTTTGAATTTATTTATATTTAGTGGATCGGCCCAATGGGCACTTCAAGCGCCGATATTTATTAAAATGTTTTATTATTTAGGTTATTCACCAGCATTTGTTCAAGCCTCATACAGAATTGCGGATTCATCTACTAATATTATTACACCAATGAACCCTTATATACTTATCATCTTAGCCTATATGAAAGATTATGATAAAAATGCAGGGATAGGTTCGTTAATTGCACTAATGATTCCTTATAGTATCGTTTTTTTAGGTACTTGGATTATATTATTACTATTATTTGTATTTCTTGGAATTCCTTTTGGGCCAGGTGTAGAAGTATATTTATAAAACCAATTAACTAACTGAAAATTTAGAAATCTCACTTTACAATATATATTAATATGTTACGCTAATAAATGAAAATAAAATAATTTAATGCGCACTAGGGGAGCTATAATTTGGCTGAGAAGAACATGTTTAGTTCTGACCCTTTGCACCCGATCTAGATAATACTGGCGTGGGGAAGTGCAGTCAATTTAAAATTCAGCTAATAACTAATAGACTGCACATCCCAATGGATGCGCAGTCTATTTTAATT